>JAZLLT010000028.1:0-43828 GCA_045598325.1 Clostridia bacterium | reverse complement strand
TAGCCTCCTTGATTTCGTCGCTGATGCCGTCCGTGTAGAACACGGTGGTGCCCGGCAGTACATCCTCGCTGGAAGTGAGCACATAACTGTCCGGGGTGATGAGCCAGATTTTCGCGCTGCGGTTCAGTTCCGTCAGGTCGAAGACCGTCCTGAAACATTCTTCCGCATAGTCCATGCCGGTGAGCACGCCGCGGATTTGTCCATCATAGACGGCGGGCGTGTAGTATAACACGACGGTGTGGCCGGAATAGGCGCCGAACACCACGGTCAGGCCGCTTTCGCCCTGCATGCCGCGCCTGAAGTAATCCCTTCCGTTCACCCGGACGATGCGGCCGGCGGCGTAGCCTCTCGCCACGCCGTCCGTGCCCATGAATTCGAACTCATCGAACATCCCGCTTCCCGCGACCACGGAGAGCACTCCGTCCTCGTCTTCGGCCGTTTCGGCGGAGGCGGAATACAGGTTCGCCACGGTGTCAAGCACCTGCCTGCCGTTTTCCAGTTTCTCCTCGATGTGGGCAGCCGTCAGCAGGGTATTGTCCAGTGCCTGCTCCACATTCTGGGTGCGGATGTGACGGTCGGTGTTGTTTTTGAACAGCACAAACGCCAGCAGGAACATGACCGCCAGCAGCGCGTAGGTCAGAATGAGCAGGAAACTCCCGTCCTTCTTTTTCATGCCGTTCAACCTCCGAGTTATTTTACACAGTTACATTTATTGTACATCAGTAACCCGAAAATTGCAAGGCTAAACTCGGTTATTTTTTCACAAAATGACTTCCATTCCCACTTTTTGCGGCTTCAGTCCCCTGGAAATGTAGAAATTCATGGCATCGTCATTGCCCGCCCAGACATTCAAGGTTACATTATAGCACTGATTTACCTTCGCGAAATCCAGCGTGTAACTGTACAGCGCCGTGCCGACGCCCCTTCCGCGGGCGCTCTCGTCCACGCAGAGATCGTCGATATAGAGAGTGAGCACATCGGTCAGGATGTTGCTGCCGGTATGCTTCTGAAAAACGGTGAAGCAGTAGCCAAGCACTTCTCCGTTTTCCGCAGCGACAAAGACGGGACGGCTGTCGTCTGCGAGGATTTCGGTGAGTTCCCCGCGGGTATACTTCTGCGCGCCCGGCTTGAACAGGTCCGGGCGGATCTTATGGTGCACATTGAGCACCTGCTGCAAAAGTCTTTCAAGGGCATCCATGTCCCCGGTATTCGCTCTTCTGATTTCCATATTCCGCCTCCGCGTTTTTTCTCCATTATACACCCGCGGACCCCATTGCACAAGAAGGTATTGCCAAACCGCCGCAAAGGGCGTATAATGAAAATGTGTGATTACGCAATCAATCATAAGGAGATACAAAAATGAAAAAGACCGTTCTGCGCGCCTACGCGCGCCTCATCGCCCGCTGCGGCGTCAATGTCCAGAAGGGACAGGATGTCATCGTCAACGCTTCCGTCGAACAGCCCGAATTCGTTCAGATGGTAGTGGAAGAGTGCTACAAAGCCGGCGCCCGCAAGGTCGTCGTGGATTTCTCCTATCAGCCCCTGACCAAGGTGAATGTGAAATACCGTTCCCTGAAGACCCTTTCCACCCTCGATTCCTACGAGAAAGCCCGCTGGGAATACTATGTGGAGAAGATCCCCTGCCGCATCCATATCGTAAGTGACGATCCCGACGGACTCAAGGGCATCAACCAGAAGAAACTGGCGGAGTCCTCCCGCCGCCGCTATCCGCTCATCCGCGGCTACCGCGACGCTATGGAAAACAAGGACCAGTGGTGCATCGCGGCCGTGCCCGGCGAGAAGTGGGCAAAGAAGCTGTTCCCCGGTCTTTCCAAGCATCAGGCGATGGAAAAACTGTGGGAAAAGATCCTGCTGTGCAGCCGCGTGGATGACGATCCCGTGAAGGCATGGGAAGTCCACAACAAGGATTTGCAGGACCGCTGCGCGTTCCTGAACGGTCTGGGCATCAAGACCCTGCACTACACCGCGTCTAACGGCACCGACTTCACCGTTGGCATGATCCCCGAAGCAGAGTTCAAGGGCGGCGGAGACACCTCCCTGCAGGGCATCTTCTTTAACCCCAACATCCCAACCGAGGAATGCTTCATCTCCCCCAAGAAGGGCGTCGCCGAGGGCACGGTCGTAGCCTCCATGCCCCTTTCCTACAACGGACAGCTCATCGAGAACTTCTCCATCCGCTTTGAGGGCGGCAAGGCCGTGGAATGGCACGCGGAGAAGAACGAAGATCTGCTGACCGAAATGCTCAGTATGGATGAAGGCGCGAAGTACCTGGGCGAGTGCGCCCTCGTGCCCTTCGAAAGCCCCATCAACCAAAGCGGCATCCTGTTCTACGAGACCCTGTTCGATGAGAACGCCGTATGCCATCTGGCCGTCGGCATGGGCTTCGCGGACACCATCAAAGATTTCCAGAACAAGTCCCTCGAAGAGTGCCGCGCCCTGGGCGTCAACAACAGCATGATCCATGTGGACTTCATGATCGGCACCCGCGACCTGTCCATCGTCGCCGAGACGAACGCCGGAAAGAAAGTGGAGATCTTCAAGGACGGCACCTGGGCATTCTGATTTTCAGGCTTTCTTCAATGTGTATCACGCTGCCGCGGCAGATGAAGATCCAACCTCTTGCCTTCCCCTCCCCGAGGGGAAGGTTCCGCCGCGGCGGCAGATGAGGAGCTCCGTATCATCGTCCGAAGAGCCCTCATCCGTCTCGCCTTCGCTCGACAGTTTCCCCCGTGGGGGAAGCCGGGATCAATACTCATTTTTACTTCTCCCCATTTCACAGTCACTCAGGAGTCATCATGAAAAAGGTCATTTGTCTGATACTGGTCCTGCTGCTCGTCCTTCCCTGCTTCGCGGAGGAAGAAAACGATATGGCGGCGTTCATCGCGAAATATGAGGAATCCGTGGCGTTCAACGGGGCGAAGACCCTCGCCCGCGTGGGCACGGACGATCTCGGCATCTGGGCGACCGACCGCGTGGTCAAGCACGGCAGCGAGGCATACACTACCATCACCCATTTCGACGCGGGCTGGTTCTCCTCCGTGCGGGACCGCTATTACAAGGATTTCCGCAGCGAAAACTGGGTGAAGACGGGCGAAAAGTCCTTCGAGTGCGATGTGTATTTCAACTGCGAGATTCACTTCTCCCTCGGCAACAAGCCCGCGGTATTCCCCTGCGCCTATCATCTGTGCTTCGAGATGACGGATCCCTATCACGACACCTGGCTCATGACCTCCTTTACCAATCTGCCCGTGCAGGATGAAATCGACAAGGCCGGGCGCATCACTGCGGAGAACCCCGGCATCAGTGTCGAGGCGGTAGCCGGCGGATGCTGGCGCGGCTACATGATGATCCTGGACGATCCTTCCCGCCTGTTTGTCGGCACCATTGATACTTTCTCTCATAAGGGCGAAGGCATGCGCATCGACAAGTTGGTGGAGAAGTACAACGCTCTGGGCGCCATCAACGGCGGCGGTTTCGAGGACAAAGGCATCGGCGGCTGGCCTACCGGCTATCTCGTCAGTCAGGGTGTGGTCAAGAGCGCCAACTCCTACAACAACACCGCCTGCAACATCGTGATGGGTTTCACCGAGGAAGACAAACTGGTGGTCGGGCGGTTCAAGGATACGGAACTGGAGGCAATGCACATCCGCGACGCGCTCGCCTTCAACATGGCGCTCATCGTGGACGGCAAGAAGGTCGACACCGGCTCCCGCCAGACCTATTCCGCCCGTACCGCCATCGGTCAGGACGCGGAAGGCCGCGTGCTGATGCTGGTCATTCAGGGACGCCAGCCCGATTCTCTGGGCGCGTGCTTCACGGACCTGCAGGACATCATGCTCTCCTACGGCGCGGTGAACGCCGGCAATCTGGACGGCGGCAACTCTACAGCCATGTATCTGGGCGGCGAAGTAGTTTACAGCGGCTATCCTCTGGACACCAGCCGCCGCATGCCCGCCACCTTCCTCATCAAACCTTTGGAGGCGGAACAATGAAGGTATTGCTTCTGAACGGCAGTCCCAACAAAAACGGCTGCACCTACACTGCCCTCAAAATCGCCGCGGACAGGCTCATCGAAAACGGCGTGGACGCGGAGATCATCTATGTGGGCGACAATGAAAAGGGCTGCATGGGCTGCGGCGCCTGCTCAAAAACGGGCAAATGCACTTTCGGCGGCAAGGTGAACGAAGTCGCGGAAAAACTCACGGAAGCGGACGGGCTCATCGTTGGCAGCGCCGTGCATTACGCGTCCGCGAGCGGCGCGGTCACGGGCTTCCTCGACAGACTGTTTTACAGCGTGCCCTCCTCCGCCCTGCGGATGAAGTTCGGCGCGTGCATCGTTTCCTGCAGGCGCGGCGGCGCGTCCTCCACCTTCGACCAACTCAACAAGTATTTCACCATCAGCCAGATGCCCGTGGTTTCCTCCTGCTACTGGAACATGGTGCACGGCTTCACGCCCGCGGATGTGCTGGCGGACAAGGAAGGCGTGCGCACGGTGCATGTCCTCGCGGACAACATGGCGTATCTCATCAAGGCAAAAGAAAAGGCAAACCTGCCCCTGCCCGAACTGCCCCCGCGGGCAGTAACCAATTTCGTGCGGGCTGATCTGCTGTAAAGGGTAAGCAGCGGGAATGCCGCATCCACAGCAGATTTGGCTCCCTTGTGCAAAGGGAGGCTCAGTTACCGCGTAAGGCCGGCAGTCTCCCCTACGGCAGAATGAATGTTCCCCCGCTATCCGCAGGGCGGATGCCATCTACCCGAATTCATCACACGATCCGGAGCGATAAAGCCGTGAAAAAGTTCTTTTTCGTATCCCATCCCACCCGCGAGGAGGCGTATGACCTCCGCAAAGAACTGGAAGCCTTCGTGCTGGACAGCGGCGCGCGGGTGGTGACCGATCCCGGTGAGGCGGACTACTCCGTCGCCATCGGCGGAGACGGCACCGTGGTCGGCGCTTTCCGCGCCTGCCGCGCGCCCATTCTCGGCATCAACGCCGGCAATGTGGGCTATCTCGCCCGCGTAGAAAAGGAAAACGCCTTCTCCGCGGTGAAAGCCGTGCTGGAAGGGCGGTATGAAATCGAGACCCGCATGACCCTCTCCTGTGAAGCGGAAGGGGACGGATTCTGCGCGCTCAACGATGTATCGCTGGTCAAAAGCGGCATTTCCCCCGTGTCGGTGTCCGTGTCCGTGGACGGCGCGGAGCTCATGCGCCTCATCGCGGACGGCATCATCGTGTCCACGCCCACCGGTTCCACGGGCTATTCCCTGTCCGCGGGCGGTCCCATTGCGGACCCGACCAGCGAACTCATCATCATCACGCCCGTCGCGCCCCACACCTTGCTCAACCGCCCCATCGTGCTCTCATCGGGCAGCCGCGTGGTGCTGCGGACGGAAAAGGAAGCCGCGCTGCTCATCGACGGACAGAAGCATCTTCTGCCCGCAGGCGCGCCCGTATCCATCGCAAAATCAGAAAATTGCATGCACTTCGTCAGTTTCGGCAGAGAAAACTTCATTTCCAAACTGCGCGAGAAACTGTCATAATAAGGAGGAACGATCATGGTATCACCATCTCTCATCACCAAAACCGCGTACGAACTGGGACTGTGTCCCCTGAACAGTGCCCTCTTTTACGGCCTGACGGACGGCTGGCCGGTGCTGTTCGGAAATTACAGCATCACCGTTGTCACGGAAAACGGCGGCAAATTCATAAAGGATTCCCTGAAATCCGCCGATCCCATGGTGAAGAAGGTCGATTACAGGGACGGACGGCTCACCGTTTTCTTCCGCACGAAGGCGAAGGACCTCGTGTCCCCCATTCACGCGGTGCTGGCGGAACTCACCCGTCTCGGCTATGAGGCAAATCCCAGATGTCCCATCTGCGGCGAAAAGGACTGCGACTGCGCCATTTTCCTGGGCAGAGAATTCCGCTTCGCCCACAGAGCCTGCGTGGATACGCTGGACAGCGACGCGGACGCGGAAACGAAGAAGAGTCAGAAGCAGGGCAGCGTGCTGCTCGGCATCCTCGGTGCGTTCCTCGGCATGCTGGTGGGCACGCTTCCCAACCTCTTCACCATCCTCTCGATGGAGATGGAATACAGCCTGCTCTTCGCCCTCATCCCCATCTGCGCCTACTTCGGCTATAAACTGCTGGGCGGCAAGATGAAACGGCCCATCCCGCTCATCGTGTCCATCGTGATGTCCGTCATCGGCGTCATCATGCTGCTGTTTGAAGCCGTCACCATCATCAGCATGAAGGAATATGATATCCCCGCGAAAGAATTCTTCAACTGTCTCGGTCTGCTCATGGCGGAACCCGATGTCTGGTCCGACCTTCTGTCGAACTGTTTCCAGGAATTCCTCTTCACCGCACTGGGTCTGTTCGTCGCCTGGCGCGTCATCTCCTCCACGCCCGCGCAGAATAAGCAGAACGCCGCGACAACGGCGAAAATGTCCATGGTTGTGCTGGCCGGCGCGGAGACCGAAGCGGAAACCGCGGAAGAAGCCGCGGTCATTCCCGGAAATACCGAAGATTACTGACAGGAGTACCCGATGGCATCCGTGAAACTTGCCCGCGCTGCGAGCGCGCTGTACCTGTTCCATCTGAACGGGCATACCCTTTACGGCATGGCGGACGGCTGGCCGGTGGTGCTCACCAAAAACACGCTGACCGTCACCGCGCAGATCGATGCCGAAGCACGCAAAGCGCTCCGTGCCGTCCCGCATGTGCGGAAAGTGACCGCCGAGGGCAGTGTCTTGACCGTCTTTTTCCGCCCGATGCGCAGGAAATTCTTTACAGACACCGTCCGCGCGGTGCTTGGGGAACTGACCGCGCTGGGCATCAAGCCCGATGACCGCTGTCCCCTCTGCGGAAACGGGGACTGCGACAGCGCCGCCATCGTGAACCGCGTCTACTGCAAGACCCACGCCGCCTGCATAAACGACATGGAGAAACGGGACGCGAAAAAGCGGAAAAACTTTTTTCCCGGATTCCTCGGTATGCTGGTCGGTATGCTGGTGGGCACCCTGCCGCGCATCCTGACCTTCTATCTGACCTATGTGCGGCATCCCGATTCCTACGGCGTCTCCTATTTTCTATACTATGTCTACAGCGCGATCATCACAATGATCGTATGCCTGACATGCTACGCGGGATACCGACTGCTGCACGGGCGGATGTCGCCCGGCATCTTCCTGATTACACTGCTGTTCATGGTGCTACTCAGTGTTTTCGTGGTGGAATTCGAAGCGTATGCGATGACAGTAATGGCGGATTACGCTTATCCGGTCAGTTCCTTTTTCTACCTGCTCGGAGAACTCATGCTCATGCCCGAACTCTGGAAGGACATCGCCCTTGACAATATTCCGTGTTTCGCCTTCGCGATATTCTGCGCCCTCATCATGTACCGCATGATCACGCAGGATTACAATTTCGACGAGACGCCCGGAAGCGTCGCCCGTTCCTCTTTGAGCCGCCTTCCGAAAACAGAATAAAGCAAGACCCTGCCGCTTTGGCAGGGCCCTTTATTACTCGCGTTCGTCCGCGAGGGCGTTATAGTATTTGATGAGTTCGATTTCTTTGGGGTCGTAGGGGCGCAGGTTCGGGCGCAGCAGGTCATGCTGCCAGCGGGTGAAATCGTAGCGTCCGCCCGTACCGGCGTCGTACTGCTCCCACAGGCTGTCCCATGGCTCATAGGTCTGAGTCTTGCCCGCGACGAAGCCCCAGCACCAGCAGGCGACCTTTTCAAGGTACAGCAGCGGATAGACTTCCCGCACCTCGCTGTGGTTGATGCGGTTGAGCCACTCGGTGAGCAGCACGGGGCGTCCGCAGCCGCGCACGGCCTCATACTCGGGGATAAGTTTTTCAAGGGGCGCGTAACTGTGCCAACTGGTCACATCGTTTAACTCCAGCGCCTTGAGTTCCGCGGGCGTCTTGGGCTTTCCGTTCTTTTCGCCCCGCCACCAGTCCGCGCACAGGGGCTGCACGGGGTCGCAGGCGCGTACGGTGTCAAACAGCAGATCGAGCAGCGGCACCGCCCGCTCGCCGATGACGATGCCGGGCTCGTTGTACACATTCCAGCAAAGCACGCGTTCATCGCGCCCGTACTTCATGACGATCTCCCGCACCATGGTGAGGTAATCGTCCCGGTACTCCGTTTCCAGCGGATGGACGGGCGGGAGCGCCTTCTGCTCCTCGGTGAGCGGCCACCTGCCCTGATGGTAGCCGAGGGCGACCGTCTGAGGCCCCAACGGCTTCAGGGCGAACTTTCCGCGGCAGAGCTCCGCTTCGCTGGCAAGTACCAACATCACTTTCTGCCCCATTTCGGCGCACAGGGCGATGTAGGCTTCGAGGGTGTCCATGAAGTCCGGCCGCTCCTGCTCCCACACATCGAATTCCACGATGAGGCGCACGGTGTTGAAGCCCAGATCGCGGCAGGCGGCAAGTTCCCTGCGGGCGGTTTCAAGATGCCCTTCGCGTCCGTACTTCTGCCACATGTCGCGGCGGCTGCAGCAGTCGCTGCCGATGAAATTGCATCCCCGCAGCCATCCCTGCTTGTTGTACCAGTCAATGGCTTCCTGTTCCGTCCATCTGCGTTTCATAAGTCACCCTCCCGGTTTGATGGGGATATTGTAGCACAAACGCGGGAGGGACGCAAGACGCGGCAAAAAGGAAATTACTGTTTATCGGTTTTTTCCGCAGATGTGTTCTCCGGCGGCAAGTCCGTGAGAGATACGCCGAACTCGCGCAGTTTTTCCTCAATGGCGTTGACAACCAGAGCCTGCTTGCTCGCAGCATAGCCGCGTTCAACCGCCAGATCCAACAGTTCCGGAATTCTCTTGTATTTATGCACCGTAATGCGCAGAGAATCGAGCGTGCGCTTCATGTACGCATTGTTATATTCACGCTTGTTCTTTTTGCGCATCGCGATGCGCTCAGGGTCGTAAGGGAGCGGCTTCCGTCCGCATTTTCTGCGTTCCATCTTATTATCCTCCTTGTGCTTTGTTTGCCGGTAAAGGCTTTACCCTCTGTTCTCCATGTCGTCCTCGATCTTCTTTTTCCAGCCCCTGCCCAGCGGCTTGGAAGCGCGGACGGTGCAGACCGCTTCGCTCAGGACCTCGAAGTTGAGGGCTGTGCCTTGGGAATCGCAGCAGTAGTCCACGGCGCGGTCGCGGTCGATGCCGAAGCTGGCAGCGGTCTCCGCCGCGTCGATGTTGGCACCGAGGAAGAGGAATTCCCAGCCGTATTCGCTCTTCTCCCGCTCGATCATCTTCTTCACTTCTTCGGAGGAATAGCGGTGGCTGGCGTTTTCCATGCCGTCGGTGGTGATGACGAAGAGGGTATGCTCGGGAACATCCTCGGGCCGGGCGTACTTGTGGATGCTGCCGATATGGTGGATGGCGCCGCCGATGGCATCGATGAGCGCTGTGCAGCCGCCCACGCGGTAGTCCTTCTCCGTCATGGGCTTGATGTGGTCCAGAGGCACGCGGTCGTGGAGGACTTCGGATTCGTCATCGAACAGCACGGTGTTCACGAGCACTTCGCCCACCTCCGCTTTCTGCTTTTCGATCATGGCGTTGAAGCCGCCGATGGTGTCCTTTTCGAGGCCGTGCATGGAGCCGCTGCGGTCGAGGATGAAGACGAGTTCGGTAAGATTCTTTTTCATGAGAAAACCTCCTGTAATGCTTGTCGTTCGTTTGGTTTCTTTCCGTTTGACAAGTGCATTATAGGAGGTTTCCGGGTGGATTTGGTCGCCTGTGAAGCGACATTTTGGGTTAGTTGCGCAGGCGGATGCCCGGCTGCGGTTACGCGATGGTGCCCAGCGTCATCTGGTCGTAATCGAACAGGGTCGCATTGATCGTGTTAATGTCATAATTGCCCGTATCGAGGAAATATTCGATGATGACATCGAAGTAGTTGCTGTTGGACAGGGCAAAGCCCGCTTTTTTGAGCAGATCGTCAAATTCGTCCCGGGGCAGTTCCAGCGCGATGCCGAGGGCGATGGCGGTCTGTTTGCTGGGTTTATAGTTCACGCTGCTGCGGAGTTTGGAAAACAGTTTGCGGTCCACATTGGCCTTCTTGTAGCAGTCCGCGTCCTTCATGCCCTTCTCGTCGATTTTGCGCAGAACCATCCGGCTGAAACTTTCGTCCAGTTTCTTCACCATGTCCTCGAGGGATGCCTTCCCGAACGCCGCGCAGGGTTCCGGCATGGCGGCGCAAACGCGCATCTCGTCAGGCACCGCGCCCTTCGCGATGTTTTCCCTCCGCCTGCGCTCGGCGATATCGTCCGTGTGGGCATCCACATAGTTTTCGTCGATGTAGCGGCGGATGTCGCCGTAGAGGGATTCGGAAATGTGCAGGCTGCTGCGGTCAAACACGATGATGTAGACCTGCATGTCGTGATCTTTCAAAAATACCGACACGGTATCCACAGCCACTTTGAGCGCCCGGTCTTTGGGATAGCCGTACACGCCCGAGGAGATGAGCGGGAACGCGACGGACTTACATTCGAGATCCCGCGCCACCTCGAGAGAGCGGCGGTAGCAGGAGATGAGCAACTTCTCTTCCCCATGGCTTCCGCCGTACCAGACGGGACCCACTGTGTGGATGACATACTTCGCAGGCAAGTTGTATCCTTTGGTCGCCTTGGCGTCGCCCGTTTCGCAGCCGTGAAGCATGCGGCACTCGTCAAGCAGTTGCGGACCCGCCGCGCGGTGGATGGCGCCGTCCACGCCGCCCCCTCCGAGAAGCGATTTGTTCGCGGCGTTCACGATGGCGTCCACTTTCATTTTAGTGATATCGTCTCTCACGATCTCGTAGGGCATGGGAAGCCTCCTTGTTTCTTTTGCCACATTATACCATACGGAGGAATTCTTGTCCACAATGTGCAAAACCTTAATCGAAACAGCCTCAATTCCGTATTGACAACGCCCCTTTTTCGTGCTATCATATCGCTAATTTCATATAGGCGATGACGGAAAGCGTGACGGCGGGAAGTCTTCAGAGAGGCGTTGGATGGTGCGAAGCGCCGGCGGAAGCGGTCACGGTAGTTCCCGAGCAGGAGGAAGAAACCCGATGGGGATTAGAACCTCCCGAGATACCTGCGAAAGTGGTTTCGAGTGCGCGTGGTGACACGCGAATTTGAGTGGTACCGCGGATGATTCCGTCTCAAAGCAAATGTTGCTTTGAGATTTTTTATTGGAGGCAGTTATGAACCAGACAACGGGACTTGAGTTCAGGTTATCCGAGATCGCAGGGCGTATCCGCGAACTGCGCGAAATCGAAAATCTGAGCCGTGAGGATCTGGCAAGAAAGACGGGCGTGACCCTTGACGAATACATCGCCTGCGAAGAGGGCAAGAGCGATCTGAACTTCGCCTTCCTCTACCGCTGCGCGCTGGCGCTGGGTGTCGATGTCACCGATATCATCGAGGGCGCCAGCCCGAAACTGACCGGCTATACCGTGACCCGCCGCGGCGCGGGACAGAGGGTGGAGCAGGCCCATGGCATGGTGTACTACAACCTCGCCTCCCAGTTCAAAAACCGCATCGCCGAGCCGCTGTATGTCAACGCCGCCTTCTCCGAGGAAGCCCAGTACAGGGATATCGAACTGACTTCCCACGCGGGACAGGAATGCGACATCGTCATCTCCGGACGCCTGAAGGTGCAGGTCGGCACTCACGCGGAAGTGTTGGATCCGGGCGACAGTATCTACTACGACTCCTCCACGCCTCACGGCATGATCGCCGTCGGCGGGCAGGACTGCCTGTTCTACGCCATCGTGCTCAATCCCAGCGGCGAACCCGTGCCGGAACTGACCAAGACCGAAGCGCCCATGACCATGCCCGAGAAGCAGGCGGAGCCCGCTCCCTCCCCCGTCATGGAGGAGAAGGAGCATCTGTGGCAGAGATACATCGATGTCACCGAAGGCGCCGACGGATCGCTCAAAAGCATATCTTTCAAGAACGCCGACAACTTCAACTTCGCCTTCGACATCGTGGACGAGATGGCGAAGCTTGAACCCGATAAACTGGCGATGCTGCACATCTCCCGCGACAAGGAAGAGCGCCGCTTCACCTTCGCGGATATCTCCCGTCTCAGCAACCGCGCCGCCAATTACTTCAAGTCTCTCGGTGTCAAGAAGGGCGACCGCGTGCTGCTCATGCTGCGCCGCCACTGGCAATTCTGGGTCGCCATGATGGCGCTCAACAAGATCGGCGCCGTGGCCATCCTCTGTGCCAACCAGATGCTCAAAAAGGATCTCGCCTACCGCTTCCAGAAGGCGGGCGTGTCCACCGTGCTGTGCACCGCCACAGGTGACTGCGCCAATCAGGTAGAACAGGCCGCCGCCGAAAGCCCCACGGTCAAAAACCTCATCATCGTGGACGGTCAGCGCGAAGGCTGGCGCGATTTCGACGAGGAATTCCGCATGTTCCGCTCCACCTACACCATCCCCGAGGAGGGACGCCCCGGCGGAGAGGACCTCATGTTCATGATCTTCACCAGCGGCACCACCGGCTACCCGAAGATTGCCACCCACACCTTCACCTACGCCCTCGCCCACTTTGTGACCGCCCACTACTGGCACAGAGTGAAGACGGACGGTCTGCACCTGACCATTTCCGATACCGGCTGGGCGAAGTCCATGTGGGGCAAACTCTACGGGCAGTGGCTCTCCGAAGGCGCCATCTTCGTGTACGACTTCGACCGCTTCGACGCCGGTGACCTCCTCCCCATGTTCAAAAAGTACAATATCACCACCTTCTGCGCGCCGCCCACCATGTATCGCTTCATGATCAAGGAAGATCTTTCCAAGTACGATCTTTCCACCATCAAGCACGCCACTATCGCGGGCGAGGCGCTGAACCCCGAGGTGTTCTATCAATTCCAGAAGGCGACGGGCCTCTCCGTCATGGAGGGCTTCGGCCAATCCGAGACCACCATGATGATCGGCAACACCGTGGGCATGACTCCCAAGGTCGGCTCCATGGGCAAGCCCGTGCCGCTGTATGATGTGGACATCGTAGACGGCGAAGGCAGATCCGTGGGCGTCGGCGAGACGGGCGAAATCGTCATCCGCGTGGAAGACGGTCTGCCCTTCGGTCTGTGCCGCGGCTACTACGACGGCGAACTGGGCAAGCCCGTTCTGGACACCCACGACGGACTGTACCACACCGGCGACACCGCCTGGCGCGACGAGGACGGCTACTACTGGTATGTGGGCCGCGTGGACGATGTGATCAAGTCTTCCGGCTACCGCATCGGGCCGTTCGAAATCGAGAGCGTCATCATGGAACTGCCCTATGTGCTGGAATGCGGC
Organism: Clostridia bacterium; assembly: GCA_045598325.1. Lineage (GTDB taxonomy): Bacteria > Bacillota > Clostridia > Christensenellales > Aristaeellaceae > RUG14130. Next base: position 30,495 of record JAZLLT010000028.1, on the reverse strand, counting down.
GTTTCCGCCGCCCCGGACGAGATCCGCGGTCAGGTGGTAAAGGCGAGCATCGTGCTCACCAAAGGCACCGAGCCCACCGAGGAACTCAAGAAGGAAATCCAGAACTATGTAAAGCACAAGACCGCGCCGTACAAGTATCCGAGGATCGTGGTGTTCAAGGACGAACTGCCCAAGACCACCAGCGGTAAGATCATCAGGAGCAAACTGTAAAAAACGGAACGCCCCGCATCCGACAGATGCGGGGTTTTTAGATGACGACCTCATCAGTCGGCTTCGCCGACAGTTTCCCCAAAGGGGAAGGTTCCGCCGCAGCGGCAGATGAGGCGTTTCTCACCCCTTCCTCAAAAATAACCGAAACTTTTCTTGATTTTTCATGCGTCCGGTCGTATCATATACATGATCTTTAAGACGGTCCGGGAGGCCGGCAAGATTGCAGATGAAATTGGTCTGTCTATGCGTGTATGCAATCCTGCACTTCCCGGTGCAGGATTTTTTATTTCGGAGGCAGAAACATGATCCGTTACTGCGGTGTGAAGGAAAACCCGGTCAAACTCCCGGACGGTATTCTTTCCTCTTCCGTCGAATACACCCTTTTTCCCGGCTTCTGTGATGTACATGTGCATTTCAGAGAGCCGGGTTTTTCTTATAAAGAAACGGTCGCCTGCGGAAGCCGCGCGGCGGCGAGGGGCGGCTTCACCGATGTGTGCACCATGCCGAACCTGAACCCCGTGCCCGACAGCGCGGAACATCTTCAGGAACAACTGGGCATCATCCGCAGAGACGCAGTCATCGGCGTGCATCCCTTCGGGGCGGTCACGGTGGGTGAAAACGGAAAGGAGCTTGCCGCGCTCACCGCCATGGCACCTTCCTGCATCGGCTTTTCCGATGACGGCAAGGGCGTGCAGAGCGCTTCCCTCATGCGGGAAGCGATGACGCTCGCGAAGAAACTCGGCAAAATCATCTCCGCCCACTGCGAGGACATGAGCGTGCCGACGGGCGTCATCCACACCTGCGCTTTCGCCGAAGAGTACAATCTCCCCGCCATCCCCTCGGAGAGCGAGTGGCGGATGATCGAGCGGGACATCCGCCTTGCCAAAGAGACGGGCTGCGCCTACCATGTGTGCCACATCTCCTGCAAAGAGAGCGTCGCCCTCATCCGTCAGGCGAAAAAGGACGGCGTGGACATCACCTGCGAGACCGCGCCCCACTATCTCGCCCTCGACACCACAGACCTCATCGACCACGGGCGCTTCAAGATGAAGCCGCCCATCGCGGAGCCCGCCGACCGGGAAGCGCTCATCGAAGGGCTGCTGGACGGCACCATCGACATGATCGCCACGGATCACGCGCCCCACAGCGAAGAGGAAAAGAGCAAGGGGCTCACGGGCAGCGCCTTCGGCGTCACGGGCATCGAGGTCGCCTTCCCCGTCTGCTATACGGCCCTCGTGAAAACAGGCATCCTGAGTCTTGAAGCCCTCATAAAACTCCTCTCCGGAAATCCACGCAGGCGCTTCCAAATCCCCGAAAGCGGATATTCCCTCTGGGACCTCAATGCCTCTTACGAAATCGACCCCGCGTCCTTCCTCTCCATGGGCAGATCCACGCCCTTCGAGGGACGGACGGTTTACGGAAAAAATCTTCTCACCATCTATAACGGCCGCACCGTATACGGCGAAAAGGAGTGACAGTCATGGCAAAACGCACGGACATCAAAAAGGTACTCATCATCGGTTCCGGTCCCATCGTCATCGGTCAGGCAGCGGAGTTCGACTACGCGGGCACGCAGGCCTGCCTCGCCCTGAAGGAAGAGGGCTACGAGGTCATCCTCTGCAACTCCAACCCCGCCACCATCATGACGGACACCCAGATCGCGGACAAGGTCTACATGGAGCCGCTGACGCTGGAATACATCGCCAAGATTCTCCGCTACGAGCGCCCGGACGCCATCGTGCCCGGCATCGGCGGTCAGACGGGATTGAACCTTGCCATGCAGTTGGACAAAAAAGGCATCCTGCGGGAATGCCGCGTGCAGTTGCTGGGCACCCCCGCCCGCAGCATCGAACGCGCCGAGGACAGAGAACTGTTCAAGGAAATGTGTGAGAGCATCGGCGAGCCCGTCATCCCCTCCAAAATCACCTATAACATCGAGGAAGCCCGCGCGGCCGCCGAGGAGATCGGCTACCCCGTGGTGCTGCGCCCCGCCTTCACGCTGGGCGGCACCGGCGGCGGATTTGCCGAGAACATCGACGAACTCAACGAGATCGGCATGAACGCCTTCAAACTCTCCCCCGTTTCTCAGGTGCTCATCGAAAAGAGCGTGAAGGGCTACAAGGAAATCGAGTTCGAGGTCATGCGCGACAGCAATGACACCGCCATCACCATCTGCGGCATGGAGAATGTGGACCCCGTCGGCGTGCACACCGGCGACTCCATCGTGGTCGCGCCCATCCTGTCCCTTTCCGAGCATGATAAGAAAATGCTCAACGACTCCGCCATCAAGATCATCCGCGAACTGAAGATCAGCGGCGGCTGCAATGTACAGTACGCGCTCAACCCCAAGACCGGCGAATATTTTCTCATCGAAGTCAACCCCCGCGTTTCCCGCTCCTCCGCCCTCGCCTCCAAGGCTAGCGGCTACCCCATCGCCCGCGTGACCGCGAAAATCGCCATGGGCATGAGCCTTGAGGAGATCCCCGTAGCGGGCGGCACCGCTGCGACCGAGCCCTCTCTCGACTACATCGTAGCGAAATTCCCCCGCTTCCCCTTCGACAAGTTCGGTTCCGCCCTCAACACCCTGGGCACCCAGATGAAGGCGACCGGCGAGGTCATGGGCATCGGATCTACCCTCGAAGAGTGCTTCCTCAAGAGCGTCCGCTCCCTCGAAACAGGTGTGACCCACTTCTACATGCACAAGTTCGATTCCTTCACGGATGAGGAACTTTACAAGTATATCTCCGTCTTCCGCGATGACAATGTGTTCGCCATCTGCGAACTCATGCGCCGCGGCGCCTCCCTTGAAAAGCTCCACGAAGTGACCATGATCACGCCTTTGTTCCTCGAAAGTTTCAAGAAGATCGTGGACATGGAAGGCAAACTTCAGAAGAATGTGAACTCCATGACGGTGCTCGCCGAAGCCAAGAAGATGGGCTTCTCCGACAAGTACATCGCGAAACTGTGGAACCTCGAGGAAACCGAAATTTACGCGAAGCGCAAAAAGCGCGGCATCACCCCCGTATTCCGCATGGTGGACACCCTGCACACGGGCGCGTATCTTCCCTACCTCTACTCCTCCTACACGGGCGAAAACCAGTCCATCCACACGGACAAGCAGAAGATCGTGGTGCTGGGCGCAGGCCCCATCCGCATCGGTCAGGGCGTGGAATTCGACTATTCCACCGTCCACGCTGTGCAGACCATCCGCCGCGCGGGCTACGAAGCCATCATCATCAACAACAACCCCGAGACCGTGTCCACCGACTACACCACCTCGGACAAACTCTACTTTGAGCCTCTGACCCCCGAAGATGTGATGGCGATCATCGACTTCGAAAAGCCGCTGGGCGTCGTCGCCTCCCTCGGCGGACAGACCGCAATCAATCTGGCCGAGCCTCTGCGGGAGCGCGGCGTGACCATCATCGGCACCGACAGCGAAGCCATCGACAAGGCGGAAAACCGCGACAGTTTCGAAAAACTGCTGCTGGAACTCAACATTCCCCAGCCCAAGGGCAAAGCGGTCACGAAGATCGAGGACGGCGTCGCCGCCGCCGCGGAGATCGGCTACCCCGTGCTGGTGCGTCCCTCCTTCGTTCTGGGCGGCCGTGCCATGCAGATCGTCGCCAACGAGGAGCAGCTGCGCAAGTACCTGCACACCGCCGTGGAAATCGACGAGGACAAGCCGGTGCTGGTCGATAAATACATCGAAGGCAAGGAACTGGAAGTGGACGCCATCTGCGACGGACGGGATGTGTTCGTGCCCGGCATCATGGAACTGGTCGAGCGCACGGGCATCCACTCCGGCGACTCCATCTCCGTCTACCCCACCTTCTCTGTCTCCAACAAGGTGAAGGGCATCATCCTGCAGTACGCGAAGAAACTGGGTATCGGCATCGGCATCAAGGGCCTTTACAACATCCAGTTCATCGTGGACAAGGACGAGAATGTCTACATCATCGAGGTGAACCCCCGCTCCTCCCGCACCGTACCCTTCCTTTCAAAATCCACGGGCTACTCCCTCGCGGACATCGCCACCGAAGTCATTCTGGGCAAATCCCTCAAGGAGCAGGGCTTCTTCGACCTCTACCCCGAAGAGAAGAAGCGCCACTATGTAAAGGTGCCCGTGTTCTCCTTCAACAAAATCAAGGGCATCGACTCCTACCTCTCTCCCGAAATGAAATCCACGGGCGAAGCCATCGGTTACGACGACAAACTGAACCGCGCCCTGTATAAAGCCCTGCAGGCGGCAGGCACGAGAGTGCAGAATTACGGCACGGTGTTCGCCACCATCGCAGACAAGGACAAGGATGAAGCGCTGCCTCTCATCCGCCGCTTCTACAATCTGGGCTTCAACATTGAAGCCACCGAGGGAACCGCGAAGTTCCTGAAGATGAACGGCATCCGCACCCATATGCTCCAGAAGATCTCCGGCGGCAGCGACGAGATCCTCACTTCCATCCGTCAGGGACACATCGCCTACATCATCAACACCCGCGACATCGGCGCCGAAGGCAGCCGCTCCGACGGAAACGAGATCAGAAGATGCGCCATCGAAACGGGCTGCACGCTCTTCACATCGCTGGACACCGTGCGCGTGCTGCTGGATGTGCTGGAAGAGACCACGCAAACCATTTCGACCATCGACGCGTAAAGAAGAGAGCAGCGCAGCGGACGACCATTGAAGAAATTGCCGCCTTTCGGCATACTTCTTGCCTTCCCCTTTGGGGAAGGTGCCGCCCGCAGGCGGCGGATGAGGTCGTTTCTCCGGGACTTTTCTGCCGGGCCCTCATCAGTCCCGCTTCGCTCGACAGTTCCCCCCTGCGGGGTAAGTCAAGAATATTGTGTAGCGTATCAGGAGTAACCACATTTATGCAACAAGGTCTTTTCACCGTACAATCCAACACCCTCATCGCGAAGAACACCTATCGGATGACTCTTTGCGGTGACACCTCCGCCATCACCCGCCCCGGCGGATTTGTGAACATCAAACTGGACGGGCTCTATCTGCGCCGTCCCATCTCCGTGTGCGATGTGGAAGGCAACGCGCTCACCATCATCTACAAGGCCGTCGGCAAAGGCACGGAGAGGATGTCGGAAATGACGGGCGGCGAAGTGCTGGACCTGCTCACCGGACTCGGAAACGGCTACGACCTCACCCCCGCGGGCGAGTGCCCCGTGCTGCTGGGCGGCGGAGCGGGCGTGCCTCCCATGTATCTGCTGTGCAAAAGGCTCATCGCGGAGGGCAAAAAGCCCGTTGTCTGCCTCGGCTTCAACGGCAAAGACGAAGTCTTCTTTGAAGCGGAATTCAAAGCCCTCGGCGCGCGGGTGCTTGTTGCCACCGCGGACGGGAGTTACGGATGCAGGGGCTTCGTCACCGATATCCTGCCCGAAACCTACACATACTTTTACACCTGCGGACCCGAACCCATGCTGAAAGCGGTGTTCCGCGCGACCAAGACGAGCGGACAGTTCTCCTTCGAGGAGCGCATGGGCTGCGGTTTCGGCGCCTGCATGGGCTGCACCTGCAAGACCGTGACCGGCTACAAGCGCATCTGCAAGGACGGACCCGTGCTCCGGAAGGAGGAGATCCTATGGGACGCCTGAATGTGAATCTCTGCGGCATCACCCTCGATAACCCCGTCATTCCCGCCTCCGGCACCTTCGGCTACGGCTATGAATTTGCGGAACTGTACGACATCAACATGCTGGGCACCTTCTCGTTCAAGGGCACCACGCGGGATCCCCGTTTCGGCAATCCCACGCCCCGCATCGCGGAATGCACGAGCGGCATGATCAACGCCGTGGGGCTTCAGAATCCCGGTGTGCACGCGGTCATCGAAACCGAACTTCCGCGCCTTTCCAAGGTCTTTTACAAGCCCGTCATGGCGAATGTAAGCGGCTTTTCCGTGGAGGACTACGCCTACACCTGCGCGCTTCTCGATCGGCAGCCCCAGGTCGGCTGGCTGGAAGTCAATGTGTCCTGCCCCAATGTGCACGGCGGCGGCATGAGTTTCGGCACCTCTCCCGAGTGCGCCGCGGAAGTGGTGCGGGCGGTGAAGAAAGTCACAACGAAGCCCGTCTTCGTGAAACTGTCCCCCAATGTGACGGACATCGTGTCCATCGCCAAAGCCTGCGAGGACGCGGGCGCGGACGGCATTTCCCTCATCAACACACTCCTCGGCATGCGCATCGACATCCGCCGCAGGAAGCCCGTCATCGCCAACACCATGGGCGGCTTCTCCGGGCCCGCCATCTTCCCCGTCGCCCTGCGCATGGTCTATCAGGTGGCAAAATCCGTCTCCGTGCCGGTCATCGGCATGGGCGGTGTGCAGAGCGCGGAGGATGTGATCGAGATGATGCTGGCGGGCGCGACCGCCGTGGAAGTGGGCTGTGCGAACCTCGTAGACCCCTTTGCCTGCAAAAAGATCATCGAATCGCTTCCCGGAACCATGGATAAGTATAAAATCGAAAATCTGACTGATATCATCGGAGGTATTGCCTGATGGGAAAAGATGTCATCGTCGCCTGCGACTTCGCTTCCGCAGCCCAGACCTACGCGTTCCTTGACAAGTTTACGGGACGCAAGCCCTTTGTGAAGATCGGCATGGAACTGTTCTACGCCGAAGGTCCCGAGATCGTGCGCGCCATCAAAGCGCGCGGGCATAAGATTTTCCTCGATCTGAAACTGCACGACATCCCCAACACCGTGAAGAAAGCCATGAAGGTGCTCTCAAATCTCGATGCGGACATCGTGAACCTCCACTGCGGCGGCACCTCCGCCATGATGAGCGCGGCTCTGGAAGGGCTCACCCGCGAGGACGGCACCCGCCCGCTGCTCATCGGCGTCACCATGCTTACCAGCACCGATCAGGAGTCCATGGAAAAGGACCTGCTCATTGATAAGCCCATCGCGGAAGTGGTCATGCACTATGCCGAGACCGCGAAGAACGCGGGGCTTGACGGCGTGGTCTGCTCACCTCTGGAGGCGGGCAAGGTCCACGAAGTCTGCGGAAAAGGCTTCCTCACCGTGACCCCCGGCGTCCGTTTCGCGGGCGGCGAGGTCGGCGATCAGAAGCGCGTGATGACCCCTGCGCAGGCAAAAGAAATCGGCTCCGACTACATCGTCGTGGGCCGCCCCATCACCGCGGCGGAAGATCCCGTTGCGGCATACGAAAAGTGCATCAGCGAGTTCGTGGATTAAGGAGGACAACAAAATGCTGAACAAGAAAATCGCAAGTGACCTGCTCAAAATCAAAGCCGTGTTCCTGCGCCCCGAGGAACCCTTCACCTGGGCCAGCGGCATCAAGTCCCCCATCTACTGCGATAACCGCCTGACCCTCACCGATGTTGCCGTGCGCACCGATGTGGAGAACGGTCTTGCCGAAGTCATCCGCGAAAACTACCCGGATGTCGAGGTCCTCATGGGCACCTCCACCGCAGGCATCGCCCACGCCGCCATCACCGGCCACATCATGGGTCTCCCCATGGGCTATGTGCGCTCCGGCGCCAAGGACCACGGCAGGCAGAACCAGATTGAAGGCCGCCTCGAAAAAGGGCAGAAGGTGGTCGTGGTCGAAGACCTCATTTCCACCGGCGGCAGCGCCCTCGAAGTGGTGGATGTGCTGCGCGAAGCGGGCGCCGAGGTACTGGGCATCGCGTCCATCTTCACTTACGGCATGAAGAAGGGTCTCGACCGCATGGCGGAAGCCAATGTCAAAAATGTATCCCTCACCGACTTCGACTGCATCGTGGAGGTCGCCGCCGAAACCGGCTACATCGCCCCCGAAGACAAGGCTCGGCTCATCGCCTTCCGCAATAATCCTTCCGACGAAAGTTGGATCGGAGGCAAGGCATGAGAGGGCTCATCGACATCACCGACCTGACCGTCGAGGAACTGTACAGCCTGATGGATGTGGCGTCCGACATCATGGAACATCCGGAAGTCTACCGCGAAAAGTGCCGCTACAAGAAACTGGCGACCCTGTTTTTCGAGCCCTCCACCCGCACGAGGCTGAGTTTTGAGGCCGCCATGCAGGAACTGGGCGGCAGCGTCATCTCCGTGGCGGGCACAGGCAACTCCTCCGCCGTCAAGGGCGAGAGCATCTCCGACACCGCGAAGATGGTCTCCTGCTACGCGGATATCCTCGCCATGCGTCATCCCGTGGAGGGCAGCGCGCAGGTGGCGCTCACGAGCGCGTCCATCCCCGTCATCAACGCGGGCGACGGCGGGCACTGCCATCCCACCCAGACCCTCGCGGATCTGCTGACCATCTACAAGGAAAAAGGCCGCCTCGAAAACCTGACCGTAGGTCTCTGCGGCGACCTCAAGTACGGGCGCACCGTGCACTCGCTGATCGCGGCGCTGTCCCGCTATACGGGCATCCGCTTCGTGCTGATTTCCCCCGAGGAATTGATGATCCCCAACTATGTGCGCAAGGGCATCCTCATTAAAAACGGCATCCCCTTCGAGGAGACCGCCTCTCTGGAAGAAGCCCTGCCCCGCCTCGACATCCTCTACATGACCCGCATCCAGCGGGAGCGCTTCGATTCCTCCGCGGACTACGAACGGCTCAAGGATGTCTACATCCTGACGAAAGAAAAGATGGAACTGGCGTCCCCCGACTGCATCGTCATGCATCCCCTGCCCCGTGTCAACGAGATCTCCGTGCAGGTGGACAACGACCCCCGTGCCTGCTACTTCAAGCAGGCGCTCTACGGAAAATACATGCGGATGGCGCTCATTCTGAAACTCCTCTTCGGCAAGGAGGAAATCAACCGTCCCGCGGGCTTCCCCCTGCCCGGTCACGCCTGCACCAATCCCCGCTGCGCCTGCTTCGTGGAGCAGGAACTGATGCCTCTGTTCAAAAAGAACGACGGCGAGGACAAATACCGCTGCTACTACTGCGAGAGCGGAGTCAAATAGCGAAGCAAATGAATCCGAGATTCATTTGTTTCGGAAGGTTTGCGGATTTTTCCAAAATTTCCAGGCGAAAAATCCGAGTGGAATGAAGATGGAGGATCTTCGGACCCTCCATGTCTCCCGCAGAAAACACAAGCGGCGCTTGGACGCGAATATGCGTTTTCAAGCGCCGCTTGCTTGCATTCCGGAAAAGGATATTGTATAATGCGGATGTAAGGAAAGGGGTGATCGTGATGATCAAAGATCTCGGTCTGCGTCTCACCGAGGCGCGCAAGGCGGCAAACCTCACCCAGAGTGCCGTGGCGGACAGCCTCTACATCAGTGCCCAGTCCGTCTCCTCCTGGGAATGCGGCGCATCCATGCCCGACATCGAAAAGCTGCCCGAACTGGCGGATCTTTACGGCGTCACCGTGGACTGGCTGCTGCGCGGGGAAATCACGCCGCCCGAAATCACGGAAATCACACAGGGACTCACGGACCGCCTGTTCAGTGAGGTCCGCATGCATGCCTATGTGAGCGGCCAATGTGACGCGCTGAAATTCACGCAGACGAAAAAAGCGTTGGCGTACGCCACGGAGAAGCACGCGGGTCAGTTCCGCAAAAGCACTTCCGAGCCGACCGTTCCCTACATCTACCATCCTCTGCTGCTCACCTGCCACGCCCTGGCGCTGGGGCTCAAGGACGAAGACCTGCTCACCGCCTGCCTGCTCCACGACACCATCGAGGACTGCGGTGCGGAGCGGGACGATCTGCCCGTGAGTGAGCGGGCGAAGGACGCCGTCGTGCTGCTCAGCAAGCCCAAGCCCTTTTACAAGACACCCGAAGAGGAACACGCCTACTACGACGCCATCGCGGAGGATCCCATCGCCTCCATGGTGAAACTGCTGGACCGCTGCAACAACATCACCGTCATGGCAACCGCCTTTTCGGACACGAAGATGGCGACCTACATCAAGGAGACCTATGACTATGTGATGCCCCTCATGGAGCACACGCGGAAGGCCTACCCCGAGTACAGCGACGCCCTGTTCCTCATCAAGTATCAGATGACCGGCGTCATCGACGCGCTCCGGCACCGCATGCGCAGAGCGCAGAAGTAAACCGGAAGACGAACAATGACATAAAAATACCCGCTATGGAACTTCCATAGCGGGTGATTTGTTTTGATTTACACGAGGGGCTTGGGGAAGATGAAGGATCCGACCTTGCCGAGATGCTCGCGGAACCAAGTGCAGTCGACGATCTTGCCGGCTTCGAGGATGCGGAGCACGAGTGCGGCGAAGACCACCAGCAGGATCACGATCACGATTGCGCGCAGGATCATCAGCAGATTCTGACCGAAGCCGATATCGTCTTCGTCATCGTCCTCATCATCCTCATCGTCATCTTCGGAGAAGACATCGTCTATATCGTCATCGTCCTCGTCATCCTCATCGTCATCATCATCTTCGTCATCACCATCGTCATCATCGTCATCATCGTCATCGTCTTCGTCGTCATCGTCATCGTCGTCATCGTCATCGTCGTCATCGTCTTCGTCGTCATCGTCATCGTCGTCATCGTCATCGTCGTCATCGTCGTCGATGTCGTCATCTACATCGTCATCGTCGTCGTCATCGTCATCGTCATCATCGTCATCATCGTCATCGTCGTCTTCGACTTTGGACGCCTTCTTGCGGAAGCCGAACAGACCGCGGCGCTTACGGGGAGCCTCTTCCTCCTCGTCCTCGCCGTCATCATCATCATCGTCTTCGTCGTCTTCGTCTTCGTCGTCTTCGTCTTCGTCGTCTTCGTCTTCGTCGTCTTCGTCTTCATCGTCCTCGTCGTCTTCGGAATCGAACTCGGGCTCATCTTCGTCCTCGTCGTCTTCCTCCTCGGCGGGCTCTTCTTTGGCGGCGGGAACATAGGACTTTACATCGTCCTCTTCTTCCTCGTCGTCCTCGTCCTCATCTTCATCCTCTTCCGCTTCTTCGGGCTCGGCCTTGCGGCGGGCAAACAGGCCGCGGAATCCTTTGCGGGCGGGCTTTTCTTCCTCTTCCGCTTCTTCCTCGTCCTCCTCTTCCGCTTCTTCCTGCTTGGAGTCCTGCTCCATGAGAGCCTTGCGCTCTTCGGCGCTCAGTTTGCGGAGGGGCACATACAGTTTGGTCGTGGAGATATCCTCGACATCTTCCTGCACGGCTGCGGCGGTTTCTTTGACGGTTTCCTTCGCCTCGGAGACAACTTCCTCAACCTTGCTTCCCTGCTCTTCGAGCATTCTGCGCTCGCGTCTGGAAAGAACTTTCTCTCCGCTGCCTGCGAGCAGGTCGCTGCCTTTGATCGCCATATCGGTTTCCTCCCCGAAATCATTCGTTTCCTCGGCGGTTTCTTCCGCCTCATCCGTATCGAGTTCTTCGTCCTCTTCTTCCTCTTCCGGCTCGTCTATGCCGTCCGTGGAGAAGGGATCGTCGTCTTCATCAAAATCGGGCTCTTCCTCGGGCTCCTTTTTCTTGTCCCTGCGGAAGAAATTCTTGAACGCCTTGCGCAGGTCCACGGGCTCGTCCTCTTCTTCATCCTCATCGGAGAAGTCGAAGTCGTCGCCGTCCGCTTCCTCCGCGGACTCTTCTTCGTCCTGCTCGCCTTCGTCGTCCGAACCGAAGGTTTCGTCCTCATCCGCGGGTTCTTCTTCCTCTTCTGCGGGTTCGTCCTCTTCTTCGTCTTCGGATGCGGCTTCTTCGTATTCCTCTTCGGAGTCTTCTTCGTCCTCATCCTCATCGCTCTCTTCTTCGGCGATGTCATCGAGGATCAGGTCTTCTTCGTCCAAAGCGGCCTTCTTCTTTCCGAAGGGCCACAGACCTTTCAGTTTATTGAGGATGTCGGCGGGCTCGATATCGTCTTCCTCTTCCTCGTCCTCATCTCCGGTTTCTTCCGCTTCTTCCGCGGTTTCCTCATCGGCGGGCGATTCGTAGGTCTCCTCGCTCTCCTCTTCGGTTTCTTCCGCGGCGGATTCTTCCGTTTCTTCTTCGGCGGGTTCTTCCGCGGGCTCTTCTTCCTCGTCTCCGAAGCCCAGTTTGCCCATCAGTTTGCGGGCGAAGCGGCTCACACCTTCGAAGTGCTCCTCCTCGTCTTCTTCTTCATCGGCGATTTCATAGTCCTCTTCGGGCTCCTCTTCGCTTTCGGTGATCTCTTCTGGTTCCTCGTAGACTTCCTCTTCGTAGGTCTCTTCGGTACCGGTCAGATCCGCGATGCGCTGACGGCGCTTCTCCTCCGCGTCCAAAGAAGCCTGCTCTTCGCGCTCCTGATAGGATGCGCCCTTCTTATAAAAAGCACCGTACTCGACGCCCAGTTTTTCCACATAGCGGCGTCTCGCCTCTTCGTGCTGTTTCACATATTCCTGATAACTGAGTTTTTTCTGCTCGCCCATGATGCGGCCTGCCTCTCAAGGTTTTTGGTTCTGCATACGCAGGGGTATAGGTCTAATCAAAGTATATTATAGCACATTTTCGGGAGTTTGCAATACCCGCGAAGATGAAAATCGCATATAATTTGTAAAAAATGTCATATCTTTGTAATTAGTTTCTGTTGACGGGCGCGCCCGCGGATGCTATACTTGACCCATCTTTGAAAGCAGAGGAAAAGAAAGTGGAACATCCCGTACTGTTATTGATCATCGCCGCGATCGCGGCGCTTTCATTCATCATCGCGCTCACCCGCATCGTCCGCAGCATCCGCACGCAGGAGAAGCGCAGTGCCTACATGCTACAGAAAATGGACCGCAGGCTGGAAAGCACCCGCGCGGGCATGAAGAGCGCCCTGCAGACCATGTCCCTCTCCATGGGAAACGCCTCCTCTTCCCTCACCGCGGTCTCAGACAGCATGGAAGCCCGTCAGGAACGGATGCGCCGCGAAATGGACGAGAAACTGGACGCCCTGCGGGAAAGCACGGACAAGCGGCTTTCGGCCATGGCGGACAAACTGGGCGGAGACATGCAGCAGGCCATCGAAACGCGGCTGGGTGAAAGTTTCCGCACGGTGAGCGGCGAACTGGAAAAGGTCTACAAGGGTCTCGGCGAAATGCAGGCGCTCGCGCAGAATGTGGGCGACCTCAAGCGCGTGATGACCGGCGTCAAGACCCGCGGCGTATGGGGCGAGGTGCGATTGAAGCAGCTGCTGGACGACGACCTGCCCGCGGGCAGTTACCTTGAAAATGTCGCCGTCAAACCGGGCAGTCAGGAGCGTGTGGAGTTTGCCGTGAAGATGCCCGGGCGCGGAGACGGAGAATGCGTCCTTCTCCCCATCGACAGCAAATTCCCCGCCGAGGACCATCAGCGGCTCATGACCGCCCGGGAAAATGGCAGCAAAGAGGAAGAAAAGAAGTGCCGCAAGGCCTTCGAAAGCGCGGTCATCGAGCAGGCAAAACGGATTTCAGGCAAGTACATCCTGCCGCCCGTCACCACGGACATCGCCCTCATGTTCCTGCCTACCGAGAGCCTGTACGCCGATGTGCTGATGACGGAAGGGCTGACCGAGAAACTCCAGAGCCTTTACAAGGTGCTGCCCGTGGGGCCCACGAACCTCTCCGCCCTGCTGTCCTGCCTCCGGATGGGCTTCCGCACCATCGCGGTGGAGCAGCGCAGCGGCGAGATCCTCTCGATGCTGGGCGGCGTACGGCGGGAGTTCGACTCCTTCGGCGAGGTCATCGACAAAGCCCGCAATCACCTCGAGCAGGCGGCGGGCGACCTCGACGATGTGGGAAAACACACCCGCGCCCTCAACAAAAAACTCTCCGACATGGAAAAGCTGCCGGGGAGCGAGGAATAACCGACACGAAAACATCCTGCCGTTTGGCAGGATGTTTTTTCGTTATTCGTCTTCTTCCGTTTCCGCAGGTGCGACTTCCACTTTCAATGTCTCGACCCTGTGAGGCCCCGCCTCGAGGACGGTGACCGTCAGGCGGTCGTAGGTGAAGGTGTCTCCGGGCACGGGGAAGCGGTCCAGCATCTCGGTCGCCCAACCGCCCACGGTGGTGGAGTGGGTGGAGAAGCCCTGCGGCATATCGACCTCAACGGCATCGAAGAAATCGTAGATGTTCATGCTGCCGCTGATCTGGTGCACATTTTCGCTGACTTCGACGCAGTCTTCCTCCACATCGTCCCGCTCGTCGAAGATCTCACCGACGATCTCTTCCATGATGTCCTCCATGGTGAGGATGCCCATGGTGCCGCCGAACTCGTCCAGCACGACCGCCATCTGCAGGTGGTTTTTGCGGAATTCCTCGATGATGGAACTGACCATGCGGGTGGGATGGACATACAGCACATCCACCAGCATGTCCTTGATGTCCGCGTCCTCATCGTCGAGGCGCTGCTTCATGAAGGTCTTGGTGGGCAGCACGCCGATGATGTTGTCGGGCGTTCCGCTGTAGACCGGCAGGCGGGAATGGCGCATCATTTCGGGGGTGAGGGCATCGAGGGGCTTGTCCGCGTCCACGGCGATCATGTCCACGCGGGGCGTCATGACTTCCATCGCCATGGTATCGGAAAACTCGATGGCGTTGTTGATGAGTTCGCCTTCCTCCTCGGTGAACACGCCCTGTTCCTCCGCGTCTTCGAGGATGATGAGCAGTTCGTCCGTGGTGGTCTGGGGCACCTTTTCCTTGGGTGTCCAGACAGGCGAAAGTTTGGTGACCAGTTTGTCGACCAGGATGACAATGGGCGCGAATACCTTCATCAGCGCCCGCATGGGACCCGCATTGGTCCGCGCGAAGGTATCACAGCGGTCCGCGGCGAGGATCTTGGGCATGGTCTCGCCGAAGATGATAAGCGCCAGCGTGGTCACGACGGTGGCAACGGCTTCGCCGCTGTTCCCCATGCCCAGCAGATGGACAAAGAACACGGTGGCGGCGGAGGAAGCCGCGATGTTCACCAGATTGTTGCCCACGAGGATCGTGGAAAGGGAACGGGAATAATTATCCTGAATGTATTTGGCGTTGATTGCCCGACGGTCGCCCTTCTCCGCGTCCTTCTCAATGCGCTTTTTGTTGGCGCGGTTGAAGGTGATCTCGCTGCCGGAGAAGAAAGCGCTCATGAACACGAGGAAGACATACAGCACGATGACAAGCACTTTCACCATCATTCGGCAGCACCTCCCTCATCGGTCTCGTCTTCGTCGTAGATTTCGCCGACGATTTCCTCGAGGATGTCCTCCATGGTGATGATGCCCAGCGTCTTGCCGCTGTCCGCCACCACGGCGAGGTGTGTACGCCGTCCGCTCATGCCCTCGAATACCTTGCCCGCGGGGATGTCGGGACGGATGATGTAGGGACGGCTCATGAGTTCGGACACATTCACGAAGGTGTCCGCGGAAAGCCGCGCCAGCGCGTGGGCGGAATGGAGCACGCCCACGATCTTGTCCATGCTGCCCTCATAGACGGGGAAGCGGGAATACTTTTCGGACAGAAGCAGTTCTTTGAGTTCCTCCTCGCAGGCGTCCACGCTCACGCCCACCACCTTGTCGATGGGGGTCATGATCTCGCCCGAGAGGATGTCGCCGAAATGGATGGTGGACTTGATGATGTCGGTTTCCTCTTTCTCGATGAGGCCGTCGGAACCGACATTCTCTACCATCTCTTCAAACTCGTCTTCCGTCACATCAGGGAGAACCGCCTTCTTAGGCAGCATTTTCTTGACCGTTTCTCCGATATAGGAGAACAGCGCGGAGAAGGGCGCCAGCAGGATGCGGAAGAATGTGATGGGATAGGCGGCGGCGAGCGCCCACCTGTCGCTGTTCGCCCGGGCGATGTTTTTCGGAATCGTCTCCGAGCACAGGAAAACAAGCAGCGTAACGATCACCGTTGCCACAACGGAACCGGCATTGCCCATCAGTTTCACCGCCGCGACGGTGGCAAGGGACGATGCCAGAATATAGATGATGTTGATGACAATAAGGAGCGTGACGACAGTACGGTCAAAGTCGTCCAGGAGTTTCGAAACCCGCTTCGCCCTGCGGTTTCCGTTTTCGGAGAGGGCGCGGATGTGCGCCTCGTTGCAGGAAGAAAATGCGGTTTCGCTGCCGGCAAAGAAACCGGCAATGGGGATCAAACAAAGAATCAGAATGATACTTCGGGGAATACTGTCGTCCATAAATAAGTCCTTTCCGTAATAAGTGTCATTATTATGCCACAAACAGAAAGGATTTTCAATAGTTTTTTGGGTCTGTAACGGGATTTTGCCCTTATGGCCGTTAATTTTTGTTTATCAGAACAGGAAAACCGTCACGAGTACCGTGATGAGCAGGGATGCCGCCATGAATTTGACAAGCCCCTTCTTTACGCCGGCGAGCAGCGCGAAATACTCGCGGGTCAGAGCGTTGGGCCAGAAATACCAGCGGGAGACGCTGCCCATGCCGTCCGCGAAAAGTCCCGCCCGACGCGCGAAGATACCGCAGCGCATCACATGGTAATCCGTGGTGGAGAAGACCGCGCGGCTTCCCTCCGGGATGAGCGCGCCGCTCAGTTTGAAATTTTCCAAGGTGGTGAGGGACTTGTCCTCAATCAGGATACGCTCCGCCGGGATGCCTTTTTCGAGGAGGTAATTCCGCATCGCCTCCGCTTCGGAGACGGGCTCATCCGCGCCTTTTCCGCCCGACGGGATGAACACAGGCGCCTTTCCGCCTGCGTTTTCCTGCGCCCGCGCGAAGGCGACCGCGCGGTCCGCGCGTCCGCGGATAAGCGGATAAAGCGTGCCGTCGGCGCGGATCTTACAGCCCGGGATGATGACATAGTCCTTGTCATGGGCAGGCTCCCGCTTTGCCAGCACGATAAATGTGATGACCAGCGACACGAACAGACATTCCGCCACGGAGTAGCATAGGGCAAAACAGTACAACAGGCACAGCCCGATCCTGCCCGCGGCATATCTTCCCAGCACGAACCCCATCAGGAGCGCCGCGACGATGCAGACCGACAGGGCGATGCCCAGCAGATTTTTCTTCCGCGCGCCTTCTTTGCGGATGAGATAGAGGTTGGAAACGGTGAGATGGCCGCAGAAAATGAGCGCCACGGGAACCGTAAAGAGCATGAAGTACGCCGCACCCTCACCCACGCGCGCTGCCGCGGCGAAGAAGGAATCGCTGACGGGATTGGTGAAATATTCGATCAAGGTGAACAGCTGCATGAGCCCGATGGTCATCAGATAGAAAAACAGCGCCAGTTTCGCCATGACGGCATAGGCGAAGGGATCCCGCTTCATGTCGCGGATGTAGCCTGTCAGCATGATGACCGCCGTGCCGCACAGAAACAGCACGCCCGCCACCAGCATCCCCTGCCAGCCGGAGAAATCGCCGCCGTATTCATCATACAGAATGCCGAAGCGGAGCGCCTTCAGGCGGAATGTGTAGGTCACAAATTCATTTGCCCGCACGGTGACTTCCGCCGTGCCCCGGCGCTCGTGCGCCAGTTCCACGCGGATGTGCCTGTCCAGCACATTGACCTCATTGACGGACACCACGCTTTCATCGCTGACCGACACGGCAACCTCCTCTTCCGCCGCGCCCGCGTAAGGCACATAAACGGACAGCGCCGGCCCGTTGATGAGGGTGTAGACAATCTGCCCCAGCACAAGGGCAGCGAGGATGACGAGAGACAGTTTCATTTCACGCTTCATAAAATACTCCAAAGGGAAATACTTCCGGATCAATCAAGGCAGCGAACAAAGCCGGGAACAGCGGCAAAGCCGCGCTTTCCCCAAGCACAACCCGCGCAGTCAAACGGGAACAGCGGCAAAGCCGCGCTTTCCCGAAATCGTGAAGACCGCGCGCTTGTCTATCCGTTCCGAACCGCCGACGGGGAACAGCGGCAAAGCCGCGCCTTCCCCACACCGCATTATATCAGCCCGCCGCCCGGACCGCAATACTCCGTCAAGCCGATTTCTTTGTAAAGTTTAGAATATCTATTGACAATCAGGTCTGACCGCCGTATAATAGTTCATGCGTTGAGCGAAAGTGATGCGTGCTGATGTAGCTCAGTAGGTAGAGCGCATCCTTGGTAAGGATGAGGTCGCCAGTTCGAATCTGGCCATCAGCTTGAGAATCCCTGCAGAAATGCAGGGTTTTTCTTTTACATTTTCCGGATGCGCACTGATTCGGTTTCCGTTTCGCTGTGACCGGTGACAGCTCCAGGTCCGGATTTGCGACGAATCTGCACATTTATCCCCCCCTAAATGCAAAAATCGATGTGCAGATATGCACATCGAGGAAACGAAAATCGGAGCGCAGACAGCGACAGCACAAAAACGGCCTCAACTCAACACCTCCCGTCCGCGCTTTTTCAGCCGGATTGGATGGAGTATGAGCTGAGGCCGTTTTTTGTTTCCGTTATTCGCTTACTTTCAAATTAAACTCTTCAGAGCAGTCATCAAAAGACATTTTGTGAACAGGTATCTGTAATAACGCACCGATCTTCCGTAATCGTTCCTCATAAGTCTGCATACATCTCATGCCTATATAAATTGCCTTTGGAACCGCCTTAACATAAGGCATTCCTTTTGCGGTTGCACCCATCATACAGCGAAATTCTTTTTCATATTGCCATGAAATATGTTTGATGTTTGATAAGTATGTCGAAATATAAATCAATGAATAATCCGTGATTTCTATTTGCTTTTTTCCTTCACTCGTTTGGCGTTTCATTTCATCCACTAATGTCTGTGCGTATTTTTTCATTAGTGAAGTAATATCCAGTCTTTCATTTGTATACTGAATTGGAAATGTACATGAATACATCGCATTGTTATTTGGATCCTTCATATCGTATGCTACGCAGAACCCGCGATGATTATTTGAGTAGTGCGCCCACATTGGCATGCAATTCACTCCGTTTTCTGTGAAAGCTGTTCCCTTATTGAAGCTGGTAAAATCATCAATCAATCGCCCCTCGTGGGCAGAGAGACGATCAATATGTTTTAGTTCATCAGGATTATAGAAGAATGCTTTCCCATCAAACGGATCATTAAAATCCTTAATATCAGACATATAAATCTGACAATCCTGTAGCGTCTGTAATTTGGTTTCGTTAAGTGCGATAATATCGTTCAATGAGTAGTATTTATATAATGTATTCGGAATATAAAGCCTTGTGACTCTGTAAATCGATTCAAATGCTACCCAACGGGCTTCATCAATCGGTATACCTTTACAAAACGAATCCACATGTAGAATCATATAAAGTGCTTTCCAGTAATCCATAGGCGATTCTTTCCGCCATCTATCTAAATCAAAGTTTTCTTCATCTACAGGCGGGGCAACAAGGTCAAATTTGAGATCATCGATTTTCATATAGGCACCTACTCCCTATAAACTTCCGCGTTCCTGTTTCGTATAGATATAGTCCTTCCTCTTTTCGTCCGCATGCATATCTGATGCTACTATATAATCCTTTCCAACAAAATCCATATACGCTATCCAGTCCTTCAGTTGAACCAAGTAAAGAATCTTATTTCTGTCGTAGTCTGATGACACAGCAAAGCTGTCATATACACCATCCTCATTTATGAAGAGCGTAAAAATATATGAGTGGATTAACCAATTACATACTTCTGCACCTGATTTCGTGTATGTCTTCCCGTGTTCCCAATCATGCGAATTATCATCAAGCGAATGATGTACTATGTTCATATCCTTCAGCGGCGCATACCCCTTCATGGTGAACTTATAAGCATCAACATCATCGCTGACTTTGCATTTACAATCAATCAGCTTTCTAATGATAAACGCAGAATAGAAGATCGCCTTTTCAATAGCTGTGTACGCCCGATCATCGTCTTCGGACAAAAGTTCGACACGATTGTACTTTTGAATTAATCGCTTTCTTCGCAATAAATCTTGTTTCCAAGGGTAACTTTCATAAATCATAATAACCTCATTTCAACTTTTCACACAGCGGTAAGAGTTCTTCCAACTTTGCAACGATGCGTTTTTGCTCGATAAGGGGTGGAAGAGGAAAAACAAACCTCTTTAGCTTCTCGGCATTGATATTTGATTGCCCAATTGCATCGCTTCGTACTGATTGACAGTAACTCCAATAGTACTGAGATTGCATTACATAATTCAAATAATCGCTGCTCATCTGCAAAGGAGTTATCCGCACCAAATATCCAGCATAAATCGCAGGCATCTCCGCCTTATAGATTGCTGTTTTACCAACCAATTCCTTGCTATTTGTCCGATTGAAAAGCAGATCATCATATTCGAGACAGTATTTCTCGATTTCATCTTCATCTGATGAAAACACCAATTTCTCATAATCGATTTTTCCGTTCTGAATATTACCCATTCGAAGAACCGCTACCTTGCCACTTATGGATGATTTGTTTGATGTGCCATATTGGATGTTTGTACATACATCACCGACACAACACCACTTCCAACTCTCCGGAATGTCAAAGGGCTTTTCGTCGTCGGTGATTTCGGGAAGGGGCTTTTCTTTTTTTAGCTTGCCGGATTTGATGAGGGATTGCTTTTCGGTCTGGATTTGGGCATAGAGTTCTTCACCCGTGCCTTCTTCGGGGATTTGGGGCACGAGTTTGCCTTGAATGGCCATTTGCAGGAGGGATTTTTGCAGGTCGCCGGGGAAACGCTTATTGAACGCCTCCAGCTTCGTCCATGCCTCCTCATAGCGGTCGATCAGCGGCAGCAGCTCCTCGATTTTCGCCACGATGCGCTTCTGCTCGGCAAGGGGCGGGAGCGGAATAACCTGATTTTTGAGATTTGATTGTGTTATTTGATTTATTGTTTCCGTCTTTACACCATCAAGCTGACTTCTAAAAACTGGTGAATCAAGGAATAATTTTATGTACGTAACATATGGGCTCTTGATTTTTGCCATAAATGCACCAAAAGCACATCCATCACGGTCAACAATTGCGCATTTTCCTACCAACGAGCGGCTTCCATTTCTTGCACAGATAAGTAGATCGCCTTTATTTATATGACTGCTCTCAGGTATTGGACAAGAAACAAATACATTGTCATAATACGCCATTTCATTATTTTGAATATTGCTTGATCTTAGAACTAATGTTCCACCACTCTCCACTATATCAGAAGGTTTATATGTTAAGCCGATATTTGATTCGGATATTTCGCCAATTCTACACCACTTCCAGCTCTCCGGAATATCAAACGGCTTTTCGTCCTCCGTGATTTCGGGCAGAGGGCTTTCCTTTTTGATTTTTCCCGCCTTGATGAGTGCCTGCTTTTCGGCTTGAATCTGCCGGTACAGTTCCTCCGCCGTGCCTTCTTCCGGGCGTTGCGGAACAAGCTTGCCTTCAATGGCAAGCTGCAAAATGCTGTTTTTCAGTTCCTGCGGGGTCATGCGTTTTCCTCCGAGCCGCTGTGAGACTCGATAAAGAAGCGCTTCTGCTGCTCGATCTCATATTGCAGCTCTTCCACAGTCGGCATCCATGTCATATACTTGGCGGCAAACAGGCGATCATTGTCGTTAAGGACCGAGTATTTTGCAATGGTGCTGTCGGTATCGGTACACAGCAGCACACCGATGGTGGGGTTGTCGGTTTTGTCTTTGACAAGGTCATCGTACATCCTCACATACATATCCAACTGACCGATGTCCTGATGGGTGAGCTTGTGCGTTTTCAATTCAAACAACACAAAGCTCTTCATGCGGTAGTTGTAGAAGACGAGATCAATGTAGAAGTCATCGGTATCGGTCACGATGTGCTTCTGTCGCTCCACAAAAGCAAAGCCCTTGCCAAGCTCCATGATGAATCTTTCCAGATTATCGATCAGCGCCTGCTCCAATTCGGATTCCTGATAACGGGCATCCTGCCGGAAGCCGAGGAACTCTGCCACCACAGGATTCTTGACATACTCCAGCGGATCGGTCGTCTGATCGGCAGGTGCGGGCAGAGCGATGTTTTCGCGCATAGCTGCCAGCCGGCGCTCATAATATTGGGTGCTGACGTTGCGGTCAAGAGTGCGGACACTCCACGTTTGACTTGCCGCTTCGTTCAGATACCACTCACGCGCCTCAGGGCTTGGAACAGACAGAATACGGCGAATATGAGACCACGTAAGATGGTGAACACGCGTGTTCACCATCTCCGGTTTAGGAAATGCCAGATAGAACTGACGATAGTAATTCAGGTTTCTTGCTGAAAAAGCCGTACCAAATTCAGCGGAAAGCTCAGCAGCGATTCGCTTAATCAGCTTTTTGCCATAGTCTGCCTGATGAGAGCCGCCGGATTCTTCCTCTGCGATCTTTTTGCCGACAAGCCAGTAGGTTTGAATCGCAATCCGATTTGCCGCTCCAAAAGCTTCCTGCCGTCCGCTGCTCACAATGGTTCTAATATCATTGACGACATCCACGCGAATCATATCAGCCACGGTTCCCACCTCCCAATATGTCGGTGATTTCATTGAGCACCCGGTCGATTTCCGCGTTCAGGGAAGCACGCTGCTCCTCATAGCGTTGAATGAGGTCCAGCGGGTCGAGGATCTCTTCCTCCTCATGGGGGAAGCCGCATTGATCGAAGTTATAGCCCAGTTCGCCCGCAAGCTGTTCGGCAGTGAACTTCTTTGCCTTGTCAAAGCCGTCTACGGTGAGCTCCTTACGGTCGTTCCACCACGCCTCCACGGGAGCGAAATGCTCAAGCTTCATGGGCTTGGTCTTGCTGAAGTGCTTGTAGCCCTCGGGCATATCGAGGCGGTAGAACCAGGTCTCCTCCGTTTTGCCCGTGTTGTCGAAGAACAGGATGTTGGTGGTGATGGAGGTGTAGGGAGAGAACACGCTGCCGGGCATACGCACGATGGTATGCAGGTTGAATTCCTTGAGCAGCTTCTTTTTGAGGTTTATCTTCGCGTTATCGGTGCCAAACAGGAAACCGTCGGGCAGAATGACCGCGCAGCGGCTGTTCTTCTTCAGCCGATACATGATGACAGCCATGAACAGATCCGCCGTCTCGGAGGACGCAAGGTCCGCGGGGAAGTGATTCTTCACCTCGTTCTTTTCGCTGCCGCCGTAGGGAGGATTCATCAGAATCACGTCGAATTGGTCGTCCTCGCCGTAGTCCAGCACATCGCGGATCAGCGAGTTATCGTGATACACACGAGGCAGGTCCACACCGTGAAGGAGCAGGTTCGTGATGCAGAGCATATACGGGAACTGCTTCTTCTCGATGCCATAAATGGAAGTGCAGTACGCTTCCTGATCCTCTGTGGTTTGTACTTTCTTTTCCAGCTCCTTCAGCCAGCTCGTGATAAAGCCGCCCGTTCCGCAGGCAAAATCAGCCATCTTCTCCCCTATCCGGGGTGCGATCATCTTCGCCATGAAGTCCGTGACCGCACGGGGCGTGTAGAATTCACCGGCGGAACCGGCGCTCTGCAGCTCCTTCAGGATGGACTCGTAAATCTCGCCGAAAGCGTGGCTCTCCTCGTAGTCGCCGAGGTCCAATTCGTCGATCACGTTGATGACCTGACGCATCAGGACGCCGTCCTTCATGTAGTTGTTGGTATCCTCAAAGGTGGTTTTGACGATGGACTTTTTGATGGGCGTCTCCGGAGTGACGTTGAGCTCCTTGAGCGTGGGAAAGAGCGTGTTGTTGACAAAACCCAACAAGCGGTCACCCGTCATGGCCGAACCGCTGTGGTCATCATGCGCCCAGCTCGCCCAGCGGCAGGAATCGGGAATGATGGACTCATAATTGTCCTCATCGATGTCCCAGTCCTGCTCCTTGGCGTCATAGACCTTCAGAAAGAGCATCCACGCGATCTGCTCGATGCGCTGCGCGTCGCCGTTGATGCCGGGATCGTTGCGCATGATGTCGCGGATACGTTTGACGAAGCTTGTGATGTTGCTCATGATCATCCCACCCTATAGAGTTCTTCTTCCAGATCCTTTATTGCCTGCAGATAGCCCGCTTTGCCGCCGAACATCGAAACGATTTTGGACGGTGCGCCGAAGCGCTTGAGCGGGTCAAGCTTGAGAATTTCCGTGCTCTCGATTTCGTAGATGCCGGTGTTCATGTATTTATCCAGCAGCGCTTCGAGCACTTCCCGCGCGGTTCCACTGTATTTATTCAGGAAATTACGCTTTTTCACATTGTTGGCGCGTTCTTTGCGAGTAAGCGGCTTGGCGTCAAACGCCACGTGACAGATAAAGTCGAAGTCATCGACATCCGTCATGTTCTGCTGCCGCTTCATTTCCTCCAGATCGATGCCTCTGTCGTGAAGGAGGTCTCTGATGGCTTCCTTCTTTTCCTCCTCCGACCACTGACGGATGAAGTTTTCGAGGGAAGCATATTCGCCCCGCACGTTTTCTTTGGTGTAGTCGATGATGCTCTCCTGACGCAGCAGACGGCCGTTCGCGTCATAGACGGAAACCATTTTGCCAACGATCATTACCTCGCAGCCGGAGCGGTCAACGTAGTATTTCATGGGCTTCTCCGGCGGTTCAATGGGAGGATCTTCCGGATCTACAGGCGGTTCGGGCGGTTTCGGCGGATCTGTCGGCTTACCGAAATCCGGATCCTGCTGGATAGGGCCATCCCAGTCCGGATCAGAGAACAGACGGGTCACGCTGCGGAAATCCATTACGGTGAAGGACATTTTGCCCTCTTTTTCGCGGATGCGCGTGCCGCGGCCGATGATCTGCTTGAACTCCGTCATGGAGTCGATCATCTGATCGAGCACGATGAGCTTCGTCATCTTGCAGTCCGCGCCCGTGGAAAGCAGCTTGGACGTGGTGGCAATGACGGGATAGGGCTGCGTTGCCGAAATGAAATAGAGCAGCTTCTTTTTGCCGTAGACATCGCTGCCGGTGATGCGAACCACATAGTCCGGATTCTCGCGCACCATATCGCTGTTCTGGTTGCAAAGTGCCACGCGCATACGCTCGGCATGATCCTCATTGGCACAGAACACGATCGTTTTCTGCATTCTGTCCGTTGCCTTCAGATAAGCAGTGATCTCACGCGCGACCTCTTCCGTGCGGTCCTCGATGATGATATTGTAGTCGTAATCGCTGTTGGTGTAGATTCTGTCCGGGATCTCATTCCCGTATTTATCTAACTGGCCTTTGCGGGGACGCCAGCCCTCACCGATGTTCGTGTGAACATTGATGACCTTGAAGGGCGCGAGGAAGCCGTCCTCGATGCCCTGCTTCAGACTGTAAACATAGACCGGCTCACCGAAGTAGTCGATATTGGAAATGTATTTAGTCTCTTTGGGTGTCGCCGTCATACCGATTTGCGCAGCGCCCGCAAAGTACTCCAGAATGGCTCTCCACGAGCTGTCCGCCTTGGCAGATCCCCTGTGGCACTCGTCCACGATTACGAGATCGAAGAAATCGGGCGCAAAAAGCTCCGACAGGCGCTGAACCGCTTTGCCGTCATCGGTCTGCTCATCCTCTCTGTCCGCAAGCTGCTGATACAGCGAGAAGTAAACCTCGTAGGACGTGATGGTTGTGCGGTCGTCTTTGGCGAAATCCACCTTGTGGATCGTCTTTTCCAGAGGTTTGAAATCCTGCTGGATGGACTGATCCACCAGCATATTACGGTCCGCCAGATACAGAACCTTATGAATCATGCCCGCCTTAAGCAAACGGTAAACGATCTGGAAAGCCGTGTAGGTCTTGCCCGTTCCCGTAGCCATGGTGAGGAGCAGCCGCTTCTGACCGCGCGCGATGGCTTCTACAGTGCGGTTGATGGCATTGCGCTGATAATAACGCGGCGGATAGAGATTTGCACTGGAGTAATAGGGCTGCTTCTGAATGCGCTTTTCGGTTTCACTGAGACCCGCGCCGTTATTGGCTTTACCCTCGTAACGCGCCTGCAGCTCCGCAGGAGAAGGAAACGCGCCAAGCGGGATTTCCTTTTCCTGTCCGGTGAGCATATCATGTTCCTGAAACGCATCACCGTTGGAGGAATAGGCAAACGGAACATCCATCATCTGCGCATAGGTGATGGCCTGCTGCATACCGAAGGAGACGGTATGGTTATTATCTTTTGCTTCAACGATGGCAATCGGTTTCCCGTTATCCAGATACAGCACATAATCCGCCTTCTTGGGCTTATCACGCACGATGATATTACCCTTCAGGTTGATTTTACCGTCGGTGATTTTGGTCTCCATCGTGATATGGGAAAGAGGCCAGCATTTCGTGATGGCAGGAGTAATATAGCGAAGCTTGATATCTTCTTCTGTCATTTGTTTTTTGTCTACAATCATGCTAGCCTCCAAGTAGAAGTATATAACTATTCAGAATTATTATAGCATAAATATAAAAATGATTCAAGTTATAGAGGTATCATATGATGCAACATGACACAAAAAGACAGACAGAGTCCAAAGCTCTGCCTGTCTTTTCAATGCTACATGTTTAGTGTAATAACGACCGCCTCATCCGTCCGGTTATGACATCCGTTTTTCCAAACAACCCATTACGCATATACCAATTCCCTGAGTATGTTCTCCTCAGCCATGGAAGACAGCATATTCATGTGTGCAGTCCAAGCGAGCTGATTGGTTTCTTTGTTCGGCGCAGGATGGGTCTTTGCAAGACATTCAATCAGGCGTTCCATGCGCTCGTTTGCCGCTTCTTCGATATCGGCAAGGTGGGTGTCCAGTTTACCGGTCAGGAGCATGCTCTGGTAGCAATCGGGCTTATGCTCCTTCAGGTAGCTCTTGCGGAGCAGACCGTATTTTCCGATGGGTCGGGTTTCTGTGGATCCGATGGTCAGGTTCGGGTACAGGTAATCGCCTTTGCGGATGTATTGCAGTTTCATGTGTTGCCTCCTCATTATTTACGATTTAACGCTCTAAATTGCTAAAATCATTATAGAACGGGTGTTGAGCATTTACAAGAGACAGGCGATGCATCTATTCGATAAATACATACGCAAAAAATATCTATACCAAAACATATTGCGTACACGGCTCTTTGGAATAATAATCTATATATACCACATTGGTATTGTTCGCAAATGGAGGTAGTTATGCGATACAAGGATCCGAAACTCATGCAGGACATCGTCGATTTCGTCAACAAATACTATGAGGATAACTATCGGTGCCCGAGTTCACGCACCATTGCGGCCGCCGTTGGTTCCAACAAGTTCTCCGTAACCAACTACCTGCGCGAGCTCGCGGAGAAGGGTGAGCTGTTCTACGACGGGCGCACCGTCAGAACTCCGAAAACAGAACTTCTCGATAAGAATGTCGAAAAACGCCGGACTGATCGGATCCATATCATGCGGCATTCCCACGCCGGAGGAGGAAAACATGGAAGCATACATTCCTCTTCCCTCCCGGATTTTCGACAGCGGCGATCTCTTCCTGCTTAAAGCCAACGGGGATTCCATGATCGATGCAGGCATCGCCA
Source organism: Clostridia bacterium (assembly GCA_045598325.1). Taxonomy (GTDB): domain Bacteria; phylum Bacillota; class Clostridia; order Christensenellales; family Aristaeellaceae; genus RUG14130. The sequence continues at coordinate 2,992 of JAZLLT010000028.1, read as the reverse complement.
ATGACGATCTGATCGTGGTACGCAAAACAAGCGAAGCAAAGGACGGTGATATCGTAGTTGCCTTGATTGATGACGAAACGACACTGAAACGCATCTATTTCGACAGTAAGAAACATATGGTCTGTCTGCATCCGGAGAATAATACGTATTCGGATATCTGTGTCAATTCCTGCATCATTCAGGGCGTAGCAACACATGTAATAAAAGCATTGGAGAACATGGACATACAGAGATTGTGATACGAGGTGATTGAGATGAGCGAGCAGTATTGTAAAGCAGATACACGGCAGAGGATTTTAGATTTACTTGATTGGAAGGGAGTTTCCCGCAGGAAAGCCGCTGAGGATACAGGCATTGAGTTCAATCGTCTGAACAGGTTCCTGAGTGGGGCCAGCGATGTTCTCGGGTATCAGGACATAGCAGCGTTGGCAAGGTATTTCGATGTGTCATCCGATTTCATTCTCGGGCTGTCCGAGGATATCTACTTTGGGAAAGAAACGCGCAATTTTGCAAAAGCAGATTCAAAAGTGATGGAACGACTGCTTCGCAATAAGAACTTTGTTATGGCAACAAAACTGATCCGCCAGTATCTGGACGAATCACTCGCACAATGCATCGTCATACAAAACCAAATGCTGGACTCCATGGCGGAATACCTTCGCTGCCGGCATTCAGGTCAGATCCAGTTGGCGGAATCCGTGCAGCTCATGAAACGTCCTACATTCCTTCTGGATGAGGAGATGATTAGCCGGTATTTTATGGCTGCCGTGCGCGAAATCAAGCAGAACAACACCTCAGTACTGAATGAAACAAAGCGGCGCGCAAAAGAGTTCGCAGAAAAACACGTCAGCCCCGAATTTATAGAAGAGTGCACAGAGGAATCCCTGGAAACGTTAACGGATAGAATGTGTCGATTTATTACGCGAACGATGGAGATGTCGATGAATCATGAAATGCGAGACAGAAAAATGGATCAGGCAGTATAAAGACGGAGACAAAACCGCATTTAACGAAATACTGAATGGATACCGCGGGTATATCCGCAAAATAGCCGAGACTTACCACGACTTGGCCGACACGGATGCGCTATACTGGGAGGGTGCAATCGGGCTGCACAAGGCGCTGGAGGCCTACGATCCCAACGGTGGAAAACAGTTTAAGCCCTATGCGTCAAAAGCCATCAAAAAACGCTATTCTGAACGTGATCCGCGATGAGAACAGCACCGCCGAAGCCCGCCTCGCGGAAAAAGGATATACGATTCTGGATCTGGACGAAGAGCTATACGAGGACAGCGGCGTACTGTTCGAAGAGACCATCCCCGACCCCAATGCCATGGATGTTCCTACTGACGGTTTCGAGCCCCTTGCAGACCGCAGGAGGCACGAGGATTACGAAGAGCTTAAGCACCTGAGCAACAAAACGCGTTCCTTCCTCGACTACCGCTTCGGGATCTTCGATTCGGAGCCCCATACCCTCGCCCAAACCGCGCGGCATTTCGGCATCAGCATGAACGAGGCCGTGAAGACACTCTTTGATTCCTTGTGTGAGTACTTTGTGACTCCGGAGGCCTTCGCGGAGCGGCTCGGCCGTTTCTTCGACGAGGATCCCGACGCCATCCGCAAGGGATTCATGTATAATTTCAAATCTATCCCGGTCTCCATCCGAAAAAAGCTCACCGCGCTGGAAATCGCCCGTCCCGAATGTGAGGCAAAGGCGTATGAGGATTATATGCGAAAATGGTACACATATGATCTGGGTCTGTGGTCGGATAGGGCGAGCGGTTATCCGCCAAGGGAGAGTGCATAAGGAAACATTGAGCGGAAAGCAAGTTTTCATTGCTCTCCTTTCAATTCAGAGTATATAATGAATATTTCTGAAGCTCAGTTATTCCTTGAATATTAATTACGGATATTGACAAAGCATTATAAAGCGTTATAATCAAAATGATGTGGATCAATATACTACCAAACATGCTATTGTGTTGGAATCATTCTACGGCAAATTCCGACAGTAAATCTTGATGGGGTCAGCACCCCATACCCGCTTACAGTGGTTCGTTTCACTCACAGCATAGCCGGCGGCCATGTCATCTCATCATGATGCAAATCATGCTGTGAGCTCAGCGAACCAATCAGCATTGTTAATGCGATAAACGGGCATGGGGGACTCCATCGAGTTGCCTGCAAACGGATAGCAAAGCTATACGGCTGCCAAGGCGAAACTTGCTTTCATCGAAAAAACGAAAACCCTTCCTTTGCGTTGTGTTTCCGTTTTCCGATTCTTCGCTTGTGTCTACCTAATGCCGTAAAAATGGGTGGTCCCACAGATACCCCAAAATGGTACATCGATGGGACCAAATTTCATTCTGCAGAATGAAAATAGTCCACGCAATGGACTAAAAAAGTCCATGAAACCGCAATTTTGGTCCACAGACTTAGTATATACCGAATACAGTTCCGGCATCACCACTGCAAGATCCCGCATTACGACTATCTCACAACAACATGGATCCAGACAAGGTATGGATTTATTGAGCGGTTACTATCAGCCAAGGATACAGAGCGGTCTGATGATATTCTTTCAGTCTTCGCCGAAGGGCAAAATAAAAAACGGGGACAGCTGTGTTCTGTCCCCATTCGGTGCTTTTCTCCGTCCTTGTTAGAGTGAGCCGCCCCTTGCATAGAAGAAAAAGATATGCTGATCATCCTCTGTCAAAGTGACCGTTATTTTAAATCGAGTTTTTTCTTTTCTATAGGTCGCACCCGGAAGCAAAAAGTCTTTCCGTTTATCCAGATATACTTTTTCGGTTACCGGATTATATTTTGATTTTTGATATTTTGTATAGAATTCTGTCTTTGGTACCTTCGACTGTGGTGTTACCTCACCAAGCTCATCTAACCAATAAACTTCATCATCGGCTAACTTATCGTAAGTATCTATATCCAAGTAATGAACCGTGTATTTGTATTTGGATATGAATTTCCATTCGCC
>JAZLLT010000027.1:0-8952 GCA_045598325.1 Clostridia bacterium | reverse complement strand
CCAAATTCGCCCGGGAAAAAGCCCCCCCCCCGAAAGGGGGAGTCCGTCTTTGTATCGCCGGGAGAATGTGTGCCCGTCATGTGTACGGGACATTCCCATGCACGGGCGGACCGCCTGCGGTACAGCCGCTGCCCGGCCGCCCGCGGCGGGGCAGGACCTCCCAGACCGCGGAACATGTCCTATGCCATAAAAAAAAGACCCGGGAGGGTCTTTTTTCTAATTCCGCCTCTTGCTGCGTCCGAGGATCTCCAGAATGCGCAGGAAGAGGTTGATGATGTCGAGGTAGAGGTTCGCGGCGGCGTCCACGGCGTTGTCCACCGTGCAGGCGCAGACGGAGCAGCGTGCCCAGTCGTAGCCGATGAACAGGGCGAACAGGCCTGCGCCCAGCCACGCGAAGGAAACCGCGGGGAAGAAGATGGCGCAGACGATCTCACCGATGATGAGCACGGTGAGCCCCGTCAGCAGCACGCGCCCCAGAGAGAGGAAGAAGTCCGGGTAGATCATCGCGGCGATCAGGAATACGAGGGTGATGCCGCCGGTGATCATCACCGCCTGCGCGATGATGGCGGAATCGTAGCCGCTCAGGGCAAGGCACAGCAGAATACCCACGGGCACGGCGATGAGGTTGTAGCCGATGAAACTGAGCACGGGGGACTCGCTGCGTGTCATGAAGGTGCCGGTGAGGGCGCAGATGAGGTAGCCGATGATGATGGGCGCGGTGCCGTTGCGGTAGGCAAAGCGCATCACGCTGCCGCCCCAGTATTTCACGATGAGGTAATTGAGCAGAAAGCCCCAAAGGAGTACGCCGCCGATCAATAGATTATAGGCGCGCTCGCTGATTTCGATGTCGCCGTCCCGCAGAACGGAGCGCTCGGCGAGGGACTCGCGGGTATTTCCGATGGTCATGGTGTTTTCCTTTCTATTTCTGAAGAGAGAACGGGGGATGAGGAACATCCGCTCTCGCCTGCCTTCCCCACGGGGGCAGGGGACCGTGCAGCGGTGAATGAGGGATCCCCCGTTGGAGACGCTCCTCATCTGCCGCTTACAGCGGCGCCTTCCCTTCGCGGAGGGGAAGGCAAGAAGCAGCGGAAAATGCGCGGGCGGATGATATCCGCCCCTGCGGGTTATGGAACAAGTCCATTCCGGCCGCAGGGTCGGCAATCTGCCGTCCGCCGTGTTGAATTATCCGATGGTGCTGCCGGGGGCGATTTCGCCGCCGTCCACGGTCAGGAGTTTGAGGCCGCCGTTGCCGTCATCGGCACACAGCAGCATGCCTTCGGAGAAGATGCCCTTCATCTTGCGCGGGGGCAGGTTCTTGACGAGGATGACGGTCTTGCCGGGCATTTCCTCGGGAGAATACCACTTGGCGATGCCGGAAAGAACGGTGCGCTTTTCACCGGAACCGATGTCAAGGGTGGACTTCAGCAGTTTATCGCTGCCCTCCACCTTAACGCATTCGAGGATCTTCGCGGCGATCATCTTGGTCTTCACGAAATCGTCGATGGTGATCATGCCGTCGGGCGCGTCCGCCTTCTTCTCTTCCTGCTTGGGCGCTTCCTTCTTTTCGGGAGCCTTGGGGGCGGAGAGGGCCTTTTCCTTCTCCATCTCTTCCAGTTCCTTCTTGATGTCGAGGCGCGGGAACAGCGCTTCGCCCTTCTTGACGACGGTGCCCGCGGGCAGAGCACCGAACTTCTGCACGGAGTCCCAGGTCTTGAGAGAATCGTCCTTCACGCCCAACTGCGCGTAGATGCGCTCGGGGGTGGTGGGCATCACGGGGAAGATCTGCACGGCGACCGCACGGACAGATTCCGCCAGCACATACAGGACGGTCTTGAGGCGGGGCAGACCTTCTTCGGTCTTGCCGAGCACCCAGGGCTGGGTGATGTCGATATAGCGGTTGAGTTCGCCGATGAACTTCCAGATCTCGCCGAGAGCCAAAGAGAACTGCAGGGCGTCCATCTGCTTTTCGACGGCCGCGGGCAGTGCCTCGAACATTTCTTTGATGTGGAGGTCGGGTTCGGTAAGTTCTCCGCACTCGGGGACGATGCCGCCGAAGTACTTTTCGATCATGGCAACGGTGCGGCTCACCAGGTTGCCCAGGTCATTGCACAGATCGCTGTTCATGCGGGTCAGCAGGGCTTCATTGGTGTAGTTGCCGTCGGAGCCAAAGGGCATCTCGCGCATGAGGTAGTAGCGCAGGGCGTCGGTGCCGTAGCGCTTCACGATGGGCTGGGCGTATTCGATGTTGCCCTTGCTCTTACTCATCTTGTCGCCGCCGAACAGCAGCCAGCCGTGACCGAACACCTGTTTGGGCAGGGGCAGCCCCAGCGCTTTCAGCATAATGGGCCAGTAGATGGTGTGGAAGCGGACGATCTCCTTGCCCACCAGATGGACATCCGCGGGCCAGTATTTCTGCATGAGGGAATCGTTTTCGGAAAGGTACCCGAGAGCGGTGATGTAGTTGGACAGGGCGTCGATCCACACATAGACCACATGGCCGGGATCGAAGTCCACGGGCACGCCCCACTTGAACGCGGTGCGGCTCACGCACAGGTCCTGAAGACCGGGGCGGAGGAAGTTGTTGAGCATCTCATTGGCGCGGGACGGGGGCTGGATGAAGTCGGGATGGGTCTCGATGTAGTCGATGAGCCAGTCCTGATACTTGCTCATGCGGAAGAAATAACTTTCTTCCTTGGTCAGTTCGCAGGGGCGTCCGCAGTCGGGGCAGACCTTCACACCGTCTTTTTCGACAAGTTGGGTGGGGGTCCAGAAACTTTCGCAGGGCGTGCAGTAGTAGCCCTCGTAGGCAGACTTGTAGATGTCGCCCTGCTCGTAGAACTTTTTGAAAATCTTCTGAACGACTTTCTGATGGCGGTCATCGGTGGTGCGGATGAAGTCATCGTACTCGATGTTCATGAGTTTCCACAGGCGCTTGGTTTCGGCGACGATCTCATCCACATACTGCTGTGGGGTCACGCCCGCTTCGGCGGCCTTGCGCTCGATTTTCTGGCCGTGTTCATCGGTGCCGGTGAGAAAATAGGTATCATAACCCGTCATCTTCTTGAAGCGGGTCATGGTGTCCGCGGCGACGGTGGTATAGGTGTGACCGATGTGCATGTTGCCGCTGGGATAATAAATGGGGGTCGTGATGTAAAATTTAGGCTTTTCCAATGTGATCGCCTCCGTAAAGATTCATAATAGTGGAATTATAGGAAACTTTGTGTTTTTTGTCAAGCATTCCCGGGATAATTCAGCACGACGCAGCCGTTAAGCCCGGAGGCTTCGATTCCCGTGCTGTTCGCGTACACGCCCTTCAGCGTTTCCGTGAATTTCTGCTCATCGCTGATGGGGAATTTGCAGCAGTTGTTATTGAAGTGCATGGGGATGACCGCCTTCGGGGCAGCTACTGAAACGATTCTGAGCGCCATGTCCGTGTCGATGGTGAAAAAGCCGCCCACGGGGATGAGCAGGATGTCCGCGCCTTTCATGAATGCGAGTTGGTCCTCCGCGGGGAAATGTCCGAGGTCGCCCAGATGGACGACGGTCATGCCGTCGGAAACGAACTTGAAGAGGAGATTTTTGCCTCTCTTCACGCCGCCGCAGTCATCGTGGAAACTTGCGATGGACGAGATATGGAAGCCCGCGATAACCGTATCGCAGACGGTATCAAGAACGGTTTCGCACTTGATGTCGCCCAGAAAGTCGTGGTCGTGGTGATGGTGGCTCATGGTGACGGCGTCAACTTTTCCCGCAGGTGTGGGATAGCCCACGGAGGGATCGAAGGGGTCGGTGATGACGGTGCCGCCCGCGGCATTCGTCAGTTTGAAGCAGGAGTGTCCCAGCCATTCAAGTTTCATACAGCATCCTTTCCAGCCGCGCGGCGGCTTCCGCATAATGATATCGCAGACACAGCGCCAGACATTGACGCAGAGGTTTTTCGTCTTTGGTTTTGAGATAGGCGATGTAACAGGGTCGCGCTTCTTCGGGAAGGAGCGTGAGTTTCGGCGTGATGCGCATGAGCCGTCCGTCCGAAACGGTCTCATAGTCATCGGGGAGGAGCGGTGTCCTGTCCGCGCGCAGGGGCGCGTCGGTGATCAGCAGGGCATCTCCGCGGTCAACGCGGAGGAAGGCGGTTTCGGTCAGGAGCGGCATGAGTTCCGCCCGGTACTCGTCAAGCGTCTTCATGGGGAATCGCTTCTCCGATCATCTCGATGAGGTCCGTGGGCAGCATGGACATCCCGCCGAACTTCTTTTCGGCGATCTCGCCCGCGCGGCCGTGCAGTTGGCTCGCCGTCATGAGCGCCGCTTCGGGGGAAAGTCCCTGCGCGAGGAGGGCACCCGTCATGCCGGTCAGCGCGTCTCCGCTGCCGCCCTTCGCCATGCCCGTGCACCCGCTGATGCTCACGCGCAGGTGTTTTCCCGAAATGACGCTCGCCGCGCCCTTCACGAGCGCCGCGCAGCCGCCTGCGGAAAGTTCCTTCGCGTAGGTCACGCTGTCCGCGTCCGCGCCGGTGAGCCGCTTTGCTTCGCCGGGATGGGGCGTGAGAGCGTGGCGGGTAGAAAGCAGGTCTTTGAGTTCAGGATGTTCCGACATGATATTGAGGGCGTCCGCGTCGATGACGGCGGGAAGGCCGCTGTTCAAAAGCAACTCGATGCACCTGACGGACGCGTTCCGGCTGAGGCCCGGTCCCATGGCAACGGCGGTCTTGCCCCGGAGGGCTTTGGTCAGCAGACCGGCTGCCTCATCGCCGACCGCGCCGTCCTTTTCGGGCAGGGGCAGGCACAGGGCGCAGGGGACGGAGATCTGGATAATGTCGGTCATGGATTCGGGGCAGGCGACGGTCACGAGACCCGCGCCCGTGCGCAGCGCCGCTTTCGCGGTCATTACCGCCGCGCCCGCCATGCCGCGGGAACCCGCGAAGACGAGCAGATGGCCGAAGGTGTTCTTATGCGCCGTGCGGGGACGGGCGGGCAGGGTGATGTCCGCGTCCTCGATCAGTTCCATGTATTGTTCGGGCAGGCAGGAAGCGGGGATGCCGAGGTCGTGCAGTTTCACTTCTCCGCAGTGGTCCATGCCGTGCCCGAGGAAATGCCCGCGCTTATAGCAGGATAGGGCGGTGGTCACATCCGCGTTCACGCAGATGCCCATGACCTCGCCGCTGTCCGCGGAAAGCCCGGATGGAATGTCGCAGGAAACGGTCTTGCTCCCCAGTTCGCGGTCCGCGTTCATACGGGCAATGAGTTTTTCGATGTCGCCTTCCACGGGGCGGGAAAGGCCGATGCCGAGGATGCAGTCCGCCCACACATCGGGGCGGGGGAGCGTGTCGAGGGCGTCGGGACCGATGACGGCATAGACTTTTTTCTGCGCTTTTTCGCAGTTCACGAGGGCATCGGGATGGGTGGGGGAAGCCAACTGCAGAATGACTGCCCGTCCGCCCGCCTGCGCGAACAGACGCGCCGCGGCATAGCCGTCGCCGCCGTTTCCGCCCGCGCCGCAGGCGAAGACGCAGGTCTTGCCGCCTTCCGGCATGGCGTCCCAGATATCGCGGACCAGTTCCCGGGCCGCTTTCTCCATGAGGTCAATGGAATTTTCACCCATGGAAAAGAAGCGTTTTTCCGTCTGCCGCATTTGCTCCGAAGTCAGTACGGGTTTCATTTTGTCACCTCAAACATAGCCCATGATGCCGCGCACGCTCACATCGCCCACGCGGATGATCTGCTCTTTTCCGTTCACATCGAGCACGAGGGATCCGTCCCTCTCAAAGCGGACGGCCTGCCCGGTGACGGCGGTTTCCCCGTTCTCCGCGCGGACGGTGTTGCCCAGCGTCGCGGAGAGGGGAACGATTTGATTGAGTACCGGCTGAAGCCCTTGCGTAAACAGGACCCCGGTCAGGATATCGAATTCGGATAAAAAGGCGTTCAGCGTTTCATCGGGGGTGAGGTTCACGCCCGTTTCGTTTTTTACGCTGGTCGCGTGGGGAAGGTCGGCGGGGAACTCTTCCGTCAGGAGGTTGATGCCGATGCCGCAGACCGACCACGCGATGCTGCCTCCCGAAAAGGCGGACTCGCACAGGATGCCGCCCAGTTTCTTTCCGTTCAGCACGATGTCGTTGGGCCACTTGATGCGGATGTCCGTGCAGCCCGTGCGTTTGGTCAGGGCTTTCACTGCGGCGAGAGCGCAGACGAACACCAGCCCGGGCGCGGTCTCCGCGGTGAGGCGCGGGTCTTTTACCAGCACCGAGAAGCAGGCGCCTTCGTCTTTTCCGCTCGACCATCTGCGGTCGAATCTGCCCCGCCCCGCAGTCTGCAGGCGGGCAAGGACGGCGGAGCCGTTTGGTTTTTCCTGCGCGAGGCGTTTCATATACGCGTTGGTGGAATCCACGCTTTCGAGGATCTCCACCCGGTCATCGTTGTTCATGCATATCACCTCACGGTAGATTATATAATATTTCCTCTCATAATGCAAGTTTGCTTGACAATGCAGGCAGGGGAATTTACAATATCAGGCAGTATGTATAAGGCGGAAATCACATGAAAAGCATCGCGAGTGTCTATAAAATCGGAAACGGTCCCTCTTCCTCCCATACCGTCGGTCCTTACAGCGCGGCGAAACGCATGCGTGAGTGCTACCCGGACGCGGACAGGTTCGTCATCACCCTCTTCGGTTCCCTCGCCTGCACGGGCGAAGGGCACTCCACCTCCAAAGCCGTGCTGACCGCGCTGCCGGAGGCGGAAGTGGTGTTCGATAAGGAAGAGAAAAACCTGCCCCATCCCAACACCATGCGCTTCCAGATCTACCGCGGGAACGAACTCGTCGCGGACAGGCGCGTCCTTTCCGTGGGCGGCGGTTCCATCCGCATCGAGGGCGAGGAATCGGGGGACGAGAAGGATATCTATCCCCAGAAGAATTTCACCGAAATGATCACCCAATGCCGCAAAAACGGCATGACCCTCCCGCAGTTCGTTTATGCCTACGAGGGCGAAGGCATCAAAAATTACCTGGAAGAAGTCTGGTCCGCCATGGAAAAGACCGTGGAAGCGGGACTCTCCTCCACGGGCATCCTGCCGGGCGGTCTGGGCATTACGCGGAAAGCAAAACTCCTGTACGAAAAGCGCTGCTATAATGAGAGCGCGGATGTGACCATGAACCGCGTCATCGCCGCTTATGCCTACGCGGTGAGCGAAGAAAACGCATCCGAGCATGTGGTGGTCACCGCGCCCACCTGCGGCGCCTGCGGCGTCATCCCTGCGGTGCTGTACTACATGCGCCACGACCGCGGCTTCCCGAAAGAGGAGATCATCGACGCCCTCGCCGTGGCGGGGCTTATCGGCAATGTCATCCGCACCAACGCCAGCATTTCCGGCGCGGAATGCGGCTGTCAGGCGGAGATCGGGTCCGCCTGCAGTATGGCGGCTGCAGGGCTCGCGAGCCTGTTCGGCATGACCATCGGACAGATCGAGTATGCGGCGGAAATCGCCATGGAACACAACCTCGGCCTCACCTGTGCCCCCGTGCTGGGGCTCGTGCAGATCCCCTGCATCGAACGCAACGCCGTCGCCGCCATGCGCGCCATCTCGTCTGTGAACCTCTCCCGCTTTTTGTACGAGACGCGGAAGATCTCCTTTGACGAAGTGGTGGACACCATGTACAAAACGGGCAGAGACTTAAGTGAAAAGTACCGCGAGACCTCTCACGGCGGGCTTGCCGCCATGTATGAAGCGGCAGGCGGAGGGGACAAATGAAGATACTGGTCATCAATCCCGGCTCCACCTCCACAAAAATCAGCCTTTTCGAGGATGAAAAGGCGCTGTTTACGGAAAGCGTGTTCCATGATGCGCCCGAACTGCTTGCCTTTCCCACGGTCAACGACCAGATGCCCCTGCGCAGGAAGGTCATCGAGTCCCTCATGGAAAAGTACGGCTATTCCATGAAAGAGGTGGACTGCTTCGTGGGTCGGGGCGGGAGCGCCTATCCGCAGAAGGGCGGCGTGACGAACATCGACGCGCGGCTTTACGAGGACACGAAAAACGCCGCGGGCGGCAGCGAGCATCCCGCGAAACTGGGCGTCATGCTGGCTTACGAACTGGGCACGGAATACGGAAAGCCCATGCTGACCCTCGATCCCACCAATGTGGACGAACTCAACGATTATGCCCGCATGACGGGCATCAGGGGGCTCTGCGCCAACGCCCAGAGCCATGTGCTCAACCAGAAAGCCGTGGCGCGCAAGCACGCGGAAAGTCTCGGAAAGACCTATGAGGACTGCAATTTTGTCGTCTGCCACATCGACGGAGGCATCACGGTGAATGCCCACGATCACGGGCGCATGACGGACGGAAATGTGGGTTCCGGCGGAGACGGCGCCTTCACGCCCACCCGCATCGGCAGCGTGCCGGTATTGAAACTGCTCGATTATATCGATGAACACGGAACGGACGAAGTGCGCCTCATGTGCTCCCGGAGCGGCGGCTTTGTCTCCCACTTCGGCACCTCAGACGCGAAGAAGGTCCACGCGATGGTGGAGGCGGGCGATACCCGCGCCGTCCGCGTGTGGAACGCCATGATCTACCAGATCTGCAAGCAGGTGGGCGCCATGGCTGCGGTGCTCTCGGGAAAAGTCGACGCTATCCTGCTGACGGGCGGGCTCGTGCGCTATGACGACATCGTGGGGGGTATCCGGGAAAGATGTTCCTGGATCGCGCCCATCGCGGTCTATCCGGGAGAAATGGAGCAGGAAGCCCTCGCGGGCGCGGCTTACAGGGCGCTCAAAGGGGAGACACCCGTACAGACTTACCCGGGGAGACCCGTCTGGGACGGCTTCGGGGACGAATAGAAATAGAAATGCCGCGCGGGAAAGCCTCCGCCGCGGAATTCTTTTTTTGTTGTTTTTCGCTGTGATTTCCTTTTCCGTCATGCCGGGGAAGGAACCCTTCCTTTTGCCGACGGTGCAC
>JAZLLT010000026.1:0-5314 GCA_045598325.1 Clostridia bacterium | reverse complement strand
AACGCGGAAGGTGATGATGCGCTCGGGTTCCACGATGCGCTCTGCGATGTTGGCAGCCACGAAATCGGGACGCTTGTCGAACACGCCCTGCAGGCTCTCCAGCACCTCGCGGACCGCCTGAAGATATTCCTTCTGGTCGGGGTCGCGCTTTTCGACTTTCTCGTATACGCTCTTCAAATACTCATTCTGAAATGCCATGATGTTTCTCCTTCAAATTTCGCGGATTTTCGTGCAAAACCTGCACGAATTTGAAATATGGGGACATTATACCATTCATATTTGCGTTTGTCCATAGGGCATTTCATTATTTTTTGGAAAATGTGTTGCGTTTGCGCCCATCTATGCTATAATACGCGCAGATTTCATCGGAGGCGCGTATGGTACTGACGCTCAAACACTTCCTGATCGCCTGTCCGCTGGTGTTTCTGGCGGGCTATGTGGACGCTCTGGCGGGCGGCGGCGGACTGATTTCCCTGCCCGCGTATCTGTTGGCGGGGCTGCCCACCCATTTCGCCATCGCCACCAACAAGATGTCCTCTTTCATGGGAACGGGGCTTGCCACCTGCCGCTACGCGCGCAAGGGCTATATCAAAGGCTGGATCATGCTGCCCTTCGTGGGATATGCCTACCTCGGCTCCACGCTCGGCGCCAACTGCGCGGTGATGCTCAACGAACACACCTTCCGCATCATCCTGCTCATCGTCCTCCCCCTGACCGCCGCGTTCGTGCTGCTCAAAAAGGATGTCCTCGCGGCGGAGGAACGCTATGGCGAACTCAAGACCGGCATCATCGGTTCCGCGGTCGCGCTCGTCGTGGGCTTTTATGACGGCATCTACGGTCCGGGCGCGGGCACCTTCATGATCCTGCTGCTCACGCTCCTTGCCCACATGACGCTGGAACGGGCGAACGGCTCCGCGAAACTCATCAACCTCACCACCAATGTGGCGGCGCTGACCGTGTATTTGATCAACGGCAAAGTACTCATTCCCCTGGGGCTCGCCGCCGGCTGCTTCAATATGCTGGGCGCGTACCTCGGAACGAGAAGTTTTGTCAGAAGCAAGGCGGGCGCCGCAAAGCCCGTGATGCTCATCGTACTGGGCATATTCCTTATCAAAACGATACTGGAACTCGTCGGGGTCATGTGATCCCGACACGGAAAAACCGCTCCGTTTGGAGCGGTTTCGTTTATTTCGCGATGATTTTGTCCTTGAGTGCCAGCAGGCGGAAGTACATTTCGCGGGGATTTTCGTTTTCGTAGAGGAAGGCGCCGTTGCCCGAGAAACCAGGCTCGATGAAATCCCACCGGGTAAGGGTCTGAATTTCTTTCCTTGCTGCGGCAAGCGTGTAGAACCGCTCCATCCAGTCCGCCTGGGCATGCTCGTTCCAGCCGCCGTGTCAGGTACCTTCGCTCATGTCCATCCGGGACCAGGTGCTGCCCGCGTTGCCTTTCGCGCGGAAGCCGTCGTTCACGCCCATTTCCGTGATGTGGATGGGCTTTCCGAGGGCGGCAAAGGCGTCCAGCATCTTCGATACCGCCACCATGTCGCGGGCGGGGAAATACAGCCGGATGCCGACCGCATCGAAGTCGATGCCCGCCTCGAGGATGGCCTTGAAGTAGGAAAGCGGGGAGCGCAGGTGCTCGGGCAGAGCGCCGTAGCAGTTATAGCGTCCCGCCACATACTCGGCAAAGGGCAGGCAGATATTGACAATGGAGGTGGCGGAGGGATCCGCCTCACGCAATGCGTCCGTGGTGGCGCGGGTCAGTTCCACCGGCTGCTCGTGGTTCAGTTCAAAGCAGTTTGCCCGGTCGTGCGCCTCGTTCATGGCATCCCGGTACTTGATGTCATCCTTGTAAGTCGATACATGGTGATAAGCGATCTTTGCTGCTTCCCTGCGCAGTTCCTCAAAGGGCAGGCCGAACATCCACGCGGGATTGACTTCTTTGTGTCCGAAGAACAGCGGATGACCCTTGGGCGTGATGCCCTTGTCCTTCAGGAAGGAGAGCGCCGCGTCCACATAGGCGTAATCAGATTTGTCCTTCTGCGGCACCGTGCGGCCGGGATAGAAGGGCAGCGTGGCAAAATCGAAGCATTTCGCGAAAAACCAGGAGTAGCGGGCCGAGGGCGAGGTGTAGCGCATGAAGTTGCAGCCCGGTTTGAGGTCGTTTCTCGGGGCGGCGTATGCAATCCTTTTCGACTGCTCGTACAGCGCGCCCTCCGCCGCATAAATGGCGTGGGACAGGGCGTACAGACGGTTGTCGGGTGTGTCCATGCCGCGGTTGGCAAGGTGCTCGAATTCCCTCGCGGCGTCGGGATGCCCCGCGGTCTCCACGGTCAGATCGATGCCCTCAAAGTATGCTTCCGCGTAATGGATGTAGGTGCGGGTCGCTTCGGAGACGAAGTCCACGAAGTCGCCCGTATACCCTTCTCCGAGATTGTCTGCCATCACCCACAGGGCGCCGTACAGCGGTACGGTGATTTTCGCGTGGATCATGTAGGGGCTCTTCTCCACCACGAGTTCGATGATCCCATCCGCGCCGATGGTCAGCCTGCGCTCATCGGGCTCGAAATCCATGCCGGACGCGTAGACCGACTTCAAACACATTCGTTCATGGGCATCCCGCCGATACCGTCAAGGCGCACCTTTACCGTCTTCATGTTTCCGCCTCCTCTGATTGATAATTACATATCATCAAACTTCCGTTTATAAATCACAACAAAATAAGGCAGCCCCGAAGGGCTGCCCCGTAAACCGTGTTTATTCCTTGATTTGCGAGCGGTCCATGGGCAGGTAGCCTTCCCTGCCGTCGGGCAGCTGCACCCTGTACCATCCGTCTGCCTCATCAAGCAGAAGCAGTTCGTCTCCGGGATTGACCCAGAGAAGCTGCGTCCCGCTGTAGGACGCCGCGGAGCGCACATTGCTGCCCTGCGTCACCACCACATACACATCCGCGCAGGGCTCGCCAATACAGGCGGCAAGGCGGGCATATCGGCCGGCATATTCCTCCGCGGTCAGGCGGTGGCTGTCATCCGCGCGGAACAGCGCCGCCTGCAGCAACTGCGAGGCTTTCCCGTCGATGGTATCGTAACCCATGTCGATTTGAAGCAGTTGCACGGCAAAGACGGTGTATTCGTCATAAACGCCGCTCAGGTCTTCCTCCGGAAGATAACCCAGAGCGCAGAGTTTCTTCTGAAGCGCCGTCACATTTTCGCCCTCGTCGTCTTCGGAAAGGTCGGTGTAGACAGGGCAAACGAAGCCTTCCTCGTACGCAGGCGCATAGGAAGACAGCAGGATCGCGATGAGTTCGCCCGGGACGGTGGTGCTCTTCTTTCCGCCCAGCGATACGCTCAGCAGTTTCAGGTAATCGCCCGCCGCGGCGTCATACTGGTTGCCCTTCGCGGCATAGGTTTCGGGCGCGTAGCCCAGTTCTTTCAGGCGTTGCCGGATGGTTTCCATGTCGTCATAGCGCTTCTGATAGGTATGTTCCTTGTAGCTGAATTGCGTGCAATCACCGTGTTCGGCGCCGTCCAGCCAGAGATACTCGCTGTGGCTGTCGCCGCAGCGGGCGCAGGATCTGACCTTTTCCGCTTGATAAAACCGCTCTCCGTTTTCCGTCACCGCGGTCAATACGACCGGCTGCTCCTTGTACTCGTGATCTTTCACGATCACGGTCACGGAGCCCATCCATCCGCCGTAATCGGAATAGAAATTGACGGTGGTCTTGCCGGGTTTGAGGCCGGTGAAGGTCACGGTGGCACCGTAATAGATGCGGTTTGAAATCGTGAGACTGGTGCCGGTCAGTTCCGCCTTCACGATGCTCTTGTCCGCAACGGCCGCTTTTCCGATGTAGGCGCCCGTGGACGAATACTGTTCCTCATACGACCCGCCCACGCAGACTGTCACATCATCCAGTCTATCCGCGGACGCGGTCAGGCACACGGACAGCGCAAGCAGCAGCGCGACCGCGAGATACAAACACTTTTTCATAAAAAAATCCCTCTCTTTCCGGGCTATCGCCCACGCTATTGTAGCACGGAAAGAGAGGTTTTTTGTCTGAGAAAACAGACAAAAAAGACCGCATGATCACATGCGGCCTATATCTTCAGATTTTCTGAACGCATTCTTTTGCGAACTTCGTTGCTTCCTCAAAATCCTTTTCTCCCGGCTTCTTTCCGGAGAGGAAGCCTTTGCCCGGGAAGGTTTTGCTGCCCACGACGGTGACGCCTTTGTTTTCGAGGATCTCACGCATCTGCGCGATGGCATCCTCGTCCTGCTTGGGGCTGCAGGAGAACAGGGCAGCATTGCGGACGCGGCTCGTGTTCAGGCTCTCCAGAAACTCCGCCGTAACCTTATCCGCTTTTTTTCCCTCGCAGCCGATGAACATGAGCGCCACATTCTCGGGCGGATAGGCGGGCATCAGCGGCTCCTGCGTGGCGCGGCATTCTTTGGCGATGGTCATCGCAATGCTCTGCGCGCAGCCTTTGGGGCTTACATAGTATACTTTGATGTTCATTGGCATTACCTCGGTCGCATTCATCTCAATGTCGTTTCACTAATTTTAGTCAAATAGTGCAAAGAAATCAAGTGAATTGTGAAAAATTCACCAAAACAAAACAGAGCGCGGTCCACGCTCCGTTTCATGCGGTTTTACTTCTTCCCTTCGCCCGTTTCGCCGCTTTTCCAGTGGCGGCGGCACAGGGCGGTATAACTCTCGTTGCCGCCCAGCAGAATCTGCTCGCCGGTCTTGATGACCTTGCCGTCCAACAGGCGGGCGTTGTAGGTTGCCTTGCGTCCGCACCAGCACACGGTCTTGACCTCCTCGATGGTGTCCGCCCACGCCAAAAGCCAATGACTGCCCTCGAACAGATTGCCCTGAAAATCGCTCCGCAGGCCGTAGCAGATGACGGGAATGCCAAGCTCGTCCACGATCCGCACCAATTCCCGTACCTGCGCTTTGGTGAGGAACTGCGCCTCGTCCACGATGAGGCAGTCGTATTGCTTTACGTCGATCTGCGGCAGCTCCTCCACAAAGGAGCATTCGGTACGCAGCCCGCAGCGGGAGCCCACGACCCTTTCCCCGTCCCGGTTGTCCAACCGGGGCTTGAGCATCAGTGCCTTTTGGCCGCGCTCCTGATAATTGTATTGCACCATCACGGCGTTGGCCGTTTTGGAGGAGCCCATCGCCCCGTAACGAAAATACAGCTTTGCCATTTTGTTTCCTTTCTGACGGATGCGCCCGGTTCAAAGATCGTCCCGCGCCCAAAGCAGGCGCTTTCTTTCGGCCATTTCATCCACCCGGGCGATGTAATGCCCG
>JAZLLT010000025.1:0-23073 GCA_045598325.1 Clostridia bacterium | reverse complement strand
GGGCTCTTCGGCGATGGGCTCCTCGACAACGGGCTCTTCGGCGATGGGCTCTTCGGCGACGGGCTCTTCAGCGATGGGCTCTTCGGCGACGGGCTCCTCGACAACGGGCTCTTCGGCGACGGGCTCTTCAGCGATGGGTTCTTCAGCGATGGGCTCTTCGGCGACGGGCTCTTCGGGCATCTGAATGGGATCGCTCTCTCCGATGGGAGGAACATTGATCTCCACGGCCTCATTCGCCTCTTCGGCAACTTCCTGCTGCTCCTGGGCAGTGGTGTCACCGTTGGTCTCGGAAGCCTTTAATTTGTGATCTACGAACACAGTGCTCGCACCGATCACAATGACTACGGCCAGAATGACTGCAATCCAACGCTTCAAGTTTTTCATCAACAACGCTCCTTTGTTACAAGTTACAATTCCCATAAGGGCATACTTCGCCCCTAATATAATTTTACATTGTCAATTATACTGCTAAATCATGTGTTTGAAAAGAGTTTCTTTATATGTTTAATACATTTGTAATATCTTAAACGATGTAAAGTTACAGGTCAAAAAGAGCCTCGAAAGTGGGGTTACATGTCGATTTTTGACAAAAAATCGTTGTATTTAGCGATTTACAAAATGTAACCGCCCATGCATTGTTACATCATGCATGGGCGGTTTACTTGCTATATGTAACCAAATTTATCTCTCACGCTTATCTCGTTTTTTTGCGGGTTTTTCGGGCATAATCAGGTCCTTTATGATACCTGCAGCCACAATTCCTATCAATCCGAACAGAATGACCCGCACCGTCAGCCGTTTTGCGAACACATTGATGTAAGCGAAAACCGTTACGAAGAGCAGCGTGCGCAAAAGACCCAATAGTATACTGGTTGTAACCGAACCACGGAACAGTGTGGTCCTCAATACCGCCAGTACAAGCAGTACAGCCACTATAATTATTACAATGTTAGTAACATTTAACACAATTGCCGGTTTTTCGAGATTTTTTGTCTGTTCGCGCAGCCCGGAGAGCAGATTTTCGAACACAACGGAACGGTACAGGAACCAGGTGAAGCAGACTGTAACCACCCCCGCGCAAACCACTGTGAAACCCTTTACGAAAATGCGGATGATCCAAGTGTAATCTTCCGCGGCGGAATAAAGGGTGTTGAAAGGGATGAGCCGCAACACCATGTACACGGGAATGGACAGCAGGGAAAGGATGATGAAATTGAACAAGATCTGCACGGCACCTTCCTGGGAGACCAGGTCGGAAAGCATGTCCCCGACAAGCGGTTTTGCCTCTGTTTCCCCCGCGATATAGGGCGCGCACTCATCAAACAGGTTGTAAACGCCGTAGACAGAGTAGTCTTCGGTTCCGTAGAACGGAAAACTCTGCAATCCCGCATCATGCCCGCCGCTTATGGAGGAGAGCACATCCTCCACCTCATCGACATGGAACAGACCCGGATACATGATCATCACGCTCAAAAGCAGCAGTCCCGCGGCGATGATCAGGCAGATAAAGCGTTTCAATGAAGTCATGGCGGATTTCCTTCGTTTTTTCTCTATTTTAGCATCGGAGAAGTGCTTCGTCAATCTCCGCACGGTAATTTAGACGCGGGAAGGCGGCGATAATTCCGTCCGCGGCACTTATTTTACGGGAAAACCTCTGTACTTACGGAGAGTTTTGTGATAAAATGACTTCATCTGCGGAAAGGAGGGATTTATTTGGACTTTGAAAACGCCCCGTGGCTGTCTTCCTTCGGCGTCGTGCCCCATCATCTGAACTATCCCAATCTTTCCATGTACGGATGTTTCGAGAAAACCGCCCGCGAGCGGGCAAAATACACCGCCTATGAATACATGGGCTTCAAAACCACCTATGCCCGCATGAGCGCGCAGGTCGACGAATGTGCCTCCGCTCTCATGAAAAACGGCATCCGGAAGGGTGACCGGGTGACGATTTGCCTGCCCAATGTGCCGCAGGCGCTGATCATGTTCTATGCGGTCAACCGTCTGGGCGCCGTCGCCAACATGGTGCATCCCCTCTCGGCGGAAAAAGAGATCGAATTCTACCTGAACGACAGCGCTTCCGTGCTGGCGGTGACCCTCGACCAGTTCGCGGACAAGTTTCTGGCGGTCAAAAACGGCACCTCCCTCAAGACCCTCGTAGTCACGGGACCCGAAGACACGCTTCCCGCCCCCGTGCGGATGGTCTACCGCCTCAAAAACAAGCCGAAAGAGGTGCCGGAAGCCGTTCCCTACGCCGATTTTCTGTCTTCCGGCAAGGGAACCGCCCTGCCCGCCGTGTGCACCTACGCAAAAGATGACGCCGCAATCCTGTATTCCGGCGGCACCACGGGCACCAGCAAGGGCATCATGCTCACCAACAACAACTTCAACGCCGTCGCCCTTCAGGTGGTCGCCACCAACCCGATGTTCACCCCCGGTGACAAGGTGCTGGCGGTGCTGCCCCTGTTCCACGGATTCGGTCTGGGCGTCTGCGTCCACGCCATGATGGCAAACGGCGGCTCCACGATCCTGGTCCCCCGCTTCACTTTGGAGAGTTACGCGCGGATTCTGGCGAAAAAGAAGCCCAATTTCATCGCCGGCGTGCCCACCATGTATGAGGCGCTCATCCGCCTCAAAGATGTGGACAAACTCGATCTTTCTTATCTGAAAGGTGTCTATTCCGGCGGCGACAACATGGGCGCGGAACTCAAAAAGACCATCGATGCGTTCCTGACCGGGCATCACAGTCCCGTCACGGTCCGCGAGGGCTACGGCCTCACCGAGTGTGTTTCCGTCACCTGCCTCACCCCCTATGACCGCCACAAGGAAGGCACCATCGGCATTCCCATGCCGGACACTTATTTCAAGATCGTGGAACCGTGGTCGGATAAGGAACTGCCCGCGATGAGCGAGGGAGAGATTTGTCTCACCGGTCCCGCGGTCATGAAAGAGTATGTGAATCAGCCCGAAGAGACCAAAAACGCCCTTCGGCAGCATTCGGACGGTAAAATCTGGCTCCATACGGGCGATCTGGGCAGCATGGATGAGGACGGCTTCCTCTATTTCCATCAGCGGCTCAAGCGCATGATCGTCACAAGCGGCTACAATGTCTACCCGTCCCAGATTGAAAAACTGCTGGACGCCCACGATTTCGTGCATATGTCCTGCGTGGTGGGCGTGCCCGACCCCTACCGCATCAAAAAGGTGAAGGCGTTCATCGTGCTGAACCCCGGCGTCGCCGCCAATGACGGCACGAAAAAGGTGCTGGACACCTACATCCGCAAGCATGTAGCGAAGTTCGCCGCGCCCAGAGAGTACGAATTCCTGGACGACATGCCCAAGACCAAGATCGGAAAAATCGATTTCCGGAAACTGGAAGAGCGGGGATAAGAAACCGCATAAAAAGAGACTGCCAAACGGCAGTCTCTTTTCATTTATGAGGAATACACCTTTCATTCATAAAGAATACAATCCATCACTTCATGCGTTCCCCATGGGGGAATGAAATCAATAACCTTCTTGCCTTCCCCTTTGGGGCGCAAAGCGCGGTTCGGTAGTGAATCGATGTCCGGTGGACATCGAGAGCCATAGTGCCGCGTCTCAAATCTTTGATTTGAGCCGTCGGCATCCTGCCAGGGGCAGGATTGAAAAGCTGATGGCTTTTCAACCTCCCGGGACCGAGCCCGCAGGCGAGACGGTGCCGCCGTCGAGGCGGCAGATAAGGTCGTTCTCATCCGCTGCTTGTCTTCCGTGCCCTCATCAATCTCGCATTCGCTCGACAACTTCCCCGGCTGGGGAAGCCGAGGGGGGTTACGAAGTACAAAATGCTTTTGCCATGTGAATCAGGCTATTTTTGTCCCAAATATTCTTCCTTCAGCATCCCGTAAATCACGGTATCAACGACCTCGTCGCCGATTTTCAAATCCCGCCGCAGGACGCCTTCCCGGATGAAGCCCGCCTTTTCGTAGAGCCTTCCCGCGGGCAGATTGTTCGCGGCGCACTTCAAAAACAAGCGGTCATAATGGCAGAAACCGAACTCCATCAATAATTTCAGCGCCTGCGCTCCCACGCCTTTTCCGCGGTATTCCGGCAGGATCACAATGGCGATTTCCGCTTTTTTCGCCTTTTCATCGGGCAAAAGCAGGTCGCACTGCCCAACATACGCGCCCGTATCCGCGTCGGCGATCACGAAACTCTCCCCCGTCAGGTCGCCGTCCATACGCATCTGCAGCATCTGTGTCACTTCGGAAAGCGTCCGCGGACGGGCAAAGCCGTAGCCCAGAAACCGCGTGGTCTCCGGGTCGTTCATCCAGCGGAGCACGGATGGCACATCCGAAAGGGAATATTTTCTGAGTACTACATTCATAAAATATGCGGCGCCGATGTGACGCCGCGTTTTTCAGTCGATTTTGATGGCTCCGTAGGTTTCGTTCGCCTTTCCGCGGTACGCCGCTTTGCCCGGATAAACACGGAGCAGCGCGCTCACTTTCGCGGGATCGGTGCCTTTCACGCAGACAGGCAGCATGGTGGCGGAGGCGGTTTCGAGCATCATTTCGGGGGTAAATTCGTCCGCGTCCACGCAGATCATCGTTGCGTCCTCGTCCACATCGTAGGCGTCCTCGGGGTCGGAAATTTCCTCGATCTGCTCGATCGCGTCTCCAAGCGCGTAGATTTTGCGGGAGGACGCCAGATAGGCGACACCGTCCCACGCGCTTACCGGGGCTTCCTTCAGCATGGGCTTCATGAGGGCGATGTGCTCGGGTGTGGTGCCGCAGCAGCCTCCGATGACCGCCGCGCCCGCGGAGATGAGTTTTTCCATGCTTTCCGCCATCTGTCCGGGGGTGAAGGGATAGGATACGCTCCCGTCCGCCGCCGTCACGGGCAGACCCGCGTTGGGTTCGACAGACACGGGAAGACTCGTCACCTTGCGCATGCGAAGGATATTATTGACCATCTCGTCGGGACCCGTGGAGCAGTTGATTCCCACGGCATCCGCGCCCGCGGCTTCCAGTACCACCGCGCACGCCTCGCAGGCAGCCCCCGTCAGAGTGCGTCCCTTGGGGTCCATCGAGAAGGAGGCGATGACGGGAAGACCCGCATCTTTTGCGGCAATGCACGCAGCACGGCATTCGGACAGGTCGGTCTGGGTCTCGATGAAGGCAAAATCCGCACCCGCTTCCCTGCCGGCGACCGCCTGCTCATAGAACCAGCCGTAGATCTCATCAAAGGTATGTTCCCCGACGGGCACCATGAATTCGCCCGTGGGACCCATGTCGCAGGCCACAAACCGGTCCTCACCCGCGACCTTACGCGCCAGTTTCACCGCCGCAGAGGTGAATTCCCCGGTCTTCCCCGTCCTGCCCTTATGGGCAAGCACGGGAGCGGTGGAGCCGAAGCAATCCGCGATGATGATGTCCGCGCCCGCATTTTTGTAGGCTTCGTGGATGGAAGCAATCACTTCGGGCTTCGTCACAGCCAGTTCATCGGGGCAGGGCGTGCCATAGCCCATCTTCGCCAGCAGCGCGCCCATGGAGCCGTCCGCCAGCAGCATTTTGGTTTTGAGTTCGTTTCTGATGTCACGCATAGATTTGTCCTCAGTGAAGCAAAATATACAAGGCTCCCTTGTGCAAAGGGCGCAAAGCGTGGCGCGGTAGTGAATGAATGCCCGGTGGGCATTCAGAGCCGTAGTGCCGCGTCTCAAATTTTTGATTTGAGCCGTCGGCATCCTGCCAGGGGCAGGATTGAAAAGCTGATGGCTTTTCAACCTCCCGTGACCGAGCCCGCAGGCGAGACCTGTCAGCGTAGTTGACTGAGGGATTGTCGTTCTTTGTCGTGTTTCCCGCTCACCTCATCAGTCACGGCTGTACCGTGCCGGTTTCCCCAAAGGGAAAGCCAAGGGATATATGTCACGCGTATGTTTGTTCCCTCAGTGAATCAAGGATCATTTTGACCGCATCCGCCATGTCCGCGGGACGCATGGTGAAGGCACCTTCGTGGCGGGCGGCCTGCTCGGTCGAGAAGGGCAGGTGTACGAACACCGCTCTGGGATGCACGGCGCAGCAGCCGTAGAACACCTCATTGCAGATGAAGGTGCCCGCGCTTTCGGAGGCATAACAGGGATAACCCATGGCGGTCACCGTGTCCACGACCGCGTCCACATCAAAGGAGCACTTGTAGGCTTCGGGCCCGCCGGGAATGATCTCCTCTTCCGTGGAAATGAGCCTCATTCCGTTGTCCGGAATGGACGCGCGGCGCTTATTGACGGCGATTTTCTCGATGGAAATGCCTTCCCTGCCCCCTGCCTGACCCAGTGAAACCACGATGTCCGGGCGGTAGGATTTGATGGCATCTACCGCGATTTCCCGGGCTTTGTCGTACTCCACGGGCAGAAACACGGTTTTCACGCCCCGCTGCTCGATGAGCATGGCGACCTCCTGCGCGGGATTCAGGATCTCCCCGCCGAAAGGCTCAAAGGCGGTCAAAAGCAGTTTCATTATTCCTCATCGTCCGGTTCTTCATCGTCGTCCTCGTTTTCGCCTTCCTCAAGGGGCGCGGAAATGAGACCGCCCGCGAAATCGTCACGGATCTTTTTGTCCAGTTCTTCGAAGACATCGGGATTGGCTTTCAGGTAGGCGACCGTGTTCTCGCGGCCCTGACCGATGCGGTTTCCGTCATAGGAATACCAGGCACCTGTCTTCTTGATGAGGTCGCGCTCGACCGCCAGTTCGAGGAGGGATGCCGCCTTGGAAATGCCTTCGCCGAAGACGATATCCACCATGCAGGTGCGGAAAGGCGGTGCCACCTTGTTCTTGACCACCTTGATCTTGGTGCGGTTGCCGATGACATTGGCGCCGTCCTTGATGGGCTCGCCCTTGCGGATATCCATGCGGACGGAGGCGTAGAATTTGAGCGCCTTGCCGCCGGTGGTCACCTCGGGATTGCCATACATGACGCCGACTTTTTCACGAAGTTGGTTGATGAAGATGGCGAGGCAGTTGGTCTTTGCGATGACGCCCGCCAGTTTGCGCAGCGCCTGGCTCATGAGGCGCGCCTGCAGACCCACATGGCTGTCGCCCATGTCGCCCTCGATCTCCTGCTTGGGAACGAGCGCGGCGACGGAGTCGATAACGACCACATCGATGGCGCCGCTGCGGACGAGCGCTTCGCAGATATCCAGCGCCTGCTCGCCGTTATCGGGCTGGGAAACATACAGTTCGTTGATGTCCACGCCCAGCGCCTTGGCGTACACGGGATCCAGCGCGTGCTCGGCGTCGATGAACGCCGCGGTACCGCCCGCCTTCTGCGCCTCCGCCACCACATGCAGGGCAACGGTGGTCTTACCGGAAGACTCGGGTCCGTAGATCTCCACGATGCGTCCGCGGGGCAGTCCGCCCACGCCCAGCGCCATGTCGATGGGCAGGGAGCCGGTGGAAATGACATCCACGCTCATGTTGGCGGCATCGCCCAGTTTCATGACGGAGCCTTTGCCGAAGTCCTTTTCGATCTTGGAAAGCACGCTCGCCAGCGCCGTCTTTTTCTCGTCGGCGGAAGCCTGCTTGGTGATGTTCTTATCTGCCGCTTTTGCCATGGGTACAGTCTCCTTTATTTGGTATAGTAAGGGAAACGCGAAAAGAAGAACACGGCGGGAGCAAGCCCCGCCCTACGGGATCCCGCTGTGCGTCTCTTCCCTGCGCACAATACGCTATTGTCATTATACCCGCGCGCCGCGCCTGTGTCAAACGGTAAATTCGACAAAAAAGCGGGCGCGCATTTTTGCATACGCATCCGCTTCATCAATAGGTAGAAAAATCCCGGGTGGCTCGGAGGGCCACAGCCCTTCGGCTTTCCATCCGCAGGGGGAACTTTGTCCCCCCGAGGAGAATATAAGGTTGGCAAATCCGTGATCTGACAATCCCGCCATAGGCGGGACGCAAAGACACAAATCAATGATTTGTATAATTGCGCCTCGCGGAGCATCGCTTGCGATGCGGGAGTCTAAATTCATTCCTCTCGGATTTTTCGCCCGTAAATTTCCGCAGGAATTTTAGAAAAACCCGCAAAAACCAAACCGACCGGAATGAACCTCGGATTCATCCGGTTCGAAGGGCGACAGCCCGTTTATTTCGCCATTTCCACCGCGCGGGTCTCGCGGATGACATTCACCTTGATCTGTCCGGGATATTCCATCTCGGCTTCGATGCGCTTGCAGATCTCCTTGGCGAGCACCAGGGTACCGGCGTCGTTCACATCTTCGGGCTTGACCATCACGCGGACCTCGCGGCCGGACTGGATGGCGAAGGACTTCTCGACGCCCTCGAAGGAATCGGCGATCTCCTCGAGTTTCTCAAGGCGCTTGATGTAGTTCTCGATGCTCTCACGGCGGGCGCCGGGACGGGCCGCGGAGATGGCGTCTGCCGCCTGAACCAGCACGGCTTCGATGCTCGTGGGCTCGGCGTCGCCGTGGTGAGCGGCGATGCAGTTGACGACGGCTTCCGGCTCGTGATACTTGCGGGCGAGGTCCACGCCGATGCTCACATGGGTACCCTCGACCTCGTGGTCGATGGCCTTGCCGATATCGTGGAGCAGACCGCCGCGTTTGGCCAGCTGCACATCCGCGCCCAGTTCCGCCGCCATGGCGCCGGCGAGGTGGGAAACCTCGATGGAGTGCTTCAGCACATTCTGACCGTAGGAAGTGCGGTACTTCATGCGGCCCAGCAGTTTCACCAGTTCGTGGTGCAGGGAATGCTGGTTGGTCTCGAAGACGGCGTTTTCACCGGCTTCGCGGATCTGGTTGTCGACTTCTTTCCTGGCCTTGTCCACCATTTCCTCGATGCGGGCGGGATGGATGCGGCCGTCCATGATGAGTTTTTCGAGTGCCACGCGGGCGATCTCGCGTCTCACGGGGTCAAAGCCGGAGATGATGACGGCTTCGGGGGTATCGTCGATGATGAGGTCCACGCCGACCGCGGTCTCGAGGGAGCGGATATTGCGTCCTTCACGGCCGATGATGCGGCCCTTCATGTCATCGTTGGGCAGGGTGACGACGGAAACCGTGGTCTCGGCCACATGGTCCGCCGCGCACTTTTGAATGGCGAGGGAGATGATGTTGCGGGCTTTCTTGTCCGCTTCGTCCTTGGCGCGGGCTTCGATGTCGCGCACCATGACCGCCGCGTCGTGATAGGCGTCCTTCTGAACGCGGTTCATGACGATCTGACGGGCTTCGTCCATGGTCATGTTGGAGATGCGCTCCAGTTCGCCCTGCTGGCGGGAATGGAGCTCCTCCGCCTCCGCCTGCAGCTGCTCGGCTTCCTTGAACTTCTGGTTCAGGCTTTCCTCGCGGGCTTCGATGGCGTCGTACTTCTTTTCAATGGCTTCTTCGCGCTGGGTGACCCTGCGCTCCTGACGGGTAACTTCGCTTCTGCGGTCCTTGACTTCCTTGTCCAGTTCGCTGCGCAAACCGATGATTTCTTCCTTGGCGGCAAGGATGGCTTCTTTTTTCTTCTCCTCCGCCTTGCGGGTAGCGTCCTCCAAAAGTTCCTTTGCAAACGCTTCGGTGCGTCCGATCTTCTTTTCGGTCACGCTTTTGCGGTATACAAATCCGCCCGCGGCTCCGGCGGCGATGCCTGCCACGGCGGTTACAATGGGAATCAAAACACTCACTACCTTGTACCTTCCTCCTTCAAAATTTTGTAGAACACGGCCTCACGGCCGAATAATCAGATATATATTTGTCCATTGGACAACCTATAATCCATTATATTTTATACTTATATATGTAATATGTCAATTCAATAACCCCATGGCGGACAAACTTAATATAGTATGAAAGAAAAAATTCACAGAAAATGATAAAAAGATACATCCGCCGTCAGAATCGGGTGATTTTGAGGGCGGATGTAACCGGATGGGATCAGGATATGAGCGGAAACCGCATCCTTCTTTCCGTAGGGGCGGATATCATCCGCCCGTTGTATTTATGCGTCATCCTCCTCCGGCGGCAGATCCTCCGGATCGGGATTTTTGTTTGGAAGTCTGTTAAACAAAACACCGCAAATCCAGACAGACACGGCAATCAACAGCCAAACGGACAGCAGCGGCTTTTCGAAATACCGGAAATCAAGCGAATAAACCAGCAGGAAATCCACTATCCTTTCCGCTTCACCCAGATACGCGTGTGCCAGCCACATGGAAATCAGGCGGATGACAAGTGCGCCGAGCGCCATGAAACAGTATATTTTGCGCGGGCGCACCTTCCAGGCACGGAACATCAGATACACACAAAGACAGACAACGGCGTTGCTCATGGAAAGATCAATGAACCGCGCCGCCGCAGTTTCATACACATAGCCCTGTTTAGTGAGTTCTATGCTGAAATCGATCATCTCATTGTATACAGCGCCCTGCGCTTCAAAGTTATCCTGACCGGTCAGGTTATACCGGCTGACTGTTTCTTCCGCAAGCAGCATATCCGGCAGAACGCGGTGTTCCCCGGTTTTGCGGCTGTCCATGAAGTCCCAGCCGATGCACCCCACAGCCGCGAGAACGGACAGCAGCGATAGGACACAGTAGATGCTCAAAATGACTTCAAGGATGCGTATCGGCTTGGATTTCATGGGTTATCACTCCTTATTCATCATCATACCATATCCTTCTCCCGTTTGCAACCCCATGCAGTTCCACCCCCCCCCCGCATTTTTGCAGAAATGAATTTTTCTCCATTTCTATCTTTCTTTTCTCCTCATTTTCCAATATCTCAACACATAAATTTGCATTTTTTATGTTTCCCCTATTGCATTTTTACCCGTCTTGTGGTATCATACCGCATA
This sequence comes from Clostridia bacterium, assembly GCA_045598325.1. Taxonomy (GTDB): domain Bacteria; phylum Bacillota; class Clostridia; order Christensenellales; family Aristaeellaceae; genus RUG14130. Next base: position 12,250 of record JAZLLT010000025.1, on the reverse strand, counting down.
CAGAAAAAAATATATTCCTTCCGGAGGAAAACTTATGGCACTTACCATTTCCGCTAAATGCAGAGCGATCCAGCCGTCCGTGACCCTCGCCATTGACTCCCGCGCAAAGCAGCTGCGGGCGATGGGTCTGGATGTGATCGGCTTCGGCGCGGGCGAACCGGATTTTGACACGCCCAAATATATCAAGGACGCCGCGCGCGATGCACTCGACGCGGGTCTCACCAAATACACGCCCGTCGCGGGCACCGTGGAGTTGAGAAGCGAAATTCAGGCAAAGCTCCTGCGGGACAACGGTCTTGAATACGAAGTGACCGATATCGTGGTGGGCACGGGCGCGAAGCAGTGCCTGTACAACGCGCTCAGCGCCATCATCGACCCCGGCGACGAGGTGCTCATCCCCGCTCCCGCATGGGTCAGTTATCCCGAAATGGTCGCGATGGCGGGCGGCGTGCCCGTGATGGTGAACGGAAAAGCCGAGGACGGCTTCCTGGTGAGCGCGGAAGAACTTGCAAAGCATGTGACCGCCAAGACCAAGGCCATCATCCTCAACTCCCCCAACAACCCCACCGGCTGCGTGCTGGACAGGGAACTGCTTGAGGGCTACGCGAAACTGGCGGTCGAAAAGGAACTGTTCGTCATTTCCGATGAAATCTACGAAAAACTCATTTACGACGGCAAAAAGCATGTTTCCATCGCCTCTCTGGGCGAGGACATCAAGGCGCAGACCATCGTGATAAACGGCGTCTCCAAGAGTTACGCCATGACCGGCTGGCGCATCGGCTACGCGGCGGGCCCCAAGACGGTCATCAAAGCCATGTCCTCCTTCCAGAGCCACACCACCAGCAACGCCAACTCCATCGCCCAGCACGCGGCGGCGGTCGCCCTCACCAACGGCGAAAAGTTCATGCACGAATCCTTCATGGAGTTCACCGCCCGCAGGAACCTCATGTATCAGATGCTGTCCTCCATCGAAGGTCTGTCCTGCAACCTGCCTTCCGGCGCCTTCTACATGATGCTCAATGTCTCTTCCCTGTTCGGAAAGAGCATCAACGGAAAGGTCATCAACGGAAGCGATGATTTCGCAAGCGCATTGCTCGAAAATCAGATGGTTGCGGTCGTTCCCGCGAGGGCTTTCGGCGACGACCGGTTCGTGAGACTTTCCTACGCCACCACGAGAGAAAAGATCATCGTCGGCTGCAGCAGGATCGCGGAGTTCGTAAAAGAGTGCGAATAGCGCTTCGCTTCAAAACAAATGAATCATATATTCACAGGAGGCGGGAGTAAATGCTCCTGCCGCCTGTCATTTTTTACGGCGCGGGAGGCTGACAACTTCCCCTGCGGAACCGGAATATCGCGGGGGCGGATATCATCCGCCCGCTTCATCCCCAAATTTCTCTTGACAAATCGCCCCCCAAACGCTATATTATTCCCGTAATCCCCATGAAAGAGGTACCCTGCCGTGTTCATGACCGAAGAACAAAAGACCGAATTATACAAGACCTATAACCGCAAGGTTCTGGGCTTTCTGTATAACAAGATCAACAACTACCATCAGGCGGAGGATCTGGCGTCCAATGTGTGGATGAAGGTGTTCGAAAAACTGGAATCCTTCGACGAAAGCAAGGCGTCCGTTTCCACCTGGATCTACACCATCACCCGCAATACCCTGACCGACTGGTTCCGCACCAGAAAGGTGTTCAACGAAGTGCCGGAGACCGTGGAAGACGACAGTTCCGTGGAAGAGGAAGTCTGCAACACAGAGACCCTTGCCGCACTGACCGAAGGCTTGAAGCATCTGGAAGAGCGCGAGCGGGACATCATCATCCTGCGCTTCTATTCCGGCAAGACGCTCAAGGAGATCGCCGAAACCATGGGCATCTCCTACGCCTATGTGAAAATTCTGCAGAACAAAGCCATGGCGTCCCTCCGCTCCTACATCGGCGGAGACGATGACGACGAATGAGGAGGAACTTATGGAAAAGAAACTGAAGAGCCTGTTTGATTTTCAGAAGTTCGAGGGCAACAGCGAACTGGCAGCCATGATCGCAGACACCGAAGCCCGCTACAAAAAGCAGTTGGACGAGGCGGACTTGCTGATGGTCAATGCCGCCGGCAGCCCCGAAATGAGCCGTTCCAAAGAAGACAAGGATAAAGAAAACAAGTGAGCAAAACCCCGCGGAAAAAAACCGCGGGATTTTTCTGTTTTTTGTAGCCATTTCATCCGCACCCTCGTATATACGGGTGTAAAACAAATGACAACAAGCAGAAAGGAAAAAACACTATGGAAAAGAAACTGACTCACATCTTCGACTATCAGAGATTCGATGGAAATAAGGAACTGGCAAGTCTCATCGAGGAGACCGAGAACCGCTTTAAGGCACTGTCCGAGGACGAACTGCTCATGGTATCCGCAGCCGGTTTCCCCTCCCCCACGATCGACCCCGAAAGAGTCGTTCCCCTGAAGCCCGAAGAAAAGCGCCGCGAAAAGGAAATCCTCTGACCGGCACAGCGGGAATGAAAGAAAGATCCCGCAACTGACAAGCCCCCGTTTTGCCGCGTATCCCGAAAGGGTGCGCGGTTTTTTTGTTCCCTTCCAAATTACACAAAATACCTTGTTTTCCCCGCGGTTTTGCGGTATACTATAGCGCAGTATCGGCAAAAATACTTTTGAATGCGGAGAACTGTTATGAGAGACTATTCACCCCGTGAAATCGAGCCCAAATGGCAAAAATACTGGCAGGAGCATGAGACCTTCAAGACGGATGTCCGGGACTTTTCCAAGCCCAAATATTACGCGCTGGACATGTTCCCCTATCCCTCCGGCGTAGGTCTTCACGCGGGCCATCCCGAGGGCTATACCGCCACCGACATCATGTCCCGCATGAAGCGCATGCAGGGCTACAATGTGCTGCATCCCATGGGATATGACTCCTTCGGTCTGCCCGCCGAGCAGTACGCCATTTCCACCGGCAATCATCCCGAAGGCTTCACCCGGCAGAACATCGCCACCTTCTCCAAGCAGCTCAAAGAGCTGGGCTTTGACTACGACTGGAGCAAGATGATCGCCACCTCCGATCCCAAATTCTATCACTGGACCCAGTGGATCTTTAAGCAGCTGTATCTGGACGGCTACGCCCAGTGCATCGACATGCCCGTCAACTGGTGCGAAGAGCTGGGCACCGTGCTTTCCAATGACGAGGTCATCGACGGCAAGTCCGAGCGCGGCGGCTATCCCGTAGTCCGCAAGAACATGAAGCAGTGGGTCATCAACCAGCCCGCCTTCGCCGAGAAACTGCTGGAAGGCCTCGAGGAAATCGACTGGCCCGAGTCCACCAAGGACATGCAGCGCCACTGGATCGGCAAGTCCACCGGTGTGGAAGTAAAGTTCCAGATCGTGGGCGGCGGCGAGTTCTCCATCTTCACCACCTGCATCGAAACCATCTACGGCATCACCTTCATGGTACTGGCGCCCGACGGAAAACTGGTGCAGGACCTTATGCCCCGCATCAAGAATCAGGAAGAAGTCAAGGCCTACATCGAAGAAGCCGGCAAGAAGAGCGACATGGACCGCACCGAACTCAACAAGGGCAAGAGCGGCTGCCGCCTCGAAGGCGTCAAGTGCATCAACCCGGTGAACGGCAAGGAAGCCGAACTCTTCATCGGCGACTTCGTGCTGGCGTCCTACGGCACCGGCGCGGTCATGGCGGTTCCCGCCCACGACCAGAGAGACTTTGAGTATGCCCGGGTCCACAATATCCCCGTCATCCAGGTCATCGACGGCGATGAAAAGTTGGGTCATGTGGACATTTCCGAACACGCTTTCGAAAAGGGCGACTATCTCGGAAAGGGCTATCGCCTCACCAATTCCGAGGAATTCACGGGGCTCACCGTGGAGGAAGCCAAGGAAGCCATCACCTGCAAACTCGAAAAGATGGGCGTTGCCAAGCGCACCGTCAACTATCACTTCCGCGAGTGGATCTTCGCCCGCCAGCGCTACTGGGGCGAGCCCGTGCCCGTCGTTCACGGCGAAGACGGCAAGATTTACGCGCTGCCCGATGACGAACTGCCTCTGGTGCTGCCCGAGCTTCAGGATTACAAGGGCCGCGGCGGCAAGGCGCCCCTCGAAAACGCCGAAGAGTGGAAGCAGTACGACGCTCACGGCATCAAGGGAACCCGCGAAACTTCCACTATGCCCGGATCCGCCGGTTCCTCCTGGTACTTCATGCGCTACATCGACCCCGACAACGAGAAAGAATTCGCAGACTATGAACTGCTCAAACACTGGCTGCCCGTAGACCTCTACATCGGCGGTCCCGAGCACGCGGTCGGTCACCTGATGTATTCCCGTATCTGGAACCGCTACCTCTACGATAAGGGCCTTTCCCCCGTCAAGGAGCCCTTCAAGAAACTGGTCCATCAGGGCATGATCCTGGGAGAAAACGGCATCAAGATGGGCAAGCGTTTCCCGAAGTATGTGGTCAATCCCAGCGACATCGTCCGCGATTACGGCGCCGACACGCTCCGTCTTTATGAGATGTTCATGGGACCCCTCGAGGTCAGCAAGCCCTGGAGCAACGCGGGCGTCGAAGGCGCGCGCAAGTTCCTGAACCGCGTGTGGAACTTCTTTACCGACGAAAACAAACTGACCAAAGACAACGACGGTGAACTCACCCGCATCTATCACCAGACGGTGAAGAAAGTCACCTCCGACTTCGAGGCGCTGGGCTTCAACACCGCCATCAGTCAGATGATGATCTTCGTGAACACCGTTTACAAGAAGGGCTCCTGCCCCAAAGCGTTCGCGGAAGGCTTCATCAAGATGATCTCCTGCATCTGCCCCCATATGGGCGAGGAGATCTGGGAGATCTTCGGTCACAGCGAGTCCATCGCCTACGCCAAGTGGCCCGAGTATAGCGAAGACCTCGCCCGCGAGGATGAGATCGAGATCCCCGTACAGATCAGCGGCAAGATCAAGGCCAAGATCATGGTCGGCCGCGACGAGGAAGAGGACAGCGTGAAGGCCAAGGTCTGGGGCGCTCCCGAGGTGCAGAAAGCCACCGAAGGCAAGACCATCGTCAAGGAGATCTATGTGAAAAACAAGATCTATACCATCGTAGCAAAATAAGAAATAGCAGCGGGCCCTAAAGCCCGCTGTGATTATGATGGGGCAATGATAGGAAACGCTGCGCACCCGCCAAAAGCCTCCCTTTGCATAAGGGAGCCTTAAATACTGCTACATCACCGCCAAAGGAGCATAAGCATGAACATACTCTATCAGGGTACCGCCGCGGCGGAGGGCATCCCCGCCTATTTCTGCTTCTGCGAAACCTGCCAAAAGGCGCGCGCCGCGGGCGGAAAAGAAATCCGCACCCGCGCGGGCTCCCTCATCGACGGCGTGCTCAAGTTGGACTTCGGCCCCGACAGTTACACCCAGATGCTGGCCTCGGGCGAGGACTACCGCCTTCTGCATTCCGTGCTCATCACCCACTCCCACGAGGATCATCTGAACCCCGCGGATGTGGTGCTGCGCCGCCCCGGCTTCGCCTCGGTACCTGACGGTGAACCCGTGCTGACCGTGTACGGAAACTCCCTCGTGGGCAGGCTCATCCATCAGAACGACCGGGTGAAATACCGCTTCATCGAGCCCTTCACTCCAACCCTCATCGAAGGCTACACCGTGACCGCGCTCAAAGCCGTGCACTGCCTGACGAACGAGGTGACCGAGTATCCCGTGCGCTATGACGGTGAGACGCTCTACCGCGCCGAGGACTGCCACATTTACCTCATCGAAAAAGACGGCAAAGCCCTTCTTTACGCCCACGATACCGACCTCCTCGCCGAGGAGAACATGGAGTATCTGACCGCAAACCGCAAGCACCTTGACCTCGTGTCCCTCGACTGCACCAGCGGTTCGTGGATCACCAAGTGGAAAGGCCACATGACCGCGGCAAAGAATCTCATCGTGCGGGAGCGCCTGCTGGCTGTCGGCCTCGCGGATGAAAACACGAAGTTCGTTGCCAACCACTTCTCCCACAACGGCTACACGGACTACGAGGATATGCAGCGCCGTCTGCCCGGCTTCATCCTCGCCACAGACGGGTTGAAAATCGAAGTCTGATACTTGATACCGAAGCAAAAATAGGGTATAATAAAGAGTAAGGCTATTTTTCACGAAGGAGATATGGATATGAAACTCAACTATTCCTCCATCAAGGATACCAAGGTCTGGACCGAAAAGGGCTATGCCCTGCCCAACTATGATGTGGAAGCCGTCGCGGCGCGCACCAAGGCCGCTCCCGAATGGATCCACTTCGGCGCAGGCAACATCTTCCGCGCGTTCCTGGGCGGCGTAGCGCAGCGCCTGCTGAATACGGGCGCCATGGACAAAGGCATCGTGGTCTTCGAAGGCTTTGATACCGAGATCATCGACAAGGCCTACAAGCCCTTCGACAACCTCTCCGTGGGCGTGACGCTCATCGCCAGCGGTACCGTGAAGAAGGAAGTTCTGGGCTCCATCTGCGAAGGCATCACCATTAACGATGATGCCCGCGCCAAGGAGATCTTCTGTAATCCCTCCCTCAAGATGGCTTCTTTCACCATCACCGAGAAGGGCTACTCCCTGCGCTTCGCCGAGAAGGACGCCATGGGCAAGCCCGAAGAGGCAAAGGGCCTCATGGGCTACCTGACCAAGCTCATGCTGTACCGCTATAATAACGGCGCCGCGCCTCTCGCCCTCGTTTCCATGGACAACTGCTCCCACAATGGCGAGAAACTGGAAGCGGCCGTGAAGTTCGTGGCGGACAAGTGGCTGGAAAACGGCCATGTGGGTCAGGATTTCATCGACTATCTGAACACCAAGGTCACCTTCCCCTGGACCATGATCGACAAGATCACTCCCCGTCCCGACGCCACCGTCAAGAAGATGCTGGAAGAGGACGGCTTTGAAGACGCCGACACCATCATCACCTCCAAAAACACCTACACCTCCGCCTTCGTCAACGCCGAGGAGAAGGAATATCTGGTGGTCGAGGACAAGTTCCCGAACGGCAAACTGCCCCTCGACAAGGTCGGCATCTACTACACCACCCGCGAGACCGTCGAGCGCGTGGAGCGCATGAAGGTCACCACCTGCCTCAATCCTCTGCACACCTGCCTGGCCGTGTTCGGCTGCATGCTGGGCTTTGAGACCATCTGGCAGGAAATGAACGACGCGGACCTCAAGGCGATGGTCGAGCGCATCGGTTACATCGAGGGTCTGCCCGTTGTCACCAACCCCGGCATTCTGGATCCCAAGGTGTTCCTTGAGGAAGTCCTCTATGCCCGCCTGCCCAACTGCTTCCTGCCCGACACCCCCCAGCGCATCGCCACCGACACCTCCCAGAAACTCTCCATCCGCTACGGCGAGACCATCAAGAGTTATGTGAAGGACGGCCGCGACCTGTCCGTGCTCAAGGGCATCACCCTGACCGAGGCCGGCTGGCTCCGCTATCTCATGGGCAAGGACGACAACGGCAACGACATCGCCCTGTCTCCCGATCCCAGAATGGACGAGATGAAGCAGCGCCTGGGCACCCTCGCTTTCGGCAATAATGAGAGCGCCGAGGAGATCCTCACCCCCATCCTGAAGGATGAAACCATTTTCGGACTCGACCTCGTGGAAGCGGGCCTTTCCGACGCCATCATCGCCGCGTTCAAGCGCATGAACGGCGGCAAGGGCGAGATCCGCAAGATCATCCACGAACTGACCGCATAATCGACACACCGGAGGAACACTCATGCATTGGGATATCGCCTTTGACATCGGCTCGGATTGTCTGCGCATGCTGCGCCGCGGCAGCGTCGAGATCCTGACGGAAGCCGCGCTCGTCGCCTACCGCAGGGGGCAGGACGCTCCCTTCGCCTGGGGCGACAAGGCGTTTGCCTTCGTGGGCCGGGAGGCCCCGGGCATGAGTATCAAGTCCTGCGTTTCCGGCGGCATTCCGGAGGACATCCCTCTGTATACCGCGTGGATCCGCAGGGAAACCGGCGTCACCGACAAAAACTACATGATGAAGCGCCGCCGCGTGCTGCTCACCGTCTCCCCCTCCCTCGATGAGGCGCGGGGCGAGACCCTGATGACCTCCATCGTGGACGACGGCATCGAAACCGTGGGCCTCGTCGCCTCGGACTTTGCCGCCGCCCTCGGTGCGGGTATCGATGTGACCGCACCCGAAAGTTGCTTCATCCTCGACATCGGCGCTTCCGCCATCACCTGGAGCGCCATTGCGCTGGGACAGAGAGTGAAACTGCGCACGCTGCCCTTCGGCATGAAGCGCGCCGACCGCGCCATCGAGGAAGCGGTCCGCACCCGCGAAGCCGTCATCATCGGCAAGCGCACCGCGCGGCTGCTGAAGCAGTCCGCCTTCTCCGACAGCGACAGCGCTTTCCTCGTGGCAGGGCTCGATCCCGCCACCCGTCTGCCCGTCAAAAAGAAGGTGCACACCGAAATCCTTTCGGACGCCCTTTCCGACATCATCGCCGACATCGCCCGCCTTTGCCGTGACGCCATGAGCGACCTGCCCGTGGGCATGGCGGAGGACATCATGAAAAACGGGCTCACCGTGACCGGCGGCGGCAGTTCTCTGGGCGGGCTCATCCCCTGCCTCAGAAGCACGCTTGGCATTCCCGTCATCCGTTCCGCAGCGGCAGGCGACAGCGCGATACTGGGACTAAACAAAATCATGGAAGAACCCGACCGCTACGCCATCCTGCTCACCGACTGGAAGGGCGTAGAATAATGCTCCGCAGGATCAGATCGGGCGGCAGGGTCGTCGAATACACGCTGATCTCCGCCCGCAACCGCGACCGTCTGCTTTTGCAGGCGCTCCCGGAAGACAAGATCCGCCTCTATACCCCCGCGGGCTACAGTCTGCGTCTGGCGGACAGAATGGTGCTGGATCATTTGAGTGAGATCGACAGCGCCCACGCCCGAATGAGAGCGGCGGAAACACTCGTCACCCCCACCGATACCGTCCTATACCGGGGCGAAAGCAAGAAAATCCATATCATTTCCGGCAGCGCGTCCCGCATCACGCTCACCGGGAACACCCTCCGCGTATGTACGCCGTACACGGACGAAAAAGACATCGAAGCGCAGATCAAGCGCTGGCTGGTCCGGCAGGCGCTTTCCGCCATCCGCGAGGAACTCAATACCTGGTCGCCCACGGTCAATAAGCCCTATTACCGCGTGACCATCCGCGAACAGAAGACCCGCTGGGGCAGCTGCTCCGCGAAGCACAACCTCAATTTCAACTGGAAACTCATCATGGCGCCGCCCGGGGCGCTCGCCTATGTGGTCATCCACGAACTGACGCATCTCATCTGCTTCAATCACTCCCCGCAGTTCTGGCGGGAGGTGGAAAAGCGGATGCCCGACTATGCGATCTGGGTCAAGTGGCTCAAAAAGCACGGCCGCGAACTGACCTTTACATACCACCCCGAAGCATAGGAAACCAATTCTCTCGGTAATATCCGCATCCAAAAGCCTCCCTTGATAACGAACGGACTTTCCATACTTTCCCGAACTGTAGGAGGAAACCATTTTGGCAAAGATTATCGCCACCACAAACCAAAAAGGCGGCGTCGGAAAAACCACCACCGCGGTCAACCTGTCCGCCTGTATCGCGGACATGGGCAAAAAGGTGCTGCTCATTGATCTGGACCCTCAAGGCAACGCAACGAGCGGCCTCGGCGTCAGCACGAAAAACGCCTACACCCTGTACGATGTGCTGGCAGACGGCGTGGAAGCGAAAAAAGCGGTCAAGGTCACCAAATTCAAAAACCTGTCCGTGATCCCCGCCTCCGTGGACCTTTCCGGCTGCGAAATCGAACTGATCGGCGTGGAAAACCGGGAAAGCGTGCTCAAAAACGCCCTCAAGGAACTGGACGGCGAGTACGACTACATTTTCATCGACTCCCCGCCTTCTCTGGGTCTTCTGACCCTGAACGCGCTCACCGCCGCCAATTCCGTGCTCGTTCCCATCCAGTGCGAATACTACGCCCTGGAAGGCGTCGGACAACTGATGAACACCCTGACCCTCATCCGCAAGCGCCTCAATCCCGCTCTCGAAGTGGAAGGCGTGGTGCTCACCATGCTGGACGGACGCACCAATCTGGGCCTGCAGGTAGTGAGCGAAGTGAAAAAATACTTCAAGGGCAAGGTCTTCTCCACTGTGGTGCCCCGCAATGTGCGTTTGTCCGAAGCGCCTTCCCACGGTCTCCCCATCCACATTTACGACCCCAAGTGTTCCGGCGCGGACGCCTACATGAAACTCGCCGCCGAACTGATCAAGAGAAACGAGGGCTGAACATGAACAAAAAAACCGCTCCCCACGGCCTCGGCAGAGGGCTCGGCGCGCTGCTGGGCGAAATCGAAACCGAAAACGAAGCCCTGACCAGTCAGGAAGTGGGCTCCGGCGACATCGTCACCGAACTTCCCCTCTCCGAAATCGACATCAACCGCGCGCAGCCCCGCAAAGTTTTTGACGAAGAAAAACTCCGCGAACTAAGCGAATCCATCGCCTCCGTGGGCGTCATTCAGCCCATCGTGGTGTGCAGACGGGGCGACCGTTACTCCATTATCGTGGGCGAGCGCCGCTTCCGCGCCAGCCGCATGGCGGGCAAGACCACCATTCCCGCCATCGTGCGCGACTGGGATGAAATGACCCGCCTCAAGACCGCTCTCATCGAAAACCTGCAGAGGAGCGATCTGAATCCCGTCGAAACCGCTCTGGGCATCAAGACCCTTATGGAAAAGTGCGACCTCACCCAGGAAGAGGCTTCCTCCGTGGTGGGCATGAGCCGCAGCGCCCTTGCCAACACCCTGCGCCTTCTGACCCTCGATGAGAAGGTGCTCAAGATGCTGGAGGACGGCACGCTGTCCGCGGGACACGCCCGCGCCCTTGTGACTCTGTCCCCCGAGCGTCAGGTGCGTCTGGCCACCCTGTGCATACAGCAGGGATGGAATGTAAGGCAGCTGGAGCGCATCGCGGCGCTGCCCGAGGAGCCCGCGGTGAAGCCCGCCGCACCCAAGAGCCCCGAAATCAAGAAATTAGAGAAGATGGCGAGGGAAGCCTTCGGCACCCGCGCCAAGATAGACGGAGATGAAAACAAGGGCCGACTCATCCTGTCCTATACCTCCGCGGAAGACCTGGAGCGCATCTGGGATGTGCTCTCCTACATGAATCAGGCAGAGGTATGACCATGACCTACACCGCGAAAAAGATTTCCTGCGGCGCCTATGCCTTTGACGGCGCGTTCGACCCCGCAGCCATGAAAGCCCCCTTTGACGGCCTCGAAACCGCCAAAATCAGCGATTATCCGTGGCTCGACGAATACCCCGACGCCTTCCCCGCCTACGGCAAGGTCGGCTATACGGACAAAGGTCTCGTGGTGCTCCTCTACGCGAAGGAGTCCCCCGTGCTCACCAATCAATCGGGCTTCGGCTCCATGCCCTGCCACGACAGCTGCCTTGAGTTCTTCGTAAAGCCCTTTGAGGACGATGAGCGTTACCTGAACTACGAGTTCAATCCCGCCCTTGCCGCCCATGTGGGCATCGGCATCCTCAGGAAGCGCACGGTCTACAAAGAAGAGATTCCCGGCATGGAAATGACCGCGAGCAAGCCCGATAAGTGGTGGGCGGTAAGTTTCACCATCCCCTTCGCCTTCATCGAAAAGGAATTCGGCAGAAAGCCCGCCGCAAACATGACCTGCAACTTCTACAAGTGCGCCGAGGACATTCATCCCCACTTCGGCTGCTGGAACAAAGTAGGCACGCCTCACCCCGACTTCCACAGACCCGAATATTTCGGGAAACTGATACTGGAGTGAAATTCAAAAAACACATCCGCCGAAAAACCGGCGGATGTGCTGCGTTTTGGAAGATTGAAGCAATTTTCCTACGAGTTTTTCACATATACCCTGCAATCCATTATTCAGTCTGCCTTTGGAATTGTTTTGCATTGAAATCCCTTTATTTATTCATTCAGAACAACGGGAACCGCGATGCGGTTCCCGTTATCTTGGTTTTTATTTTCCGATGACGGCCTTGATGCGGCGCACGCCGGCGGAGGACGACTCTTCCTTCTTGATCTTGAAGCTGCCGTGCTCCTTCGTGTTCGTCACGTGCGGACCGCAGCAGATTTCCTTCGAGACGTCGCCGATCGTGTAGAGCGAGACCTGGTCGCCGTACTTCGCGCCGAAAAGCGCCATC
>JAZLLT010000024.1:0-8298 GCA_045598325.1 Clostridia bacterium | reverse complement strand
CATCGGTGAATAAACTTTTCACCGTTTCCGGCTCCTTCTCGGCCATCTTCACAATGCCGTTGGTCGGGGAAATCGTGCTGTTGTTGATGACGATGTATGTCTCGCTGCACGCCTTTTTGAACATTTCGGAAAACGGAAGCGCCTGCGCCTCTTCTGAAAACCATGTATCGGAAAAGCAGCGCGCCGCCTCCCATTTCATTATCTCGTAGCACTCGCCGTTCAGCGTCCAATCGAGATTCTCCTCATAGCGCCGGATCAGTTCGTGAAGGTTGGTGGTGTTCATAGGATCTCCTTAATTATCTTGAGCAATCGTGAATACAGTTTTCCTATGTCCGTTCGGCGTATTCAATCCCTTTTAGCTCTGCTTTACCACATTTCGGACATGTATAGACCTTTAACAGGTGCTTTCCGGACCGCCGTTCTTCATAGGAACAAGCTGCACATCTCATTATGGTGTCCTTCTCCGTCCAGCCCGGATGTGCTGCTTCATATTCATTGATATACGCATCAGATTCAGAAATAGCATATTCTATTTCGCTGCGCAAGTCTCCGAATGCAACTTCCCCGCGTGATAAAGACTTGACCACGCGCAGACTGATTGTTTTCTGGTTTGGTTGTCCCCAACTTTCACTGTACGCATTGATTTTGAAAGTCGGGACAACACAGAACCTCCAAAGATCTATGTTCAGCGGATTGTGGTTTGCAATGTCTTTATCCGTATTGATGCAGAAAACATAAACTTCGCTCTGCCGTGCTTCCTTCTTTCGATAATCGGGGCCGATAAAGGTTTGCCAGTAGTTATTTTTCGTCGGAGCGATGGAAAAAGTCCTCTGTTTCGATATATGCGAGTTGAACGGATGGACATAGGCGGTTGCCTTGACCTCAATGCGGCGGCCTTTGTACGACATATCGTAAGCCGTCCAATAATTCACATTTTCTGCTTTTTCGATGCCGAGAGATCTGGCTACGAGAAACTCTGCAATGGACGCATGCATACCTGCCAGCTGACTGAAATGATATCTCCAGAAATCCAAAACAGAAAACTGCGGCTTCCCATTATATGTAAATTGCTCATTCTCCCGATAAGCGTGATAATCCGTATTCTCAAGACATTTTTTCTCGACAAAGCATATCATTTCGTTCAACAGTTTTCTCATACTCTTCTTTCATCCTATCATGTTGACATTGTTTACCTGTATTTTTTCCGTGTACCGTCCTTCGGCTCCGCCTGAGCGAAGGTGAGAATGGTTACTTCACGCGCGCCCGTGGAAAACAGTGCTTCAGCGCACTTGACCGCCGTTGTCCCCGTGGTACGGACATCGTCGATGAGCAGGATCTTTTTCCCCTTCACATCGCCCGTTACCGCAAAGGCATTGTCCAGATTCACGCGGCGCTGCTTGTCGGTAAGCAGAGACTGCTGCTTCGTGGCGCGGGTTCGCTTCAAGAGGTAACCCATGTTGATCCCGGTTTGAAGCGACACCTGCCGCGCCAGTTTTTCGGACTGGTTGTAGCCGCGTGCAAAACGGCGCGTGTAATGGAGCGGCACGGCGATGATGAGGTCGAAGCCCGTCATCTCTTCCGCACGAAGCGCCTTCACCATCTCCCCCGCCATCCATTTCGCCATGCGGTAAACGCCGCCGAATTTGAAAGCATGGATGATGCCGCGCACGGTCTCATCATAGGTATACGCCGCGGGCGCGCGCAGAAGACGCACATTTTTTCTGCGGCAGCCCGTACAGAAACCGCCGCCGTAATAAACCGTGCCGCAATGGGCGCAGATGACGGACGAGGACTGTCTGTCCAGAAAAAGCGGATGAAGTTTCACACGGCAATCCGCGCAGAGCCAGTCTTTGTCGGCGCCCATCAGGCTCTCGCAGCCCGCGCATTTCGCTTTCGGTGCGAACAGGAAATCAGTCAGTTTCATTTGGCACCCGCCTCGTCTCGCAGGCGTTTTTTGAGAATGCTGTACCGCGTTGCTTCCCGCTTGTTTTCCACCATCCGCCGTACACAGTCGTCCCGTCCCACGATGACCACCAGTTTCTTCGCGCGGGTGACCGCCGTATAGAGCAGATTACGGCTCATGAGCATGGGCGGACCGGACAGAAGCGGCAGCACGACGCAGGGAAATTCGCTGCCCTGACTTTTGTGGATGGACATGCAGTAAGCCAGTTCGATATTCTCGATGCTGTCTTTATCGTAGACCGCGATCCTCTCGTCATCGAAACGGATGATGAAGAAATCTTCCTGCGGATTCAATTCCGTGATATAGCCGATATCGCCGTTATAGACACCTTCCCCGTCGAGGCCGCCGCGGCGCCACTTCATGTTATAGTCGTTTTTGATCTGCATGACCTTGTCGCCCACGCGGAAACTGTTTTCACCGCGCACGAACTGCTTGCGCCCGTCAAGCGGATTCATCACTTCCTGCAGCATGCGGTTCATGGCATGCACGCCCGTATCGCCTTTTTTCATGGGTGACATGACCTGAATATCGCGCAGCGGATCGAGGTTCATGTAGTTGGGCAGTCTCGTCATCACGAGATTCCGTACACTCGCCGCCGTGGACGCGGCATCCTGCGTGCGTTCGATGAAGAAGTCCGAGCCCTTCGCGTTGGATACGGGCATCTCGCCGCGGTTGATGCGGTGGGCATTCATGACGATGGCACTCATGGCGCTCTGGCGGTAGACTTCGGTGAGGCGCACAACGGGGATGATGCCGCTGTCAATAATGTCGCGCAGGACATTGCCCGCACCCACGGACGGCAACTGGTCCACATCGCCCGTCAAAATCAGCATCGTTCCGGGACGCAGGGCTTTGAGGAGTGCGCGCATCAGAAAGACATCTACCATGGACATTTCGTCCACGATGACCGCGTCCGCCTTGAGCGGTTCGTCCTCGTTCTTCGTAAAGGAACCTTCCTGATATTCAAGCAGGCGGTGGATCGTCATGGCTTCCCGCCCCGTCGCTTCGCTCATGCGCTTCGCTGCCCGTCCCGTGGGCGCACAGAGGGCAACGGATTTCCTGCCGGAAAAAGCGGACAGGATGCCTTTGATGAGGGTCGTTTTGCCCGTTCCGGGGCCGCCGGTTATGACGGTGACGGAATGGCTGACCGCGGTTTGAAGGGCTTCTTTCTGATGTTCCGAAAGTTCGATGCCGTCGATACCCGCGTCTTCGGGCAAAACGGCTTCATTGCTACGGCGGCGGGAAAGGTCATGCAGTTTTCGCGCGACCTCGCATTCCGCCTCAAAAACCTGCCGCAGGAAGATGCAGGAAATACCGTCTTCGTTCTTTTCACTGACCAGTTCTCGTTTGAGCAGCAGCGTGCGCAGACCCGTGTCGACTTCATCCGCCGTCACGCCCAGCAGCGCGCAGGCCTCTTCCAGAAGGCGCTGTTCCGGCAGATAGGTGTTGCCTTCCCCGTTCACGCTCTCGTTCAGAACGAATTTGATGCCGCTTTTGATGCGGCGGTCATCGTTTTTCGCATAGCCTTCCTTGAGGGCGATATTGTCCGCGATAGTGAAGCCGATCCCTTTGATGTCATCCGCGAGGCGGTAAGGATCCTTCCGCGTGATAAGTATGGCATCCCGTCCGTACTCCGACCAGAGTTTATGCGCCATGGTAGGCGTGAGACCGAGGTTCAGGAAATACATGAGGGCGGTGCGGCTTTCCTTCTTTTCGAGGTAACTGACCAGAATCATTTCCGCCTTTTTGGGGCCGATCCCGCTCACTTCAATAAGCCGCTCCGGATGGGTGTCGAGGATGTTCAGCGTATCGCCGCCGAACTTTTTCACGATGCGGTCCGCCGTGTCGGGACCGACGCCGCGGATGATGCCCGATGAAAGGTATTTTTTGATGGCGTCTTTACCTTCGGGCTCGATGATGGAGAATGAGGTGACCTTCAGTTGTTTTCCGTAATCGCGGTGCTCCGACCATTCGCCGGCAAGATGGAGGTTGTCGCCTTCCTCCGCAAAGGGAATGATGCCCACGGCGGTAAAGGAACGCCCGTCCTCCGGCATAAGTTCCATGACGGAATAGCCGTTTTCCTCATTGCGGAATATGATTTCTTTGATGACCGCGTTATATTCCGCCATTGGTTACCTCCGTTTTCACCGCTTCTTTTTCGTGGACGACCGTGCGGTAGTAGTCAAGCATCACGCCGCCCAGCCACATCAGCACCACAATCGCCGCGAGCAGAACAAAGGCCACAAAGCCCGTGACGATTTTTCTGCCCGTACGCTTCCCGTCTGCTGCGTCCGGTTCTTCTTCGATATACTTTTCCAGAATCCGGATGAAGGCACTTTCACCGGGTGCGCAGATACCGGCGGTGAGTTCCTTTCTGCACAACTGGATGAGTTGCTTTTCCCCTTTGCCCGGTGCCGTTTCGTCACACAGGTTCCTGACATGCTTCAGCGTCGCATGAATGGAAGATGCCTTCATTTTCAGCGCCTGCGCGGTCTGCTTTTCATTAAGCCCACAGCCGTAGGTCAGAAAGGCGGCGCGGCGGCTTACATCGTCTTCTTCCTGAAGACGCATCTCGAGGCGGCTGTCTCCGCCTCTGTCAAGGCAGGAAAAGGCACCCGCGTCCCCGTTGCAGGAGGCGAGGAACAATGCTTCGTTTATGACTGCTTCCCGGAGCGCCTTCATGCCCTTCACCCGTTTTTCGCGGGTAAACAGGGCGCAGAGCGCCTTCTCCGCGTCCGCGGCGCTTCCCGTCACCGCGTAGGCTGCGGTGTACAGCATCCTGTAATTGTCGCCGTAAACGGAGAACAGCGCCGCCGCGTCCGGTCTCATTTCCTCACTCATTGATGTTTCCTTTTCCGTATATGTTCCATTGTGTCCCCTGCCGCCGCGCCGATGAGCGAAACAAAAGCCGTCAACAGCATCTGTCCGCCGAAGGGCAGATACCCAGCCGATGCGATCAGGCAGGCAACGGTCTGTCCAACGGGCGGCATGATCCACGCAAGATAGGGATTGATGCCGCCAAGTACACACAGATACGCCGTCACCGCGCCGAGCATCGGGATCAGCGCCCATATGAGCACATCAAACACCGTGCCCGCCGCGCGCAGCAGATAAAGCGCCAGTGACAGAACCGTCATCACCGTCAGTTGTATCCCGAGTTTCTTCATTGATTGCCTTCCAGTTTCCGTTTGACCGCCTCCGCGAAAGCCGTCTCCAGTTTGCGCGCGGGCTTATGCAGGTTGATCCTGTCGAGGATATTCTGAATTTCCTTGTTGGACGCGTCAATTTCCGCTTTCAGTTCCGTTGCCGTCATGCGGTAGGCGCCGTTTCCGAGGATGATAAGCTGCTCGGGACCGTCCCCCGTGGCAACCCGCACAACATTGAGGCGGCTCAGTTCATAGGTCAGTTTCTCGATGTAACTGTCCGCTGTCTGCGCTTCGCGGGTATAGACGATGTCGATGTTGCCCAGCGTCTCGCAGGAACCCGGATTACGCGCAACCTTATAGGCGTCAAAGACCACGATGATCTTCACATCCATGTGTCCCGCGTAGTTGTCAAGGAGATTCACGAGTGTCTCGCGCGCCAGATCTATGCTGCCTTGCGCGATTTTCTTGAGTTCATCCCACGCGAATATGATGTTGTACCCATCGACCAGCAGATATTGCGGACGCTTCGGGAAATCGATGACGGCAGCGGAAGGCTCGGGAGCAGGTTTTCCCGCGGGCTTTGTATCAAACAGTTTCCGCTCCACCTTTCCGTAGGTGCGCTCGAAAATCGCCATGAGTTGGTCGTCATCAACCGCGCCGCTCAGATTGCGGCGGACGGGCGCGGTGTCATATGTCTCTTCTTTTTTGGCTCCCAGCATGGGCAAATGCATCCACGCAGGTGCTTCGTCCCACTTGACTTCCGTTCCCGCGCCGTGAGAGCAGAAAACCGAGGAGGCGGGATTGTCGATATCGCGGACGGGGTCGTAGCCGATCGCGGCGACGATTTCTTCTGTATCGGGGCATTTGTCGTAGCCGCAGACATTCATGCAGATGCGTCCCCTGCCGCGCGTATACGCCATGAGTTCCCTGGGATACTCCGCGATTTTCCGTACGGGCGCCTTGGCTTTCAGCATCGTTTCGCCGTCCATGCTGACGGGATTTTCGAACGATCCGCCAAGACGCGTGATGTCCGTCATGGCGCGCCCCGCGTATTCGTCCGGCAGCGAGATCTCGACTTCGTACCACGGCTCCAGAAGTACGCTCTTTGCGCCCATGAGTCCCTGACGGATGGCGCGGTAGGTCGCCTGACGAAAATCTCCGCCCTCGGTATGTTTGAGGTGCGCCCGTCCCGCCACGAGGGTAATGGTCATGTCGGTGACAGCAGAGCCCGTCAGAACGCCTCTGTGGGCCCGTTCCGCGATATGGGTAAGGATAAGCCTCTGCCACGAAAGCGCCAAATCATCCACGCTCACGGCGCTTCGGATGGTGATGCCGCTGCCGCGGGGCGCTTCCTCCATGAGCAGATGGACTTCGGCATAGTGGCGCAGGGGCTCGTAGTGTCCCACGCCTTCGATACTGCCCTCGATGGTTTCCTTATAAATGATGCTGCCGTCGGTGAAGACAGCTTTCATGCCGAAGCGGTCGGAAAGGACGCGCTTCAGAATCTCCAGTTGAACATCGCCCATGACGCTCACATTGATTTCACGGGTGCGCTCGGTGAAGGTGACTTTGAGCAGCGGATCTTCTTCCTCCAGGATTTTGAGAAAGCCCAGCGCCTCATGGATGTCACGGTCCGGCTCCGGGATCACACGGTAGCGGAACACGCTGTCCAGCGTGCTTTCCAGTTTCCTGTCCTCTCCGCCCAGTATGTCGCCCGCGATGACACTTTTGAGTCCCGTGAGCGCGCAAACATCGCCCGCGTCGGCATAGTCCGCGGCCGTGTACTTTTCACCGTTATAAAAGCGGATCCCCGAGACTTTTTCTTCCACGGGTCCCGTGCCGTTATCCACGGTAAGCACCGTGCGGACGGCGAGTTTTCCGCCCGTCACTTTGACGAGGGTCAGTTTTTCCCCCTTCGCGTCGCGTGCGATTTTGTACACGCGCGCCGAGAAGGCATCCGATACGGGTTTGGGCTTTACGGATGTGTTCAGCAGATCCAGCAGGGCATTGGTACCCTGCGATTTGAGTGCAGAACCGAACAGGACCGGAAAGAGTTTGCGCTGCGCAACGGCATTTTCCACCGTCACCGGATCCATCTTTCCGCTGTCCAGATAGGCTGCAAGGGCATCGTCATCCGTCATGGCGGCGGTTTCAAAACAGTCCTCGCTGCCCGCTTCCGCAGCGAGGGGCGACAGTTTCTTTTTGAGTTCGGCAAGGAGCCGTTCCTTCTCCGTGCCCGGCATGTCCATTTTGTTGACGAACAGCACCGTGGGCACATCGTAGCGTTCCAGCAGTTTCCACAGCGTCAGCGTATGCCCCTGCACGCCATCGGGCGCGCTCACAACCAGCACCGCCGCATCCAACACGGAAAGAACCCTTTCAGCCTCGCCTGCGAAATCGGTATGACCGGGGGTGTCGATGAGCGTGATCTGCGTATCTTTGTAATTTAGCCGTGCGGTTTTGGAGTAGATGGTGATGCCGCGTTCCCGTTCCTGCGTGTCGGTATCCAGGAAGGTGTCGCGATGGTCGACCCGTCCCAGTTTGCGGATGCTGCCGCAGGCATAGAGCATCGCTTCGGTCAGCGTCGTCTTGCCTGCGTCGACATGGGCAAGGATGCCGAGTGCCAGTTTCTTCACCGCGCACACCTCCTCCTATTTTAATGATATCATTATACACTTACGGACATCGAAACACAAGATAAAATCACAAAGAAAAACAGAGACCGCGCACGGCGGTCCCTGCATTTCATTTGTTTATCTGTTGAAGTAGACCAGTTCGTCTTCGGGCTTCTCGGCGTCTTCCACATCCGTCTCGATCAGCACGATGGCGTCCCGTCCGTGGATGGCACTGTACGCCGCCTCGCACTTCGCGGTCACCTTCACCCAACTGTCTTCCACGGGGCGCTTTTTGAGGTAGCGGCAGATAAACCCGATGCCGCCCACATCCGCCGCGCAGCAGGTCATAGCGTAACGGCCCAGCACATAACTGCGCTTGGACAGGTCCTCCATCTTGAATGCCTGCGCCTTCACGCGCACGGTCCTGCCGTTATAGCGGTCGGGATGCTCCATGCAGTCGATGTACCAGATGCCGAAATCCTCGTCCTTGATGTCGATGTTGTCCGCTTTCATGTCGTAGGGCAGATCTTCCTCCCCCACGCCGTCGTCCGCGGTGCCGTCCGTATTTTCAAAC
>JAZLLT010000023.1:0-19096 GCA_045598325.1 Clostridia bacterium | reverse complement strand
CCCACTTCGAGCAGGCTCGCCACATTGCCCTTGTAGCGGATGGTCCCCTCCGTGGGCGCGGTGATGCGGGAGATGAGTTTGAGCAGCGTGCTCTTGCCCGCGCCGTTTCTGCCGATGAGTGCCACGGCGCTGCCCCGCTCCACATCGAAGGTGACATCTTTGAGGGCATAGAATTTCTGACCGGCAGTGTATTTGTCGCTGCCGATTTTTTCTTTCTTTCTGCCGATACGGCTCATGAGCCCGTCCAGATCCTCGCGGAGCGTGGTGCTCGTGATCTCGCCCAGACGGTACTGTTTTGAAATGTGCTCTGCACGAAGTACGGTGTCGCTCATCAGATCACATCCATGAAATTCTTTTCCACCTTGCTGAACAGCACGACGCCCAGCAGGAAAATGACGAGGGTGACGCCCGCGCTGATCAGCAGCCACACGGGCTCAAAGGTGCCGGTTCCCAGGAACGCGGCGCGGAAATACTCGATGACGGGAGCCATGGGGTTCACCATAACGAGGGTCTTGAGGGCGGGATAGGTGTCCCGCAGGACCGATACGGGGTACGCGACCGGGGACAGATACATCCACAGGTTGACCCCGAAACCGACCAGCAGCGCAAGGTCCTTGTACCGCACCGTGAGGGCGGAGACCGCGATGCCCGCGCCGAGCCCAAGCAGACCCATTTCGATGATCACGAGAGGCAAAAGCGGCAGGATGCTCCAGGCGACCTGCACGCCCGCGCCGGCAAAGAGATTGCCGCCCGCGAGGAACAGGATAAAGAAAGCAAGCTGGATAAAGAAATTGACCAGCGTCACGAGCACCGTGGCGATGGGCGCGCAAAGCCTCGGAAAGTACACCTTTCCGAAAACTTTTTCATTGTCCACAAAGGTCTGGGAAGTTTTTTCAAGGCAGCGGGCAAAGAAACTCCACGGGACGCTGCCGCACATATAGAACAGGAACTTGGGCGCTCCGTCCGTGGAAAGACCCACGAGAGAACCGAAAACCATAGTGAGGACGCCGCTTGTGAGCAGGGGCTGCAAAACCGCCCACGCGGGACCCAGAATGGTCTGCTTGTACATGGCGACGAAGGTACGGCGGGCCAGGAGGTAGGTCAGATCCCGGTACCTCCAAAGTTCTTTCAAATTCAAATGAAGCCCCTTTGTGCGGGGCTTGATTTCGACGGACCAGTTCTCTTCGCTCATAAATCAGAAATTCAGTTTTTTGAAGGTCAGCGGGTAGAGATAAATCGCGACGAAGCAGGCGAGGAAGTAGCGCAGGAGATTGCCGCAGATCTCGCCGAAGGCCCGATTGAACAGGGCCTTGGGAAGTTCCAGGAAGGCGACCGTCAGGATAACGCCGGCCGCAAAGCGGATCAGTCCCTTCAAGAAGGACTTGGGACGCTCGAAGCGCACGGTCCTGCGCTCCAGAAGCCAGCCGATCAGCGCGCCGAAATTGGCTCCGGTCGTCTTGAAGGCATCCCGGGTGTTGTCGTCCACGGGAGCACCGTTCATGCGGACGAGGGTGGTGATGACGGTAGCGACGCCGAGCAGAAGGAAGACGCCCACGATCACGATGTCGAGGGAGGGCTTTTTCTCAAGAGCGTCCGCCAGCTTATCCATGAGGATCACGAGAATGATGCCGAAGAAAATGGAAAACAACACATCCTGCGGGGTATGAACGCCCAGATACATGCGGGAAACGGCGATGAGCACTACAAAGATCCACACGATCACATTGAGCCAGCACTGCTTTTTGTAGGCATAGCCTGCAAAGGCGGACACCGCGTTGGCGGTATGGCCGCTCGGGAAAGAATAGGCGGTGGCGTCTGAAATGGCTCCGCCCACGGGCACGCCATGCTCATTGACGGTGGAGCCATAGGGGCGGATCCTGCTGTCGCGCACCCAGGGACGGCGCGCGGCCACGGCGATCTTGATCAGCTGGTTGATGACGAGACCCGAAAACATATTCAGGATCATCCGATTGCCCTCTTTGCGGCTCATGCACCAGAAGACCAGGCATACGAGTGCCAGCGCGATGACATCCCCGCCCAAGGTCGAGCAGGCGTTCATCACCGCGTCCCAAAATCCCGTGCGGTGTTCCTGGAACCAAAGCAGCACATCAATATCCATAATCTGACCCCTCAAAAGTTTCTATATAGTGATCGCAGATACTTTTCGATACGGGAAGACTTTTTTCATTGTGGCGGTCGTACACCAGCACAGCGGTCATGCCCGCCTTCTTCGCGCCCGTGAGCCCCTCCGGGATGTCCTCAAATACCGCGCAGTCTCCGTTCGGTACACCGAGACGCCGCGCGGCAAGGGTGTAGATGAGCCCCTCCGCCTTGGTCTGACCGCCCTCGTCCGTAGTGGCGTAGGTGTCAAACAGGCGGAAGACGCCGCCCCGCGTGAGCGCGGGTTCAAACAGATAGCGCGGAAGCGTGGTGACGACGGCGAGTTTCACGCCCCTCTGCTTCAGCCCCGTGAGGTACTCCCTCGCGCCGGGCTTCACGCAGAGGCGGTTTTCGTACTCCTCGCGGCACATATCCTTCCACAGCGCGGTGATCTCCTCCGGGGATTCGGGAAAGCCGAACTTTTCCTTCGTGTATACCGCGGTCTGCAGGAAAGAAAGCCCACCGATTTGCTCCGCGTATCCGGGCGGGACTTCCATGCCCTTCATCGCGAAGAAGCGCCGGTCGATGTCTTCCCAGACGCCCAGCGAATCCAGCAGCGTGCCGTCCACATCGAATAAAGCAGCCCGAAAAGACATAGTTATACTACCCCACTAAATACTACGCTGATTATAGCACAAAAGTAACCGCGTTGCAACCTTTTAGTCTGTTACTTTTGGTCGTTTCATGATATAATGTATCCATCCGAAAGAGAGGGTTACCCGCATGCTCCGCAAAACTGCAACATTCATCGTAAAAAAACGCGTACTTGTTCTCATCCTGTTCACCGTGCTGACGGTGTGCAGTGTGTTTACCGTAGGCAAAACCGTCATCAACTATGACTTCACCCAGTATCTCGGCAAGAACACCATGACCCGCGCGTCACTCGCCATCAATACGCGGGAGTTCGGGCAGACGGATCTGATGACCGTGATGCTGAAAAACGCGGGCGAAGGCGTTCCCGCTTCCATCGCGGACGGATTTTCGGCGATGGACGGCATCATGCGCGCGTCCTATGACGAAGCCGTTGATTCCAAAGAGATGGACAGCGACCGCTACGACCGCATCAACCTCTTCCTTGAAACGGACGACGCCGTCGCCTTTGTGGAGGTCGTGCGGGATTTCCTGCGCGCAAGAGCCTCCGGATTTGAAGATTATTCTCTGAACGGCAGCGCGCCCCAGACCCTCGTGGTGCAGGAAAACATCGCCCGGGAGATCCCCGTCGCCATGATCATCGCGGTCATCGTGGTGGTGGGCGTACTGTTCCTGACCAGCCATTCCTACATCGAGCCCGCCATTTTCGGCATCTCCCTTATCGTGTCCATACTCATCAACATGGGCACCAACTTCATTTTCCCCTCCATTTCGTTCATCACCTTCGCCGTGTGCGCGATACTGCAGCTTGCCCTTTCGATGGACTATTCCATCATGCTGCTGCATACCTTCTTCGAGATCCGCGACAGCGGCACCGATGACGAGACCGCCCTCATCCTCGCGCTCGAGCGGGCGTTCATGCCCATCTGCTCCTCGTCCCTCACCACCGTGGCGGGGCTCGTGAGCCTCATGTTCATGTCCTTCACCATCGGTTTCGACATCGGCATCGTGCTGTCCAAGGGCATCCTCATCAGCATGATCACCGTGTTCACACTGATGCCCGCGCTCATCCTTCTGTTCAGAAAACCCCTGCGCAGCACCATGCACAAGACCGTTCCCCTCGGCGGAAAAATGCTGGGCAAAGCTGCTTTCGCGGGCAGGAAGGTCATTCCCTTTGTCCTCATCGCCGTCATCCTCATCTCCGCCGCCGCACAGGGGCGCATCACTTACACCTTCACGGATGTGTCCACCAACATGGAATCCAGCGAGGTGGCGCGGGTGTTCGGCATGACCAACCAACTCATTCTCCTCTTCCCCGCCCGTCAGGAGGACGCGGACTTCGACCATCAGCGGGCGTTCATTGAGGAACTCAAAAAGATCGAGTATCAAGGGCATCCCGCCGTCAGCGATGTGTCCTCCATGGTGACCACCGCCGAAGCCGCAATCCGCTACTACGACATCTACGATATCGGCGATATGCTCTCCATCTCCCCCTTCGCCGCCAGCCTCTACATGGGCGCCATGGGATTTGACACCTCCGTGCGCGGCGATGTGCTCATCGACAAGGCCGCGGGCATCATGACGGAGAACAAACAGGTACAGGATCTGAAAGCTACGATGGACTTCGCCAAGCGGATGTTCATGAGCGAAAACTACGCCCGCATGATCCTGCTGCTCGATGTACCCACCTATGGAAGCGAGGCGTTCGCGGTCATCGACGAGATCCGCGGTCTGCTCGGCCGCTTCTATCCCGGCGAGGAAACGGGCATCGCGGGCAACCTCATGGTGTCCTACGATATCAGCAATGCTTTCACGAGCGACATGCTCAATGTGAATGTCATCACCGTCATCGCCATCTTGATCGTCATTTTCCTCTCCTTCCGCCGCCTCGCCGCGCCCGTCATTCTGGTCTGTGTCATTCAGGGCGCCGTGTGGGTGAACATGGGCATCTCCGTCCTGACGGACAGCCCCATTTTCTTCATGTGCTATCTCATCTGCCTCGCCATCCAGATGGGTGCGACCATTGATTACGGCATCCTGCTGACCACAAATTACCGCGAGGAGCGGTTGACCCTTGACAGAAAGGAAGCCGTCACCGAAGCCATCAAACTGTCCATGCCCACGATTTTCACCAGCGGGCTCATCCTGACGGTCGCGGGCTTCGCCATCGGCTATGTCTGCTCGGTGTACTACATCTACTCCATCGGACGGCTTCTCGCAAGGGGCACCATCTGCTCCCTCGTCATGATCCTGTTCCTCCTCCCGCCGCTGCTCATCGATCTGGACAAGTTCGTGGTGTATGGGAAGCGGTCATGAAACGGGAATCTCTTTTGCTCAAAGCCTGCCTCTGCGGCGCGTTCGGGACACGGTATCCGTACCCCGGCGGCGCGGTTTACGAGGCAGGATTCATCTATCTCACCGGAACGCCGGATGAAGAATGGCTTTCCGGGCTTAAAGCAAAATGGGATTTTCGTATGTTCGTCTGCCTTTCGAACGAATGGGAAAAAGCGCTCACCGCGCGCTATCCGGACCTGCACGCCGTCACGCGCCATCAGATGAGTCCCGACCACGCACGCATGACGACTCAAAAGCTGCTCCCCCTTTACGGAGGCGCTGCCGGACGGGTATACGCTCGCGCCCTTCGATGAAGCCGCTTTCGAGAAGAAACCCTTTCACCACGGGAGCGATTACCCGGACGCGGAGATTTTCCTGCGCACAGGCGCAGGCGCGGTCGTTTGGCATGATGGCGGGATCGTCGCCTCCGCGTCAAGTTTCCTGTCTCTCGGAAATGAAGTAGAACTGGACATCAGCACAGATCCCGGACACCGCAGGGAGCACCTTGCCCGCGCCTGCGCGGCGAGAATGCTGCCGGACTGCAAGGCGCGCGGTCTCACCGCCCACTGGGACGCGCAGAATATCCCGTCCATGCGTCTGGCGGAGCAACTGGGTTATGAAGAGGAAGAGGCTTACACCGCGTACTGTTTTGTGAAGCCGGAGATGTAGGCGGAAAGTTGACTGTACCCACCTCATCTGTCTCCTTCGGAGTCACCTTCCCCTTAAGGGAAAGCCGATGGTATCATACGGCAAATGAGGCAGGTACGGATCTTTTTATTAGTGAAAACAGCGCTCCCGGAGCAATGCTCCGGGAGCGCTGTTATGTGCCTTACAGGTCTTTGTACTGTCCGCCTTTGACTTCCGTGATCTCGCCGTTCACCAACAGCCAGACGCTGTCGAAGGACGGGTTGTACACATGCTTTAAGTCGCCGGTGAAGACCAGGCGGCGGAAGGCGTCCTCGTCCTTCACGATTTCGATGTTGGTGCAGTACCAGATGTCATCCCTGCCCGCCATCTGACGGCAGAAGTCCTCGATGATCTGCCAGTTGCCGTCATTGTCGAACTCGTAGGAATGTCCCCACACATACATGAGGTAGAGATACTGGGTCTTGAAAAGACCTTTGAACGCCTCGCCCAACGCGGCGATGTCCCGCTTATGATGGGCGGTGGGATCCCACGCGAGGAAATTGCCCGGCATGCCGAAAGCGAGGGTGCTGGTCACGGTGCGGGCGTAGCGGATGCCCGTATGGGGCAGCAGATCCATGATTTCCCTGCTGTAGGAACCGTTGGGATACGCGAGACCTTCCACGGGTCTGCCGATGATTTCTTCCAGGTTCTTCCTGTCCTCCAGCACCTGCTGCACGACGCCGCTGGCGGGGCAGCGGGCGATGGTGGGATGGGTGTAGGTGTGGCTGGCGATCTCATGACCCGTGTAGAGAGTTTTGATCTCATCGGGCTTGATGTGCTCGCCGTAGGTGATGTTGTCAAACAAGCCGCTGTTCAGGTTGAAGGTGCCCTTCATGCCGTTTTGGTTGAAGATGTCCACCAGTCTCCTGTCCGCGATCTTGCCGTCATCGTAACTGAAAGTGAGTGCCTTGTGCTTCCCGCCGGGGAAGCAATGATAGATATTGTTCATGGCGATCTCCTATTTGAACAATGTGCAGCCGTCCGCGCGGAAATGCTCGATCAGCGTGTCCACATCCTTTACTTCCATGCGGAAGCGCCCGGCGAGACACTCCTTACAGTAGAATTCCTCCGCGCCGCGGTTCACCAGTTTCTTCGTGATGCCGATTTCGTCCTTGGTGACTTCTTTTCCGCAGGAAACGCAGTTCACGCTTTCACCACTTCGCAGGTCATGACCGCGCAGTCGCGGGCGGGCACTTTCAGGCGGAGATATTCGGAGTAGACGCCGTCCACGCCGCCAAGCACATTTTTGAATTTGAGCGCGCAGCCGGTGTCCGCCATGAGACCGAACTCGAAGAAGGAGACTGACATCTCGCGGTCCTTATCGGAGGCGTTGAAGAACGCGAGGGCGTACTTGCCGCCGTCCAGATGGCGGAAGATGATGAAGTCGCCGCCGTTTTCGGGGCAGCCCATGAAGAAGGGCTGGCGCACCTCGGGATCCTGATTGATGGCGATGAGGTCTTTGTTGGTAACGAGGGCGAGGGTCTCCTTGTCCATCTTGCGGATGTCGCAGCCCAGCATGAGGGGGCAGCCGCACATGCACCACATGGCGAACTGGGATCGGTAATCCGCCGCGTTGCAGGAAGCGGCGCAGCCCACATTTCCGCCGCCGTACATGCCGACGGTCAGCATGTCCATGTCGTTGAAGCACTGGGGAGCGGAGGCGTTGAATTTGGTGATCTGGCTTGCCATGATCTTACGGAAGGATTCGGGATTATCGAAAATATCGCCCGTGGAGCGGTACATATGCGCGCCCGTGGAGCGGATCCAACTCCACACATCCTCGCTTCCCCAGTTGCAGGCGGAGAAGAGGATGTCGCGTCCGCTCTCGCGCAGCGCCATGCCCATCCTGCGGTAGAGCAGGTCGCCGCTGATGCGGGAAGGATGGTAGCAGTAGTCGTATTTCAGGAAATCCACGCCCCACTCCGCGAAGGTCTTCGCGTCGAGGAATTCGTGGTCGAAGGAGCCGGGATAGTCCGCGCAGGTGCGCTGTCCGGCGCAGGAATACATGCCGAATTTGAGCCCCTTGGCATGGATATAATCCGCGAGGGATTTCATGCCCAGAGGGAATTTTTCGGGATCGGGCACGATGCGGTGGGTCTCGGGATCACGCAGTTTCTTGCTCCAGCAGTCGTCGATGACCACATAGGTATAGCCCGCGTCCTTGAGACCCAGGTCAATGAACGCGTCCGCACTTTCGCGCACAAGAGAATCGGAGATATGGCTTCCGAAGGTATTCCAGGTGTTCCAGCCCATAGGCGGCAGATTGACGAGCATGCTATCACTCCTTTAATTTATTGTGCCAGTATTCAAACCGTTCCTCGGGCGGCTCCTCGAACAGGAGTTTTTCGCCCGTGACGGGATGGATAAATCCGATGCGCCCCGCGTGGAGCAGTTGCCCGCCCTCCACGGGATAGGGGCTTTTCCTGGGTCCGTAGACGGGATCGCCGAGCACGGGGTGCCCGATGGACGCCATGTGCACGCGGATCTGATGGGTGCGTCCCGTGGTCAGGCGGCACTCGATGAGCGTCGCGCCGCGAAGTTGTTCCAGCACCTTCCAGTTGGTGCGGGCTTCTCTGCCGCCTTTCACGATGGCCATCTTCTTGCGGTCCGTGGGATGGCGTCCGATGGGCGCGTCCACAAAACCGCTTTCTTCCTTCATGTGACCGATGACGATGGCTTTGTACGCCCGCTCCACGCTGTGAACGGCGATCTGCTCCGAAAGCCCCACATGGGCTTTGTCGTTTTTCGCCACCAGAAGCAGGCCGCTCGTGTCCTTGTCGATGCGGTGCACGATGCCCGGGCGCTCTTCCCCGCCGATACCGGAAAGATCGTCCAGCTGATACAGAAGAGCGTTCACCATGGTGCCGTCCCGGTTGCCCGCGGCGGGATGCACCACCATGCCGGACGGTTTATAAACCACGGCGAGGTCACTGTCTTCGTAGACGATGCGCAGGGGGATGTCCTGTGCTTCCACATCCGTGGGTTCGGGCGCCGGGATATCGAGACTCACTTCGTCCCCCGCGCGCAGGCTGCAGCCGGCTTTCGTGACGGTTTCCCCGTTCACGGATGCCCTGCCCTCTTTGATGAGGGCGCCCGCGCGGGATCGGGTGATGTCATATCTTTCCGACAGATAAGTGTCGAGGCGCTTGCCGGCGTCTTCCGTTTCCGCAATATACATTATCTGTCCCCTTTATCCGTCAGATACGCGCAGGCGAACACGATGGCGCCCAGCGTGACGCAGATATCCGCGAAATTGAACACCGGGAAGGAGATGAACTCCAGTTTGATCATGTCCGTGACCGCGCCGAAAAACAGGCGCGAAACGAGGTTGTCCGTGCCGCCCGCGAGCACCGCGGTCAGCGTGCAGCGGCACACATCGTTCATGCGTCCCAGAAGCAGGAACGCGGCAACGCCCAGCAGCACGATGACCGATACGGCGCTTGCAAGAAGCGGCGCATCCTTCAGGAAGGAAAACGCCGCGCCCGTATTGTACACGAGCCGCAGGGATAGCACATCCTCAATCACGGTCACGCCCGAAAGCGGGATGTTGTTCTCCGCGCAGATGCGGGTGACGGCACAGCAAACCAGCACCGCCGCGTAAACGATGATGCAGACGAGCGCATTTTTTCTTGTGAGTTTCAGTTTCATTTCGTAAAAAACAGCCGCTCCCCCGAAGGACGGAACGGCTGCATGTACCATATCTTATTCGGCGGCGTTGAGAGGGCTGTCCTTGAGTGCCTTGCTCTGCTCCTCGATGAGGGCGCTGAAAGAGGCGAAGTACTGCTGACCCGCGCTGCGGATGGCATCGAACTCGGCGTTGGCCTTGGCCAGTTTCTCCTGGGACTCCGCTTCGACGGCGGCGGCCTTCTCTTCGGCTTCGGACACGATGCTCTTCGCCTTCTTGCGGGCGTCATCGATGGTCTCATCGGCGATACGCTGGGCGGAGATCAGGGTCTCGCGGAGCGTGGTTTCCAGATTCTTGAAATAACTGGGCTCGTTGAAGGTGGGCAGACCCGCTTCTTCCACGATGGCGGGAGCGGCGGTCTCGGCGGCGGGGGCTGCGGGAGCGGCTTCCAGTTCCCTGATGTGAGCGACCGCTTCGTCCAGTTGCGCCTTCAGAGTGGCGATCTCTTCGGCTGCCTTGGCGGCTTCCGCGTCAAGACGATCGTTTTCGACGGCCAGTTCTTCGGTCTGATCCGCCAGTTCATCGAGGAAATCATCCACCTCGTCACGGCTGTAGCCGCGCATTTCGGTCTTGAATTCTTTTTCGCGAATGTCGGTAACGGTGATTGCCATAGTAATCCATCCTTTCATCGGCTAACAAACCGGACTTGATTTATAGTAATTTCGGCATTGATTTCCGAAATCCTGCACAGGGAGAAAATTTTATCGCAGCAGCGCGTCGACAAGGCGCCGGAGCAGTTCCAGCACAGCCAGGGTCACGGCGGGAGAAATGTCGATGGGCAATTGTCCGATGATGCGGTCCAGCGTACGGCGCACAGGGGAAACCGCGGGCTCGGTCGCGCGGGCAGTGATGTAGTGCGCCTTGGTGTCGTGTGCCACCCAGGAGAGCACCACGCGGATGATGATGAGAAGTTCGAAGATGCCGATCACATCAAAAATCAGGTTCTTAAGCGAAAAGCCCATTCTGAAAAACATCAGTATCTCCTTTCGATTCTGCGGGACATGTTCACATTCACGCTTTCGGGCGCGATCAGATAGGTTTCATCGGTGATTTTGCGCACCTTGGCGTTCAGGGCGAACGCCGCGCCGGACAGGGTGTCGATGATGCGCTGGATCGTGCGCTCGTCCACATTGTCGAAACTGATGAGGGCGCTGGTGCCGGAAATGATGCCTTTGATGACTTCCGCGCACTCGGAAAGGGTGCTCAGGTAGTACACCATGGTGTCGGGCTTGTTCGCGGGGACATTGCTCCCGCTGTTCCCGACGCGGGCGATGGCGGTACCGGGACGGGATTTTCCGTGTTTCATCGGACGGGTGCCGCTTTCCGTACGGGAAGAAGCGGGTCGTTTGATCCCGCGGGAACTGTCATAGCGGCTTTCGTAGACGGAGGAAGAAGACCGGTTTTCGCGGGAAGCGGGTGCTCTGCGGATGGGCTCCTCCTGCTCTTCCCCTTCGTCGACATATTCCACCAGATGGAGTTTATGCAAAAACTGCGTGAATTTGGATTCCTGAGCCATTGAAATCTCCCCCAAATAGGACCTTATTTGATGAGTACCTGCGTACCCGGCGACAGCACGCCGTCCACCAGAGGCATGAAAAGTGCGGTGCCGTCATTTTTATAGGTGAGCACCTCGACGGGGATGAAAGTTCCGCCGGGCACATCGTAAAGCCATACGCCTGTCTGTCCGTTCACGGTCGCGACCGCCTTCCTGGAGACGATGAGACCGCTCATGTCCGTGCCGATGCTGACCTTGCCGCTGCGGGTGTAGAGCAGGGAGCCGATGGGCTCCGTCACTTCCAGCGTCGCCATGACCTTGCTGCCGCTCTTGGTCACCTTGATGACCTTGCCGGTATAGACCAGTTCGTTGTAGCCGTCCATGCGGAAGGAATAGATCTGATCGAGGATGGGGTTCCACTTGCCGTCCGTGCTCAGAAGCATGATGTACCAGTGATTCTGGTTCATGATGCGGAACACATCGGACTGGGAACGGGACACAGCGGGACCTTCCAGTTTTCCGCCCGCCAGCACCGTTTCGATATCGGAGATCTCCAGATTTTCCACGGTGGAAGCGTTGAGCACCGCCTCGTAGCCGTCCAGATAGAAACTGACCAGTCCCTCAAAGGGCGCGTTCTTGGCGATCTGCCAACTGGTGATGGCGTTCAGCCTCTGGGTCTCGTCCTCGTAATACTTCTGCAGTTTGCTGTCGCTGCGCTTGTTGGCGCTCATGTAGCCGCGGCGGTCCTCCATGGCGGCGCGGAGCAATTCCGTGACGCCCGGCAGATTTCCGCGGGTCGTGCCGTTGACGATGGATTTGAACTCCACCGCGCGCTGCTGCACGGTGAGGTTGTGCACTTCGAGTTGGGCGTCCAGTTCATTTCCGAGCACGATTTTGTGGTATGCCTGAATGTTCTGGCGCACGGTGTTGAGGTCGTTGATGAGGCGCTTGGAATATTCCAGCGAATACACATACGCCACGGTCTGATTGACGCGGACCAGCGTGTTCTCCTGCGCCACATAGTCCACGCGGGTGACCTGCTTTTCGCTGACCACCGTTTCGTCGCGGACGATGACGCCCTGCACGCTGCGCCCGTCGGACGCCGCACCGGCGCTGATGACCGCGATCTCGCCCGAGGAGAAGATCGCGCCGCGGAAGATATACACGATGAGCAGGGCAAGCAGCAGCAATACCAGATAGAACCTGGCCGTAACGCGCACTTTCATGCCTTTTGCCCCTCCTCGCATATTTTATCAATTTATTATACCCCATAATCGCGGAATTTGCAACCTGTAATTTGCGGTGATTGACTTTTCAGGGGTTTTTGTACTATAATTTAACCGAAAATACGGTGGGGGGTCGCCATGTTCACGCTTACGGAGTACGGTTTCACCCTCTGGGACATCGATATACGCTGGTACGCGGTATGTATCGTGGCGGGCATTTTTCTGTCCTACGCCTTTGCCCTTCGGCGCATGAAACTCATGCGTCTGCCCCGCGACACCGCCATCGACCTGCTGCTCGTATGCGTGCCCACGGGCATCATAGGCGCACGGCTTTACTATGTGCTTCTGAACCCCTCTTCGGCCGCCTCCTTCCGGGATGTCATCGATCTGACCTCCGGCGGGCTTGCCATTTACGGCGGCATCATCGCGGGCGTCCTTTCCGCCCTCATCTATGCGAAAGCAAAGAAGATCTCCTTCATCACGCTGGCGGACCTCGCGCTCCCCTGCGTGCTGCTCGGGCAGGCGCTGGGCAGATGGGGCAATTTCTTCAACCGGGAGGCCTACGGACCCGTCCTTTCCCCCGCCCTGTCCTTCTTCCCCGTAGGCGTGTTCATCAAAGAGGACGGGCTCTGGCACGCGGCGGCATTTTTCTATGAATCCCTGTGGTGCATCCTGTCCTTCGCATTTCTGCATATTTCTCTCGAAAAGGGCAAGATCGCCCGCAAAGGCCGGCAGGCGCTGGGCTACATCCTGCTTTACGCCCTCGAGCGCTGCGCCGTGGAGGAACTGCGCACGGACAGTCTGTATCTGGGTTCCGTCCGCGCGAGCCAGCTGCTGAGCGCGGCGATGATCGTGCTTTCCGTCTCTTGTCTGCTATACAAAAAGCAGGCAAAGGGCGCCGTAAAGGCACTCTTTGCCGCATGTTCGGTGATTCTTCTTTTGTCCGTGATTCACATCATTCCCGCGTGGGGTCTCCTCGCCCTCGTACCCATGGGCATCACAGGCATCGTTTTCCTGCTCAGATCAGCAGCAGAAGATGCCGCGCCCGCAGCAGAGATTGGCAAGGAAGCATAAAAGCAGCGAGTACATGCCGTTTCTCGGCATGGTGAAGCGCCTGCCGTACTGTCCCGCCGCACCCGCGGAAGGGTCCAGACGGTTCACGAGTTCGATAAATTCCAGATTGCCCGGTTCCATGGAACGGGCTTTTTTTGCGTGGTCGATGGCGGTGATGCGGTTGCCCGCGCCCTCGTTGGCAAGAGCGGACAGATAGAACCAGTAGGCGTCGCGCACGGTGATGGTGGAAAGCAGCTGCAGCGCCTCGTCATAGTGACCGCTGTTGATATAATTACGCACGGCGCGCAGATCCGCGGATTCTTCCCGCTGATAGGCACCCTGGGCGCCGAAGCCGCCGAAGCCGAAACCGCCGAAATCAAAGCCCTCAAAGGGATTGGCGTAGCCGCGGTTATAGCCGTAGGAACCGCTTTGATATCCGCTCCGGTAGCCGCCCTGCGAAGCGTTCTGATAGGAAGAGGCGTTGGGGTCCCACTTGTGGTTGACGATCATGTCGTACGCCTCATTGACCTCCTGCATCTTCTTCTCCGCTTCCCTGGAGCCCGGATTCAGGTCGGGATGGTATTTTTTGGCAAGGGCGCGGTAGGCGGCCTTCACTTCGTCCGCCGTCGCGTTATCCTTGAGTCCCAGCACCGTGTAGGGATTCTTTACCATCTGTCAGCGTTCCTCCCCGCCCATGGGCGGTTTCTTTTT
This sequence comes from Clostridia bacterium, assembly GCA_045598325.1. Lineage (GTDB taxonomy): Bacteria > Bacillota > Clostridia > Christensenellales > Aristaeellaceae > RUG14130. The sequence continues at coordinate 5,154 of JAZLLT010000023.1, read as the reverse complement.
GCGGGAATATTTGGTCCATACGCCGGAATAGATCACATTCCGGATGAGGTCGATGTCCTGCACGATCGGCAGTTTTTCAAACGCCTCCGCGCAGGCGGACATCTCGATGGTCAGCATCCGGTAGACCCGTTCCTCGTAGTCCGGCTCGGAAAGTATCGTTTCAAAGGGGTTGTACGCCCCGCTTTTTTTGTCTTTGGCGGCGTCCGCCCACGCGTCCATCAGATAGATGAAGCGCCCGAGGGCATCGCCCATGCGGAAAAGCGTTCCCGCCCACAGATCGTCCTTCACGGAAAACACGCTGCCCAGCAGACGCCCGAAGCAGCCCGCCGCCGTGTCGATGTCGGTGACGCGTTCCTTTTCGATGGTGCGGAGGTTGTTCAGTTCCGTCCGGATGACTTCGCCGACTTCCCGCCGGCGCGCACTCGCCGCGCGGAAGGACTCCTCCAGCCAGTCGGCGCACTTTTTCTTGATGCGGCTCCCGTCATCCTCCCAGCCGTCCAGAAGGCTGTAATAGAACAGGATGATGTTGATGTCCGCCGCGTAGTCCGTCATGGCGCTCACTTCATACTCCTGCTTCCGCAGAGGATGGACACCGCATACGGCGGAGGACCGGCTTTCATCGGGCTCATACAGAGCGTTCAGCACGAGCGCCAGAAAGGCGGCGTCATAGGACAGGGTGAACCTTCCCCTGCCGCCGCACTTTTCGTTCAGGCAGCTGCACACACCGCAATAAACCCGCCGGAAGCGGGCCATTTGCTCTTTGGTGAGTTTTTCCTGATTGACGGTCACATAGCCGAACATGCTTTACGCTTTCTTTTTGAACACCGCGCCGCAGGAGCCGCAGGTAACGGTCTTTTCCCCGATGCCGCGGGGCAGTTTCAGCCAGCATTTGCACTTGGGGCAGCGGTAATATTTGTAGATCTTGCGGTTTTTGAAGCGCACGCGCGCCTGCGAAAACCGCTTTTTGACGGGCGTGAACCACTTCAGGAACCACTCGTTTTCCTTTGCCCGCTTCACAAGGTTTTTGGAAAGCATCCTGAAAAGACCGTAGATCCACAGGGCAAAGGACAGATACATGACAAGACCGGACCGGGTGATGACCGCGACAAGATACAGCACGAGACCCGCGACATAGGTCGCGATGCCCATCTCATCCGGTCCGCGTCTGCCGGCAAAGAAACGCATAAGCCAAAGTCTGAACCGTTCCATGTTTTTCCTCCGAAGTTTACTGTCTGCATTATATCATGCCCGTGCGGATTTCAAAGGAAAAACTTGTGAAATCAATTTGACATTTTGCGTTTCACGGGTCATTTCACTCTGATGGTCACGATCTCGTAGGGCTTCAGGGTGAGAGACAGTTTGTTGCCGGTGAAGGGTGCCTTTTCGAGGTCGTCTTCCATCAGGCTTGTGTAGGTCGCTTCGGCGGGGGCCTGACCGAGCGTCAGGGTCACATTGGTGCGCGCGCCCTTGCACTCATACATGCGGATGATGGTGCCTTCACCGTGGAGCGCGCCCTTGACGGTCTCGATCATCACATTGCTCTTATCGACGCCCGCGAAGGAGGACATGGCTTCCTTGCTGCCCTTGCCGTCCAGCGCGATGGCGGTGAGCGGGATATTGAATTCATACGCCCTCTGGGGGATGTCCGCCTGCTTCCAGTCGCCCGTGTGGGGCGCGATGGCGTAGGAGAAGATGTGCTTGCCGATGTCCGCGGTCGGGTCGGGATCGGTGGCGGACTTGAGCAGGGTCAGCGCCATGTCGTTCTCGTCCACGGAGTAGCCGTACTTGCAGTCATTGAGGAGGGCGACGCCGTAGCCGGTCTCGTCCACATCCGCCCACTTGTGGGCGCAGACTTCGAAGCGGGCCACATCCCAGCTGGTGTTCTTGTGGGTCGCGCGGGTGACATTTCCGTACTGGATATCGAACTGCGCCTGATTGTAGAACAGGTCCATCGGGAAGCGGGCTTTGAGCAGACCGTGGGGCTCGTTCCAGTCGATGTCGGCGTTGAAGTCGATGCGCTTCAGGTCCTTGTAGAACACGAGGTTCTCGCGGACAACGGACTTGCTCACCTTCCACTCGCAGGCAAGGACAGTGGCGACGGGGCCTTCGGAAACGACCTTCACGCTCGTAAGATCGCTGACATCCCAGCCGTGCTCGTCATAGTAGATGTTGATGTCCCACGCGTCGTAGTTGTGGGGCCGGTTCTCGTAGTATACGATGGAGTTGAGCGCCTTGCCCTCTTTGACCAGTTCGCGGTCCGCTTCCTTGTCGATCATGGAAGTGATGCGCATGGAGGCGTCGAAGGTACCCTTGAAGAAGGGAGTCTCAAAGCTCTTTTCGTCCGCCTTGACCGCCGCGGGAGCCTGAGGACCGTACACGAAGGTGAAGGAGGTCATGCTCATGGGCGCGAGGTCTTTGACGAAGGCGATGTACTTGCCGCAGGGCAGTTTCTGGGCGGGATAGGTGTTGCCCTTTCTGTCCTTGAGGGCGCAAACGCCGTCGGGCGCCGTGAACTTCAGGATGTCGCTGCGCTGTTCGGACAGGGTGTTGCTTACCGCGATGTCGCCCATGACGCCCGCGGTGATCTTCTTGACCGCCTGCTCCCTGAGGACGGCGATGCGGCTGAAGAGGTCCGCGTAGATCCTGTCGGAGTCCTCATACACCTTGTGGATGGAGGAGCCGGGCAGGATGTCATGGAACTGGAGGGTCAGCATGGCGCGCCAGATGTCACGCAGTTCGTCCTGCGGATACTTGATGCCGCTCACGACCAGCAGGAATTCCAGATCGCGCAGGGCGATCTCGATTTTGCGGTTGTTGCGCTTGTTCTTCGCCTGGGAAGTGTAGGTGCCGCGATGGTACTCGAGATACAGTTCGCCGCTCCACTTGGGCAGGCGCTTGTTGCCCTTTACGCGCTTTTCGAGGTCCTTGAAGAAGTCGAGGGCGAAGGTCTGGCGCACGGCGGGGCAGTTCACCACGGGACCTGCCATGCGGCGGGCGTTCTCGATCATCCAGTCGCAGGATCCTCCGCCGCCGTCACCGTAGCCGTAGGAGACGAGGAAGTGGTTGTCCACACCCTTCTGCTGGAACCGCTGCCAACCGCCGCGGATCTGGGTGGGGTTGATCATAGCGTTGTAAGTGGTGAAGAACGCGAGGTCGTCGTGGCGCTCGTAGGAGCCGGGGCCCGCGTAGTCACGGGAGGGCGTGAAGTGGGAAAGCACTTCGCTGCCGTCGATGCCCTTCCACATGAAGGTATCGTAGGGAGAAAGGTTGTATTCGGACCAGGACAGTTTGCTGGTCATAAAGTAGTCGATGCCGCTCTTTTTGAGGATCTGGGGCAGGGCGGCGCTGTAGCCGAACACATCGGGCAGCCACAGGATGCGGCTGCGCTTGCCGAACTCGGTCTCAAAGAATTCGTTGCCGTACAGGAACTGGCGCACGAGAGCCTCGCCGCCGGAAAGGTTGCAGTCCGCCTCGACCCACATGCCGCCTTCGGGCTCCCACTGGCCCCGCTTCACGGCTTCGCGGATGCGGTCCAGCACCTCGGGCCGGTCTTCCTTGACGAACTGGTACAGCTGCGCCTGGGAAGACATGAACTTGAAGTCGGGGTACTTCTCCATGAGTTTCAGCATGGTGGCGAAGGTACGCACCGCCTTGTGACGGGTCTGGTTGAGATCCCACAGCCACGCAACATCGATGTGGGTGTGCCCGATGCAGTCCGCGATGGCTTCGGGCTCGCGCTTGGCGATCTCATCGTAATAATTGGTCTTCATGAACGCGCGGGCGGCGGCGATGCCTTCGTGGAACGCCTTGGAATAGGGCTCGCGCAGATCGAGGAGATTGGCGGCATCGGAGAGCACCTGCAGGGTGATCTCCCGCTCACGCACGCCGACGCTCTCCAGCAGGCAGGCGCTGTGGGGCACATCGAAATCGTAGTAAAGTTGTTCCACATCGTCCATGAAGTCCGCCAGATACAGGTGCATGCGGGGCTGGAGGAGACCCGCGTTGGTCTTCTGGGTCTTGTGGTAGGCTTGCAGGAAGATCTCGAATTTCTCGCCGGGAACGGCCTTTTCCTGCAGGATGATGTTGAGGTGACGGGTATCGAAGGCCTGCTCGATGCGGCCGTTCACCCACACGACGATCTGGGACAGGGTGGCTTCCCAGCCGTCCAGACCGGTGTCCTCACACAAGCGCACCTGACCGTAGAACCCTTCGGGAACCACGCAGGTAAAGCGGAAATCTTCCCAGTTATCGCCTTCGGTGAGCGCCCAGAAGTCGCCGTTTGTGAAGGGTGCGAACTCCTTGCTGTCACGGGGCGCCTTTTCGATAAAGGGGATGTCGACCGTATCGCGCACGATAAGGCCGTGGATGTCGCTCTTCATCTTGCGGATGCGAGCGTCCAACTGATGCATGATCATGTTTTCATTTCTCCTATTTGTTTATTTTAACCAGTTTCCGATGAATGTGATTTCGGCGGGCCCGGTCATGAACACATGGCCGCTCTCCTCATCGTACTCGATAAAGAGTTCTCCGCCGGGGAGTTTCACATGCGCGCCCTTTCCGCACAGACCCTGCAGATAAGTCGCCATGAAGGTAGCGGTAGCGCCCGTTCCGCAAGCGAGGGTGGGACCGCTGCCCCGCTCCCAGATGCGGGCAACAAGGTGCGTTTCGTCAACGACTTTGCAGAAGGAAATGTTCGCCCGCCCGGGGAAAACCGCGCTCTTTTCAAACAGCGGTCCCAGACGGAAGAAGGTTTCCTCATCCGGGAACAGGTCGTGGGTCACCGCGTGGGGATTTCCGCAGTTGACGCAGAAGAAACGGAGTCTTTCTCCGCCCTCTTCCACGAAAACTGGATTTTCATTTCCCAGGACGGGGATGACGGACGGGACGGTCGAGGGTACGCCCATGTCCACCCGCGCGCCCGTGGCAATACCGTTCTCGATCACCATTTTGAGGATCTTGAGGCCACCCAATGTCTCTATGGAGATGTACTCCTTCTTCGCGATGCCGCTGTCATAGAGGTACTTGCCCACACAGCGGATGCCGTTTCCGCACATCTCGCCCTCGCTGCCGTCCTTGTTGAAAATACGCATGCGCGCGTCCGCACCTTCACAGGGCAGTATCAGTATGATACCGTCCGCGCCTATGCCGAAATGC
>JAZLLT010000022.1:0-28232 GCA_045598325.1 Clostridia bacterium | reverse complement strand
AACTTATCACATCACTGGCAAAGAGCATGTAGACAATGAACCGCAGAAGAAGCAATCGACATCATGTCGGTTGCTTCTTCTTTTCTGTTTTTTGGATCAAAAAACGGTCCCATATGAGACCGTTAAGCCGCACATTTACCGCCGGCGGTCTGCGTTGAGTTGGCACCTCGCAATTATTTTACCGCACAGATTCACATATTACAAGCATCGAAATTCGTAATCTCGTTTGTCGGCCGGGTTGCAAAATCCCGAATTGGTTAGCAGAAATCATCAAGTATCTGCTAACCCGGTTAGCAGGCAATTTCGTTCATTTTTGATGCGAAAATGTGAATAATAATGCATAATACGGTATAAATATCCCCGCTTTACATCAGTTTACAAATGGACACTAAATTATTTTAGCAGAAAAACGGGCATTTCGGGAAAATCTTGGGTTGCAAAAAACGAAATTGGTTAGCAGAATTTCCGAAAATCTGCTAACCAAAATTAGCAAAGAAAAGACACGGTACCGAATGAAGTACCGTGTCTATGGCGCGCCCGGCGCGATTCGAACGCGCGGCCTTTCGCTTAGGAGGCGAACGCTCTATCCTGCTGAGCTACGGGCGCAAGCTGAAAATTGGCTTAAAACGTGCGTTTTTTGTATGTTTTCAAGGTGTTTTTGAGGTAATTCGCGGATCATGCTTCATGCTGCTTGCTAACCGAATGTTAATTCTGCGTAACCGATTAGCAGGCAAGAACCGTTTTTTCGGAGATTTGCAAATGACCCTTTCGCCGTTGGTTAGCAAATTTACGAATGGTTAATGTTCGAGCGTACACCTTTTCAGAAAAGGTGTCTGTCCTGACAGAGTCTTAGGAGGCGAACGCTCTATCCTGCTGAGCTACGGGCGCATGCGGAATATATTTTAATGCTGCGGGCGGAAAAAGTCAAGATTTGCGGGCGCTGTTTATGGAACCTTTGACAAAAATACATTTATACTTTACAAATGCGCGCGGGCATGGTATAATAAATCAACATTAAGTTGGGTAAGTGTTTTTAACCTTTTTGCGTCCTGTTTGTCAAAGGAAGTGACCGCAATGATGTCCGACAGCGAACTACTGCAGGAACAACAGTATACCGCGCGCGTCCAGCAGCTGCTGGTAGCGGCGATCGAGAGTTCCCGCGAGAACGCCCATGAGCACATATCGACCATCAAGCAGATCCTCGCGGACGCGTGGGAAGAACTGCGTATGAAGACAACGGCGCTGTCCGAGCAGGACATGCAGCAGTTGGCGGGCGAGGTGGACCGGTATCTGGCGCGCAAGAACCTCAATGACGATCTGGCGGCGCGCTATGAGCGGATGCTCATGAATCCTTTCTTCGCGCGCGTGGACTTCAAAGAGAACGGAAGCGACGCGGCGGAGAAGATCGTGATCGGTCTGTACAGCCTGAAAGGCGCCGGCAGCGACCTGCTGGTGCATGATTGGCGCGCTCCCGTGTGCTCCCTTTACTACGACAATCTGCCCGGTCCCGTATCCTACGAAAGCCCCTCCGGCACCATCAGCGGCGAAATGACGCTGAAACGGCAGTACAAAATGGAGGACGGCAAACTCAAATACTATGTAAACACCGATGTGTCCATTGAGGACGAACTGCTGCTGGACATCCTTTCGGGCGCTACACAAAGGCGCATCCGGCAGATCGTCGCCACCATACAGACGGAGCAGAACAAAGCCATCCGCTACGGCAACGAAAAACTGCTCTCCGTCATCGGCGGCGCGGGCAGCGGCAAGACGAGCGTCGCCATGCACCGCATCGCCTTCCTCATGTACCGCTACCGCAACAAACTGGACGCCAGCAAGATCATGGTGCTGTCCCCCAGCAATTCTTTCTCCGAGTACATTTCCACGGTGCTGCCGGAACTGGGCGAGGAAAACGCCGCTTCCGTCACGCTGTATAAACTGGTTTCCGGCATCATCCCCGGCAAAATCGAAAAGCCCCTCGCCCAGACGGAAGTGCTGCTGGACGAAAACAATACCCTGCGCAGGGACAGCGTACGCTTTAAGAGCGGCACGGAATTTCTGAACAGGCTGAAGGATTATGTCAAAGTGTACGGCGAGAGCGGTCCCGCCTTCGAGGACATCGCTCTGGACGGTTCTTTCCTCGCCAGGAAAGAGGAACTGGTCCGCCTGTATCGCAAGGATTACGGCTCCATGCTGCCCGCCCTGCGCATCGAGCGCATCAAGACCGTGCTGGAAAGCCGTCTGGAGCGCTGGGAGAGTGCAATGCTCGCCCATTACAAGGAGCAGCTGCGCGGCAAATACCGCGGCAAGGATCTGGAAAACGCCAGCCGTTTCACGGTGAGCCACCGCCTGCATCCCGTCCGCAAGCAGATCAAGCAGATGCTGGACGCAGACATCGCCGTCCTGTACGCGGACGCCATGAAAGGTGCACCGGAAGAACTGGTCCGCGCCGCACGCGAAAACGCGGAAGCGGGCATCGTATGGTGGGAGGACGCCCCCTGCATGGCGCTGCTCACGGTGCTGCTGGGCTTCACCGCCCCGGACAAGGCGCTGCGCCACCTCGTGGTGGACGAAGCGCAGGACTATTCCGCCTGCGCCCTCGGCATGCTGAATGCCTACTATCCCCTCGCCCACGCCACGATTCTGGGCGACCCCAAGCAGCGCACCTGCCCCGCCATGCCGCCCCTCGACGCGAGGATGTGGAACGAATGCTTCGAAACGCCGGACGCGCCCATGCTGGAACTGACCCGCTGCTACCGCTCCACCCTCGGCATCACCCGTCTGTGCAACGCCATCCTGCCCGACGCGGAGCAGGTGGTGCCCTTCGGACGGGAAGGCACCATGCCCGAAGTCGCCGCCGAAAGCGACGAAGCCATCCTCGATACCGTCAAGCGCATGAAGGAAGCGGGCATGGGCAGCATCGCCATCATCACGCGCAATCTGAAGGATGCGGACCGCATCTCCCGCTTCGTGCCGCAGGCGCACCTGCTGGACGGCAGCGATGAGGACATCCTGTCCGACCCCGGCGATGTGGCGGTAGGTTCCTACCACCTGATGAAGGGTCTGGAATTCGACGCGGTCATCACCGTGTGGCCGGAGGCCCGCCTCTCCGACGGCGAGCGCAGAAGGCTCTACACCGCCTGCAGCAGGGCGCTCCACATGCTGACCCTGTTCACCACCGAAAAAATGATAGACGATCTGGGGATCATCCTGTAATGAACACCGATATTTTAGTAATCGGCGGCGGCGCCTCCGGGCTTGTCGCCGCTCTTTCTGCCAAAAAAACGGCTCCCGGCGCCCGCGTGACCCTTGCGGAAAAACTGCCGCGGGTGGGCAAGAAACTGCTCGCCACGGGCAACGGCAGATGCAACATCATGAACGCGCTCGCGGAAGAAACGGTTTACGCGGGCGATCCCGCATTCATTTCTCCCGCCCTCGAACTGTACAAAAAGGAATACGCCGCATTCTGGGACGGGATCGGGCTTGCTCTCATGCGGGAGGACGAAGGGCGCATGTACCCCGCCTGCAATCAGGCAAGCGCGGTGCTGGATGTACTGCGGCTGGCGCTCACCGACCGCGACATCGAAGAAAAAACGGACTGTGCCGTGACCGCCGTCAAAAAGACGGACGGCGGATTTATCGCCGAGACTTCCGCGGGACCCATCCGCGCGAAAAAAGTCATCCTCTGCACAGGCGGACGCGCGGGCAAAGGGCTGGGCGAAAACGACAGTTACACCACCCTGCTCACGCCTTTCGGGCACAAAACCGTGAAGCCCTTCCCCGCCCTCACTTATCTGAAAGTCCCTGCGCCCTGCGTGCAGGGACTTAAAGGCGTGCGCCTGAAGGGCACCATCCGCCTGACGGACGGAAGGGAAACGCTCGCCCGCGAAACGGGCGAGGTGCTGTTTCAGGAAAACGCCGTTTCAGGCATCGCCGCCATGCAGTTGTCCCTCGTCTGCGCGGACATCTATGCGAAAAATCCCGCCGCGCAACTCTCCGTCATATTATCGCCCCTGCCCATGACGGGGGCGGAGGCGAAAGCGGAACTCACGCGCCGGGCAGGCCGCTTCGGGAACCGCAGCGCGGACACGCTGCTGACCGGAGCCGTCAACCGGCTCATTTCCTTGCTGGCGCTCAAGAGGAGCGGCATCGCGCCGAACAAGCCGGTGAACGCCATCACGGACAAGGAACTGACCGCCCTCGCGAAGGAACTGACCGCGTGGACCATCCCTGTGACCGGCACGGGCGACTTCACTTCCGCGCAGGTGATGTACGGCGGCGCGGACACGGACGGCTTTGACGCGCGGACACTGGAATCGAAACTCGTAAGCGGTCTTTACGCCTGCGGGGAACTGCTGGATGTGACAGGTCCCTGCGGCGGCTATAATCTGGAATGGGCGTGGGCCTGCGGCATGCTCGCGGGCACGAGCGCCGGAAAGAGTCTTTCATGCTGACCCGCATCACAAACATCAAACTGACGCCCGACGAAGCCATGAAGCCGCTGACCGACGCGGCGGCAAGGGCGCTCAAAATGAACAAAAGCGAAATCATTTCCGTCCGCCTCGTCAAAAAGAGCGTAGACGCCCGCAACAAAAGCGACATCCGCCTGCTGGTGACCGTTGATGCGGAGACAAAGAAAAAGCCCGTGTTCCTGCCCGCGGGCGCTTCCGGGGCGCCGAAAAGTGAGCCCTGGATCGTCAAAGAGGACGCGGTCAAGCCCGTCCATCCCCCGGTCGTGGTGGGCATGGGTCCCTGCGGCCTGTTCGCGGCGCTGACCCTCGCAAAGCGCGGGCTGTGTCCCGTCGTTCTGGAGCGGGGCAAAAAAGTGGAAGAGCGCACACGGGATGTCAACCGTTTCTTTGACACCGGCTCCTTCCTACCCTCCTCCAATGTGCAGTTCGGCGAGGGCGGCGCGGGCGCGTTTTCCGACGGCAAACTGAACACCGGCATCAAGGATGACCGCCTGCGCAAAGTCCTCGAGACCTTTGTGGAGTTCGGCGCGCCCGAAGAGATCCTGTATGAAGCCAAGCCCCATGTGGGCACGGACCGCCTGTCCAAAGTGGTCGCGGGCATCCGCAATGAAATCATCCGCCTCGGCGGAGATGTGCGGTTCGAGACCACGCTGACTTCCGTTCTCGTCGAGGGCGGACGGGTGACCGCCGCCGTCACGGACAAGGGCGTCATCGAGACCTGCGGCATCATCCTCGCACCGGGTCACAGCGCGAGGGACACCTTCATGATGCTGAACGAAAAAGGCGTTCCCATGGAGCGCAAGCCGTTCTCCATCGGCGCCCGCATCGAGCATAGCCAAATGTGGCTCAACCGCGCCCAGTACGGATCGTTCGCCTCCCATCCCGCCCTCGGTCAGGCGGACTACAAGCTCAATGTCCGCGCGCCCTCGGGACGCGGCGTCTACACCTTCTGCATGTGCCCCGGCGGCTATGTCATCGCCGCGGCGGGCGAGGAAGGCGGCGTGGTCACCAACGGCATGAGCACCTTCGCCCGCGACGGCAAAAACTGCAATTCCGCCCTGCTGGTGGATGTGCATACGGACGACTTCCCCGAGGAAGACGGCGTGCTGGCGGGCATGTATTTCCAGAGGAACTGGGAGCGTCAGGCGTATCTGCTGGGCGGCGGCACCTACAAAGCCCCCGCGCAGCTCGCCGGTGACTTTCTCCAAAATGTGAAATCGACGGGCGCGGGCAGAATCGAGCCCACCTACCGCCCGGGCGTCGTGTGGACGAACCTTGAGGACTGTCTTCCCTCTTTCGCCGCCCGCGACATGCGCTGCGCCCTCACGGAACTGGACAAGCGCGTGAAGGGCTTCGCTTCTCCGGACGCGGTGCTCACGGGCGTGGAGACCCGCTCGTCCTCCCCCGTGCGCGTGCTGCGCAGCATGGAAACCTATGAATCCGCCGTAAAGGGGCTTTATCCCGCGGGCGAAGGCGCCGGCTACGCGGGCGGCATTTCCTCCGCCGCCGTGGACGGCATCCGCGTGGCGGAAGCGTTCAATACCGAAGTTTAGGAGGCATTTATGGCAGTTTTCAGCACTTCCGACCGCAAAATCCTCGAAGAACTCGCGCACCGCAAACTGGATCTGGCGACGAACAAACGCAATGAGGAACTGATGCGCGCGTGGAACGCCCTCGGGCGCGGCGAGCGCACGAGCCCCACGGTGCGGCTTCTGTTCTGCAATTTCAGAAATGAGGTCATCTATTCCCGCATGCGCTGTGAGGGCACGGAAGCCCGCCGCATCGAGGAAAACCTGCTGAACGCCATGGTGGGCAGGGAACTGTTCGATGACGACACGCCCCTTGCCCCCGTTTACGAGGTCGGCATCCACGCGTGGGCGAAGCCTTTCGGCGCGGAGCCGAAGCGCACCCGCATCCCCGGTTCCATCGGTTTCCACATCGAGCCCGTTACGGATGATCCGGAGGCGGACATCGACCTGTTCCGCGGCGGTGTCTTCGGAATCGACAAAGAGGGCTTCCGGAAAGAATGCGAACTGGCGGATGACGCCATCGGCAAGATCCTGCCGGTCAAGCCCTCCATGTTCAACCTGACCCCCGCCATGACCAATCCCCTCGTGGGGCTCATCGGCATGGAAAACTTCATGTTCGCCATGAAGGACACGCCCGACGCGCTCAAAGAGATCATGAACATGGCGTGCACGGTCTATGAAAATTACTTCGACATGCTGGAAAAGGAGCATGCGCTCCTGCCCACCGTGGGCACCTCCGGCATCTCGCAGGAATCCTTCGCCTTCACGGACGAACTGCCCGCGGCGAACATCACCTCCACCAAACAGGTCTGGGGCTTCCTCGAATCCCAGGAAACCACTGCCGTGTCCCCCGATTATTACGGCGAATTCGTGCACCCCTACATGGACAGGCTGGTGAAGCGCTTCGGGCTACTCACCTACGGCTGCTGTGAGCGGGTGGACAACCTTTGGGAGCCCTACCTCTCCAAGTGGACAAACCTGCGCAAATTGTCCGTGTCGCCCTTCAACGACACCGCCAAAGTGGGCGAGTTCCTGCGCGGCAAACGCATCGTATACTACTTCAAGCCCCGCGCCGAGCATGTGACCGCGCCGGGTCCCCTCGACGAGGACCTCATCCGCAGATATTTCAAAAATGCCGCCGAGGAAGCGAGCGGCTGCCTGTTTGAGGTGGCCCAGAGAGAAGTCGGCACCATCTACGGTGACTTCGAGCGCGGCAGGAGATATGTGGAACTGGCAAAACAGACCATCGACAAATACTGGAAACCATAAAAAAGCATAAAGAAATACCCCGCCGAAGCGGGGTATTTCTTTATTTGATGTTCCACGATTCCGTATTGCATTGACCGGAATCATTGTTTCCGAAGCAGCAGACTTTTCCGCTTTCGCCGAGCACGGCGAGGTGAGTGCCGCTCACTTCGATTTCCACGGCTCTTTCGCCGATGTCGATGCCGAAGGCATCCGTCGCGCGGTAGAAATATCCGTGCACATTGCCGTCCGCGTCGATGGCGAAGACGCCGAGGTTTCCGAGACTGACGGAAATGATATTTTCCCATTCGGGGAAATTCCCGATGGTGGTGACGAGTTTCCCGTCCGGACGGATGCCCGCCGCGGCGGGACCGCACACACTTACCGACAAAAGCCCCTCATCCTTCAAAACGGCGGTCACGCCCGTGGAGGTCATGGTGCCGTTTTTGTTGAGGCATGCCGCGGTGTAGGCGCCGCCGCAGACGGATGTGACATCGTGCCACTTTTCGATTTCGTCTTTGTGCATGCCGGCGGCGACCACGGAGCCGTCGCTCTTGACGCCGATGGTGTCATAGCCGGAGCAGGCGATCATCACGATATCCTTCCAGCCGAATACATCGCACTGTCCTTCCTTGTCGCGGCCGTACGCGGCAACGGTTCCGTCCTTTTTGAGAACTGCCGCGTGGTATGTGCCCGCCGCCACCATGACGGCGTTCTCCGTGTCCGCGATTTTGAGGACATTCTTGCTGTTGTCGCCCGTTGCCAGCACTCTGCCGTCACCGGTGACTGCCGCGGTGAAGCCCTTGCCGGCGGCGATCCTGCCCACCGGGAGGGCATTCAGGGCGTTCAGATAGGAGGCGTGCTGCTTCTCCGCCAGAAGGGAATCGATGTTTTCCTGCGTGAAGAAGCCGCCCGTGAGCATCTCATTTGCTTTTTCGGTGCTGCCCGTCAGCAGGATGGCGGCGGCGCGGACATTGCGCGCAAGGTCCGGCATGCCGTTCAAAATGCCGATAGCGCCGTCAATGTCCCCCGCTTCATAGTTAAGGAGCGCCACGGTGCAGCGGCAGACGCGGTATTTGTCCTCCGCGTCTTCATAATCATAGACCTCGTAATACGCCCGGGCGGCTTCATCGTAGCGGCCTTCCGCGGCATAGGCTTCCGCCCGCAGGAAGGTGCTTCTTTTGATAAACTCCGCCTTTTTCGCCGGGTCTTTCACCTGCGCGGCGACGCTGTCAGCCTCATCGAAATTGCCCGCGTTCAGGGCGTGTTCCGCCACGCCGTCGATGCCCGCAGCGATCTTTTCCTCATCATAGCCCTTGTCTTCCAGTTTGTTGAGCAGTGCCAGCGCTTCGTCGGCGTTGCCCCGTTTCGTCAGGCGCAGGGCGCGCTTATAGTCGAGGTCCGGCTTCGCCTTGATGAACACCGCCAGCACCGCCACCAGTACGGCGGCGATGAGCAGCGAGCGCACGATATAGACAAACACCTGCGCGCGGCTCATTTTGTCCGCAGGTCTCTTCCCCGTCTTTGCGGGAACGCTTTTTTTCACATTCGTACTCATATGTTTAGCCCAGTATCCTCTTGAGATTGACGAGGGAGTTGCTGTTGGAAAGGCCGTTCAGCGTGGAAGTGATCACATACACATCGTCGATACCGTAGTATGCGATCTGCTCGGAAATCGTGCCGCCCACTTGCGAGATGTCGTAGTATTTGTCCGGGCGGAAATCGCACATATGCACTTCATCATAGTACGGGAACAGGTAGGAGCAGAAATTGTTGCCGAAGGAATCGCAGATGATGAGACACTTGCGCCCCGTGTCCGCGCCGGTCAGGAACCTGCGGTATGGCAGTTGCGTGGCGTGGACGAAGGCGCGGTAAGTGTTTTTGGTGTAGTTGTGCACACTTCCGGTTTCCTGAATCTTCGTGCGGCGGGTGATGACCTGATTCACCGTAGGCAGCAGCGGGACCTGCATGTTGTAGTAGTCATAGATGCCCTTTTCGTGGGCGGCGGAGCGCGTCGACCGGTATTCGTACTCGTCATAGGAAATGACGGGCATACCCTGCGCCTTCACCATTTCGCTCGCCACAAGGTACGCGCCTTCCGTGGTCCAGTGGTGGTCATTGTGGTAATACATATAAGTGTCGCCGGTCATGTGGGGCCCGAGAATGTCCACGGTGCTGAACACCTTGATGCGGTCTTCATCGCCGATACTTTCGCGGAGCATGGTCTCCACGCTGCTCCCCCAGCCCACATAGATCTTCTGCTGATCGTACCAGCGGTTGGCGGCGGAAGCCAGAGGCGTCTGCGTGAAGAGGATGTTGCCGTCCTCCGGCAGGCAGGAAAGGATGCGCCTGAGAGTGCCGGTGTAGGTTTCGATGTCTTTTTTGCTGTATGTCGCGGTGATGACCCGCGCGCCGTCGTGGCGCACGAGCCACATGTAACTCTTGGTTTCGGAAAGGATGAATTCCTTGTCCGTGATCACATCGCCCGTCGCGTAGGTGCCGGGTTCGGCGGGCTCACTCTGCTCTTCCGGCTCGATCGTTTCGGGGAATTCCTCCGTTTCACCTTCATCACCGGGTGCGGTCTCCTCCGCAGATTCCTCTGCGTTGTCCGCGTCCGCTTCCGAGCCGAGGGTGCCCGTGATCTCCGCTTCCATGTCAGCGGCCTTCATATCGGACTTTTCGTCCTCGCTCAGCAGGTTGAAGCAGTCCACGATGCCGTCCGTAAAGCCCACCACGCTGTCGCGTCCGAAAAAGGCATCCGACAGGAAGGTCTCGAATTCGCTCATGAAATCGCCCGATGTGAGGCTCTGCGCGCTCACCTCGGGGAAGCCCTGCAGATAGCGGTTTTCGGCGGAGGACACGGTGGACTCCTTTTCGCTCACGATGAGCAGCAGCACGCCGGCGCCCGCAAGGATGACCACCCACCAGAGGGTGATGAGAAAAGATACTTTCTTTTTCATGCGGCCACCTCAGAACTGGAAGTAGATGAAGGGGTTGTAACTCTGACCGACCAGCATCAGCACGGACAGCACCATCATAAGGGACAGGACTGCGACGCGGAGGAAGTCGATGTGCTTCCGCTGAAGCCCGGTTTTTTGAAGAAGAAACGGGAGCTTCTGCGCCACGGGCAGAGAAGCAATGAACGCGATGAGCGGGAAGAAGGAATACTTCTTCATGATCAGCACGGACGCGCTGTCGGTGAAGGACGCGCCGATACCGAACATGGCGCCGATGTGCGTGAAGGCGTCGCCCACTTTCGCGTAGTAGAACAGCACCCAGCCGATGAGCACGAGCGCGAAGGTAACGAGCCAGTTGAGAGCGGCGGGCACCTTTTTGATGATATTCTTAAGATAGAGGGAATCGAGTACCAGAATGACGCCGTAATACAGTCCCCACAGAATGAAACTCCACGCGGCGCCGTGCCACATGCCGGTCAGTCCCCACACGATGAGGGTGTTGATGACGGTGCGCTTGAGCCCCATGCGGTTGCCGCCCAGCGGGATGTAGACATAATCGCGGAAGAACGCGCCCAGGGAAATGTGCCATCTGCGCCAGAATTCGCGCACGGACAGAGACGCATAGGGATGATCGAAGTTTTCCTTGTAGTCAAAGCCGAATACGGTACCCAGACCGATGGCCATGTCGGAGTAGCCCGAAAAGTCAAAATAGATCTGCAGGGCATACATAAGCGCCGCGTACCACGCGCCCGTCACGGACAGGGAAGCCGCGTTCGTGGCGAGGGGCAGCTCGTCCAGAATCATGCCGCAGAGGTTCGCCAGAAGCACTTTCTTGCCGAGACCCACGGCGAAGCGCTGCATGCCGTCCGTAAAGCGCTTCACATTGTGGGGACGGGCGAGGATGCGGTCCGCGATGTCGCCGTACTGCACGATCGGACCGGCGATGAGCTGCGGGAAGCAGGAGATATACAGAAGCAGATCCGGAAAGGACTTCATGGGCTTGTCCTTTTTGCGGTACACATCCACGGTGTAGGTGATGGCCTGAAAGGTGTAAAAGGAAATGCCGATGGGCAGTTCCAGCACGGGGATTTTCAGAGAAGAAGTGAAGATGCCGAGGATGGAGTTGATGAGGAAGGCGGCGTACTTGAACACGAACAGGATGCCCGCGGAAACGGACACGCCCGCGATGAGCCAGACTTTGCGTGCGGCGGGATCCGCGCTTTTCTCGATCTGCCGCCCCGCGATGTAGTTGACCAGCGAGGACAGCAGCATCGCCAGTACCCACACAGGCTCGCCCCATGCGTAAAATACAAGGGACGCAATGAGCAGCACGCCGTTCCTCCAGCGGACGGAGCGCTTCGCGAAATACAGTCCCAGCACCAGCGGCAGGAACAGCATCAGGAATGTCAGGCTTGAAAATACCATATCATATCCCCCAAGGCGGATCATTTGGGTCTATTATAGCACATTTCTTTCGTTATAGGAAGATTTTGCGGAAAACTTCCCGCAAAATCCCGCGTCTAAAGGGCGAAAACGCCGAAAACTTGATTATTTAACATTAAAATGCTATGATACACTATTATTCGAAACGGAGGAATACCATGAACGGGTATAACGGTCCCACGCTGCCCATGAACAAGCCGCCCAGAAAGGTGCGCGTCAACAAAGGCGCCGCCGGTACCCTCGTTCTGGTGCTTGCCATCGCGGTGCTGCTGGTGTTGATCATCAATGATATGCGCGGCAGGAACGATCCCGTGCCCACGCAGATCACGGATCTGTACGGCGGCACGGTCAACTACACGGGTTCTTCCTCCGCTCCCGCCGTTCAGCGGAACAAGCGTCCCGAAAGCGACGACCCGGAACTGCTGCCCGTGTTTTACAGCGCGGACACGGATAACAGGGAAGTCGCCATCACGGTGCAGAATTTCGGTTCCGCCGGGAACATCGATACGCTTCTGGAACTGTGCGACGCTTACGGCGCGCACATCACCTTCTTCCCCACGGGCAAGGAACTCATCTCCTACCCGAACATGTGGGGCGCGGTCATATTCGGCGGTCACGAGATCGAAAACCACGGTTACAGCGGAGACAGTCTCTCCTCCATGGGCTATGAAGGGCGCGTGGACGAGATCGACGAGTTCACCCGCCTGATCCGCCTGTATGTCGGCGAAGAATACAAGCCCCATTTCCTGCGCACCAACGATCTTTCCGACGACAGCAACGCCGCCGTCCACGCGATTTTGATGGAGCGGGATTACCTCGGCATCGCCCGCTGGTCGCTCATGGCGCCCGCTTCCATAGACGAGATCCTGCCCGGGCAGATCATGTGCATCGACTTAAGCCAGTACGGCGCGGCGAGGCTCGGCAATGTGATGAGCGTCCTTGCCGAAAACGGATGGCAGATGAAGACCCTGAACGAAATGTTCGAGTATGAGCCCAATCTGCTCTCCGCCGAGGGTGAAATCGAGGGATAGCCACCCGTTTTTACCCTTCCCGGGGCGGCAAAGTGGTAAGAAACGCCCGAAAACTTGACAGAATGTGTCCCATTGTCGTATAATTATGATAGGTTAATTGTGTGGAGGTATCTTATGTTCGTATACAACACAAAAGGCACCTGCTCCCGCCAGATCAGAATCGAAACCGAAGGCGACACCATCAAATCCGTGGAATTCATCGGCGGCTGCGCCGGCAACACCCAGGGCGTGGCACGCCTCGCGGAGGGACGCAAAATCGACGATGTCATCGCGCTGTGCGAAGGCATCCTCTGCCGCGGCGGCACCTCCTGCCCCGACCAGTTGGCACGGGCGCTCAAACAGATAAAGGAAAACGCATAATGGCCACCAAAGTCAAGCGCACGAACTACGACAGTTTCGAAAAAGGCAGCCACCGCACGCGCAGCGGCGGCGGATCCTACACCCAGCGGGTGAGCAATGCCGCGGCGCACAAACGCAACGATGAGAAAATGGATCTCATCGCGGACATCCTGTTCTGCCTGCTGCTTCCCCCCTACGGTCTGTACCGCATCTGGACCAAGGAACACAAATTCATCTTCGTAAAACCCGCCGGCACGATCGTGGCGGCGCTCATGATGATACTGTGGTTTTCCGTCATCATTCCGGATGAGCAGCCCGAGCCGATCGATGTCGTATCGGCGAAGTCTGCAGCCGTAGAGGTATATTCCAACGCGGATTAGGAGGATCTCACTGTATGTTCTGTTCCCATTGCGGAAAGAATCTCAATCCCGGCTCCGAAACCTGTCCCAACTGCGGCATGGCAGTGGGCGAGAGCCGTTTTGAGGCTCCCCGCGGTTACACCGCTTCTCAGGACAAACTCCGTCCCGGTCAGGCCGTGAGAGTCAACAGTACTTACGGCAACCACTATTCAGCGGATTTCACGGTCGAGAGCAGCAAAAAGAAGATCGTCGATTCCGATGCCGACACGGCGTACCGCGCCGCCGTCGGAGCGGGCGTCATCGGCTATACCGAAGACGACGACCGCGAGCCTCTCTTCAACAGCGATGAACCCGCCTATGAAGAGGAGGAGCAGCCCGCCATCGAAGACGAGCCCGAAGAGGAAGAAGCCGGACGCAGGGGCAACTTCCGCTTCCGTTTCCTGCACAGAGAAGAGGAGCCGGAAGAGGAAGAAGAAGCAAAGCCCGACACCGACGGCAGCGAAGACCTGACCGAAGATGAACTGGCTTCCATCCGCGTCTCCGATACGCCCGTGCCCGAAGCAACGGTCGGCATCAGCGAGGATGTGCGCCGCTTCATGAGCGGACTGCGCGAAGAATACGACAAGCGCAAGGAAGCGGAAGAAGGCAGGAAGAACCGCAGAGCGCGCCGCGTCGCGGAAGAAGACGAGGAAGAAATCATCCCCTTCCGGAGCAAGTTCCGCAAGGAAGAAGACGACGAAGAAGAGGAAGCGCCCGCAAAGCCCGTCAAGCCCGCGAAAAAAGTCATTGAACAGCCGGAAGACGAAGAGGACGAAGACGACTTCGAACAGGAGACCGGAAAGGGCCTTTCCAGATTGAAGAGCCTGTTCATAAAGAAACGCTCCCCGGAAGAAGAAGAGCCGGAAGAGGAAGAAGTGGAAGAGGCCGCCGAAACGGAAGAAGAACCCGTCCAAAAATCCCACGCCGGCCGCAGACAGATGCGCACCGCGCGCCGCTTCTTCGGCAAAAAGGAAGAAGAGGACTTCGACCTCGATGACGAGGAAGAAGAGGAAGAAGAGACGCAGGAAGACGAATTTGAAGATGAATTCGACGACGAGACCATCGACCTGTCCCTTCAGCGGGAAAGCCGCCTGCGCATCCTGAAATACATCCTGCTGGCGCTCATCGCCGTGGCGATCATTCTGGGTGCCGTGGTGGGTGTTTCCTTCCTGCGGGAGGAGACCAAGACCGCACCGGTGGAGACCGTGACACTGCCGCTGTGGAACGAGGGCATCGCCCTCATGCAGGAGCGCGTCGGCTCCTCCTACCGCAAGCAGATGCTGGCGCTGTACAACAAAAACGACGAAGCCAGTTTCGTGAACCTTTCCGAAGCCATGACGAAGGATCTGGACGGTCTGACCGACCTCCTGCCGCCCAATGAAAGCAGGCTCCCGGACGATCAGAGGTTCGTGGAAGCAATGAAGGCGATCCAGCAGAGCATCAACAACTGCCTGTCCAATGATGTGCTCGCCATGACGGACACCACCAAGACCAGCAAGGAAAAGGACCGCGAGTCCTCCGAGCGCTGGGAGCAGGTGCGTTCCTATGTGACGGCGCTCACGCAGGCGACCAACCCCGGCATGCTGGACGGCATCATCAAGGGTGAGAGGGTGGAACTCATTTCCGCCGCCACGCCCGAGCCGGATCCCACGCCCACGCCCATGCCCTATCAGACCCTCGCCAAAGGCGCCAAGGGCGTGACGGTCATCAACCTCCAGACGAGGCTGACGGAACTGGGCTACATGAACAGCACCATCGACGGTGATTACGGCAACAAGACCAAGACCGCCGTGGAAAAATTCCAGCAGAAAGCCGGCATCAAAGTCACCGGCATCGCGGATGTGGCGACGCAGGAAGCCCTGTTCGCCGAAGACGCGCCCCACGCATAACACGCTTGCCGTTCTCGTATCCCGGGAACGGCTTTTATCGGAGGCAGACCATGGACAAACCCATTGCAGCCCTCATATACGATTTCGACAAGACCCTCTCCCCCCGGGACCAGCAGGAGTACAGTTTCCTGCCCGGGCTCAATGTGGAGCCCGATGTGTTCTGGGGCGAATGCCGTGAGATTCAGGAACAGCACGGCATGGACGGCGTGCTCGCCTACATGCTGATGATGAAAAAACGGAGCGAGGGCACAAAACTGCTGACCCGCGAATCCCTCATGAAACTGGGCGCAGCCGTGGAGTTTTTCCCCGGCGTGGAGACCTGGTTTGACCGCATCAACAAAATCGGTCTGGACGCGGGCGTTCAGGTAGAGCACTACATCATTTCCTCCGGTCTCAAGGAGATCATCGGCGGCTCCCGCATCGCGGGCGCGTTCAAAGCGGTCTTCGCTGCCTCCTTCGTCTACGGGGAGGACGGCATCGCCCTCTGGCCCGCCACCGCCGTCAACTACACCGAGAAGACCCAGCACCTGTTCCGCATCAACAAGGGCATCCTCGACATGACCAACGACAGGGACTTGAACGGGTTCACGCCCGAATACAAGCGCCGCGTGCCCTTCGCGAACATGATCTATGTGGGAGACGGGCTGACCGATGTGCCCTGCATGAAGATGACGCGCAGCAAGGGCGGCACCTCCATCGCGGTATACGATGAGGGCAAATATCCCATCACGGACAACATGCTCCTGCAGGGCAGGTGCGATTACTCCGTGCCCGCGGACTACACCGAGGGCAGCCTCATGGAACAGACCGTGACCCTGCTCATCAAGCGCATCAAAGCCGTGCACGACTGCACGCTCCTGCACGCCAAACAAGTGGATCTCGCCACGAAGCGCGGCGGCATCCCGGAATGGCAGCTCCAACTCAACAAAGAAAATACCGATCTGGAATCGTGACGGAGGATACTATGGACTATCAAAAACTGTATGACATGATTGATTCCTACAGGGACGACATTCTGAAAACCGCGAAAAGATGGGTGAACCAGCCCTCTGTCGGCACGGACGCCGCGGGCGAAAACGCGCCCTTCGGCAAGGATGTGCGCGCCATGCTGGACCTCGCCATGAAGGACGCGGCAGACATGGGTTTTGACACGAAGGACTTCGACGGCTACGCCATGCACGCCCAGATGGGCAGCGGCGAGCATACCATGGGCATCCTCGCCCATCTGGATGTGGTACCCGTCGGCGAAGGCTGGACGAAGGACCCCTGGGGCGGCGAGATCTCGGACGGCAAGATCTACGGACGCGGCATCGCGGACGACAAGGGCTGCGCGGTATTGTCCCTCTACGCCATGAAGGCGGTGCGCGAAGCGGGCATCCCGCTGACCGATGCCGTGCGGCTCGTGATGGGCTGCTGCGAGGAGACCGACAATAAGGATATGTACCACTACGCCGCCTGCACGAAGATGCCCGATTACGGCTTCACCCCCGACGCGGAATTTCCCGTCATCAACACGGAAAAGGGCGGCATGAGCATCCGCCTGTCCGCAACAAGTGACGGCGAGGAGGGCGCGGATATCGAAATCCTTTCCCTCTATGCCGGCGAAAGGCAGAATGTGGTGCCCGGCAAGGCATATGCAACCGTAAAACCCAAAGACAAAGAAAAGTTCCTCGCGGACCTCGGCGCCGTGTGCAAGGAAAACGGCTTTGATATCCTCTGTGAGGAAGGAGAAAACGGCACCTGCAAACTCACCGCCGTGGGTCTCGCCGCCCACGCCAGCCTCCCCCACCTCGGCAAAAACGCCGCGGGCATGCTGCTGATTACCCTTTCCAAACTGAACGCGGGCGGCGGCATCAAAGAGGCAATCAAGGTGCTGGCGGGCAAACTGGGTCTGGAATACACCGGCGCGGCGCTGGGTCTCGCCCTTTCCGACGAGGAGAGCGGCGCTCTCACCTGCAACCTCGGCATCCTCCGCTTTGACGGAGAGAACCTTTCCGTGAACCTCGACCTGCGCACCCCCGTCTGCGCGAATTTCGAAACCCTCATGGGCAAGGCCGCCATGGCGCTGACCGAAACGCCCGTCGCCATCCAGTTGATCGGCAGCCGCGGACCGCACCATGTGAGCAAGGACCACAAGGTGGTCAAGGGGCTCCTCTCCGCTTACAGCACCGTGACCGGTAAGGAGGGCTACGCCTTCGCCATCGGCGGCGGCACCTATGCCCGCTACATGCCCAACACCGTGGCTTTCGGCCCCGTGTTCCCCGGCGATGCCGACATGTGCCACATGGCGGACGAATACATGGAAATCGACAAAATGATGCTGACCTGCAAGATCATGGCTGTCGCCATCGCGACCCTTGCGGGCAAAGAGGAATGACATGAACAGATCAATCGCCATCGACGGACCCTGCGGCGCGGGCAAGAGCACCGTTGCCAAGCAAGTCGCCCTGAAACTGGGCGGACATTATCTGGACACCGGCGCCATGTACCGCGCGGTGGGCATCTATATGCTGGAGCACGGAATCGATGTGAATGATATGGAAGCCGTCGCTGCCCATGCCCCCGAAGCGCTCGTGGATGTCCGCTATACCGAAAACAACGAACAGCGCACCATCCTGTGCGGGGAAGATGTGACGAGCCGCCTGCGCACCCCCGAGGTGTCCATGGCCGCCAGCGCCGTCTCCGCCGTAAAGATCGTGCGCACCCTCATGGTAAAGCGTCAAAAAGAGCTGGCCGAAGCCATGTTCCTCGTCTGCGACGGACGCGACATCGGCACCTGCGTCATCACCGACGCGGCGCTCAAAATCTATCTGACCGCGGACGCCGAGGAGCGCGCCCGCCGCCGCTTCCTCGAAATGGAGGACAAATCCTGCGGCTTCGAGGCGGTCCTCAGGGATGTCAACCAACGGGACTACAACGACATGCACCGGGAAGAAAGCCCCCTCCGTCAGGCGGAGGATGCCATCGTTGTGGACAGTACCCACATGACCATCGAAGAGGAGATCGACGAGATCGTGCGTCTGTACCGGGAGCGGGTCCCCGCATGAAGAAAAGCATCGCAAAGGCGCTTTGCCGCGCGTTTTACGCCGTGTTCCATCCCATCCGCGTAGAAGGAAAGGAAAACCTGCCGGCGGAAGGCGGCTATATCCTCGCCCTCAACCACACGAACTTCCGCGATGCCATCGTGGGCATGATCCTCGCCCGTGAGGACGCCCGCGCCATGGCGAAAAAGGAACTGTTCGCTCATAAACTCGTCGCCCGCTTCCTCTCCGGTCTGGGCGCGTTCCCCGTGGACCGCGGCAATGCCGACATGGAATCCCTGCGGCTCGCCATGGACATCCTGAACGAAGGTCATCCCCTCATCATCTTCCCCGAGGGGCACCGCTATACGGACGGCGAGATCCACGAAATCAAACCCGGCGCGGCGCTCATCGCCATGCGCACGGGCGCGCCCGTGATCCCCGCCCGCATCCACAGCACCTACCGCCCCTTCGCCCCCGTCACCGTGCGCGCCGGTGCTCCTTTCATCATCGAAAAAGGGCGCGGCTCGCAGGCGCTGACCGACGGCGCGGAGAAACTGAAAAACGAACTGGAAAAACTGTAAAATACTTGTCACGGGACATTGCATCTGCTATAATATGATGCAGAATATCCCTTTGGAGGTCTTGATTTGAAGGTAACGACCCGGCGTTTGTGCTTCGACGGCACATATGTCCGATTCAAAGTCTATACGCCCGCCGACAGCGTGACCAGCCGTGCCGCATTCTGCTGCTCTCCCTTCGGAGACTGCGAAAGTTGGGACGCGCTTTGCCGTCTGCTCGCGGCGCGCGGCTGCCTGTGCGTCACCTTCGAACTGCCCGGCTTCGGACACACGCCCGTGAACGCGCCCCAGAGCAACCAGATCCGCGCCCAGATTCTTTGGGGCGTGCTGGATGAAGTGGAGATCGACCGCGGCGAAGATCCCAGCCGCTGGCATCTGGTGGGACACGGAAGCGGCTGCGGCGTGATACTGGAAATGGCGAAGCAGCACGCGGAGAGTGTCATCTCCCGCGCTTTCATCTCCCCCGTCACCGAAAAATTCCAGGACTTCTTCTCCTGCCTGCTCATCAACAACCGCATCGGCAGATGGGTTCTGACGAAGATCTACAACCGTTACGCCAATTCGCCCGATGCTTTCGCCGCGCAGGTCAAGAAACTCTACGCCTGCGAAGTGAGCGGAGACACCGTTGCCCGTTTGTACAAGGAATTCAAGCGCCGCGGACGCTTCGAGACCCTGCTGCGCCTGTTCGAACAGGGGTATCATGTGTCCAAAAAGGCTTGGGCGGTCACCGTTCCCCTGTTCATGCTTGGCGGACGGCAGGACTATTTCGGCGCCAGTTTTTCCAAGAAACTGATGAAAAAACTGACCGATGTGGAGATCCACTACGAAGATATGGGTCACATGCCCATGGAAACCATGCCGCAGGAACTTTCCCAGTACCTGAGCGGATGGTTCGCCTCCTCCGAGGGACGGCAGAAGACCCCCGTCAAAAAGAAAAAATAAAGCGGGCCCGTCCCGCTTTTTGTTCACCCGCACGGGAACAATATGAAATAACGGAGCATCACCATGCAGCGTAAACCCTTGATCGGACTCATCGCCAACAAACGGGACGAAGCTACCGGGCTTCTGGGTCCCCATCCCGGCATCAAACACTTCGTCGAACTGCTGGGCGGCGAATTGCATCTATTCGATTACGAACACTATGAACTTTACAAGTTGATGGATGAAGTGGAAAAACTGGACGGCTTCATCTATCCCGGCGGCGGCGACATGGATCCCGCCATCTACGGTCAGGAAAAGATCCCCGGCTGCGGCGTCATCACCCCCGCGCGGGACGAGTTGGAACTCAATCTCCTGCCCCTTATCATGAACCGTATGCTGCCCGTTTTCGGCATCTGTCTGGGCGCGCAGGTCATCAATGTGGGTTTCGGCGGCACGCTCATTCAGGATCTGCCCTCGCAGAAGGGCGTGTTCCACCGTCAGGATGACAGCAAGGGAAAGTACAGTCACGATGTGAACATCGTTCCCGGCACAAAACTTGCCGCCTGTCTCGGACAGGAGACCCTCACCGTCAACAGTTACCATCATCAGGCGATCCTTGAGCCCGCGCCCGGTTTCACCGTGAACGCCGTCGCGTCTGACGGCACCATCGAAGGCATCGAGGCCACCCACACCATGCAGTTCATCATGGGTGTCCAGTGGCACCCGGAAGCGCTTTGGGAAGATCCCGCATCGTTCAAAATATTCACCCTGTTCATGGACGCCGCGCGCGAACGCATGAACATGGGAAAGTCCAAGGAGGAATAGTATGAAGGATTTCGTCACCGGTGCCCAGTTGTATTCCGTCCGTTCCCTCGCCCAGAACGCCGAGGACCTCGGCAAAACCCTGAAAGCCCTGAAGGAAATGGGCTACAACACCGTGCAGCTTTCCGGTCAGAGCCGCGACATCCCCGATGAGGAAGTGGCGGAACTGCTGCAGATCACCGGCATGCAGTGCGTGGTCACCCATAACTCCATGGCGGATTTCGAAGAGAAGTTCGACGATCTGGTGAAGCGTCATCAGGCGTGGAAATGCAAGTACGCCGGCGTAGGCGCAATGCCCGCCGAATGCCGCAGCAGCAAGGAAGGCTTCCTCGATTTCGCCCGCCGCGCCAATATCATCGGCAAGAAACTTGCCGACTACGGCATCGTTTTCGTGTATCACAACCATGCTTTCGAGTTCCACCGCTTTGACGGCGCCCTCGGCATGGACATCCTGTTTGACAATTTCGGCGACAATGTGCAGTTCGAGCTGGACTCCTACTGGGTGCAGGCAGGCGGCTGCAATCCCGTGGAATGGTTCCGCAAGGTGGACGGACGCATGGAAGTCGCCCATTTCAAGGACATGATTGGCTGCACCGACTTTAACCCCATCCAGACCATGGTGCCCGTAGGAAACGGCAACATCGACTTCCCCGCCCTCAAGAAGGTCTGCGAGGAGACCCATGTGAAGTTCGCCGAGGTGGAGCAGGACAATGCCGCCACCATGGAAGACCCGCTGGGCCAGATGATGATCTCCGCCGAGAACCTCAAGAAGATGGGCTTTATCCTGTAATGAAGTTTTCAACCGAGGACGAGGCGTTCATGGGTGAAGCCCTCGCGGAAGCAAAGAAAGCGCTTGACGAAGGCGAAGTCGCGGTGGGTTGCGTGATCACCGCGCCCGATGTCTCCCGCAGGGGCGGATATCATCCGCCCGAATCACCCGAAGCGGAAAACGGCGTTCTGATTCGCGCCCATAACCGCGTGCAGCAGACGGGTGACCTCACCGCCCACGCGGAGATGCTCGCCATCCGCTCCCTCCCCCGCTACGCTCTTTCGGGCGCGGCGCTGTATGTGACCATGGAGCCCTGCCCCATGTGCGCGGGCGCCATCGCCCTATCCGGCATCGCCCGCGTCGTCTACGGCGCAGGCGACCCCGCCTACGGCTGCTGCGGCAGCGTCTACCGCCTGACGGAAGACCCCGCTTTCCCAAACTTCGCGAAAGCGGACGAGGGCTGCAGAGAGAGCGAGTGCCGTGACCTGCTCACGCAGAGCATGAAAAAAGCAAGAGAATAATGAGATGAGCCGCCGCCGTGAGTTGCACGGCGACGGCTCTTGACAAATTCGGAGAAGTCGGTATAATACACCCATTCCACTATGCGGCAAGGAGGGGCAACATGATCTATACGACCAGCGACCTGCACGGGTATCCGTGGAAATCGTTTGAAAAACTGCTTTTGAAAGCCGGATTCGGGAACGATGATTTCCTGTTCGTGCTGGGCGATGTCATCGACCGGAACGGGGACGGCGGCATCGAAGCGCTGAGGCATTTCATGCTCATGCCCAATGTGCAGCTGCTCCGCGGAAACCATGAGGACATGATGCTCAAGTGCTCCTTCATCCTCTCCGAGGTGACGGATGCCCTGCTCGACAGCCTGACGCCCGAGGACATGAACGCCCTCAACCTGTGGCTCTACAACGGCGCGCAGCCCACCATCAATTCACTCAACATCCTGAGACGCGATGACCCGGACGGGGCGTACGCACTGTTCGATTATGTGCGGGAAGCACCGCTTTACGACACCGTGTCCTTGCCGGACAGGGACTTCATCCTGACCCACGCGGGGCTCGGCAATTTTGAAAAGGACAAGCCGCTCTCCGCCTATTCGGAGCACGACCTCATCTGGTACCGCCCGAAAACCGATGAGCGCTTCCACGAGGACATATTGGCCGTCTTCGGGCACACGCCCGCAAAGTACTATGATCCCGACTGCAGCGGCGCGTTCAGAACGAGCACCTGGATCGACATCGACACGGGCGCGGCGGGCGGCGGAAGCCCGATGCTGCTGCGTTTGGACGACATGAAGGAATTTTCCACGGAATAGAAAGAACCCGGCTGCCTTTGCAGCCGGTTTTCCTATTTTCCGTCTTTCCGTTCGGTGTCTTCTTTTTTGCCCTTCATGGCAAGAGCGGAGCCGATGCAGAGCAACACCCCACCCGCGCACAGGAATACTGTACCCACGGAACCGGATACATCAAAATCAACAAACGCGATAATGGACGCCACAAAGCACGCAATCGCCATGAGCGAGAAGATGACCGAAAAACGGTTGCGCTTTTTCATCACTTATTCCTCTGTTCCTTCTGTATCCTTTGCCGCCTCTTCGGGCGCGTCGGCGTTCTTTGCCATGTATTCCTCGGTGTTCATGGTCTTGTTCTTCTTGGGACGGGGAATGCGGGGCTTGCTGTCCTTCTTTTCGTCCTTCGGCTCCTCTTTGGGGGCTTCATTCCGGGGCTGAGGCTTCACTTCGTTCATCTTTTCCTGATTGCGCTTGTTGCGCTCCTCGCCCGTGAGTTTGCGGACATCATCCACGGAATAATCGCGGATCTCGAAGTCGTCGCCGTTGTGGACGCGCACGGACACCTTTTCCTTGATGACGGAAATTCCCGTCACCATGCCGATGCCGTCGGGCGTCACGATCTCTTTGCCTACCTGCGGGAGTTTTTTGAGAATCTCCTCGTAAGTGTCCTCTTCGTACTTCAGGCAGCACATGAGCCTGCCGCACTGACCTGAAATCTTGGTGGGGTTGAGGGACAGGTTCTGTTCCTTTGCCATCTTGATGGACACGGGCGTAAAGTCGGTGAGGAACGCGCCGCAGCAGATCTTCCTGCCGCAGATGCCCAGACCGCCCAGAAACCGCGCTTCGTCTCGCACGCCGATCTGCCTAAGTTCGATGCGGGTGTGGAACACGCCCGCCAGATCCTTGACCAGATCGCGGAAATCCACGCGACCTTCGGAAGTGAAGTAGAAAATAATTTTGGAGCCGTCAAAGGTGCACTCCACATTGACCAGGTGCATGTCGAGATTATGCTCCCGGATCTTCTTTTCGCAGATGGGGAATGCTTCCTTCTCCCGCTTTTCGTTCTTCGCGGCGGTGTCGATGTCCTCCTGCGTCGCCTTGCGAACGACGGGCTTGAGTTCACCCACGATGGAATCATCGCTGATCTCGCGGGCGCCGGTCACGGCTTCGCCGATCTCCGTTCCGCGGACGGTCTCCACGATGACCATGTCGCCGGGCTCGGGCCACACCTGCGCGGGCGAGAAATAGTAGACCTTGCCGGTATTTTTGAACCGGACACAAACAACAGTTGCCATTAGTTGTCCCCCGAAGTGATTTCATATAGGAGCATTTCAAAGGCGGACTGGAAGGATACAAAACTGTCCAGCATGCCGGAAAATTCCAGCACGGCCGCCATGAGGTCCGCTCCGTCCGCGCCGTGCTCCAGAAGCGTTTTGGACAGAGCCGTCATTTCCATATTTGAGATATCCCTGCGCATGAGTTCGGAGGCGCTTTCCTCCAAAATCTGCGCGATGAGCCGCGCCTTATCCTTGAGCGGCGGAATGAGCCCCGAAACTTTGGACACATCGTCCGCCGTTTTTACCCTGGAGATGATCTCCATCAGGAACGCCATCGCGGTTTCGTAATCTTCGTTTTTGAGAAGCGAGAGCGCCTTCCCCACGCTGCCGCCGCTCCGTTTGGCGGCTTTCACCGCGTATACAGGGGTAATGCCATGCTGATTTTCCAGCACCTCCGCCACTTCCTCTTCGGAAATGGGCGAAAAGCGGACGGTGACGCAGCGGGAACGGATGGTGGGAAGCAGGGCGGCGGGGCGGTCCGTAATGAGAAAAAAGACCGCATACTCCGGCGCTTCCTCCAGCGTTTTGAGCAGGGCGTTCTGGGCGGATTCGTTCATCCGGTCCGCGGGGTACAGCACGATGCACTTGTAGCCCGCCTCGGGATGGATGGACAAATCGGCAAGCACCTGACGGATCTGCTCGACTTTGATGAAACTGCCGTCCGGATTGACGGTGATATAGTCCGCGGTCTCATCGTTTTGAAACCGCAGACAACTGGGACAGACGCCGCAGGGACGCTTGCCGCTGCCCGTGCAGTTGATGCACTGCGCGATGTGGCGCGCGGCGGTATGCCGTCCCGTGCCCTCCGGCCCCGCAAAGATCTGGGCATGACTCACTCGCCCGGTCTTTGCCGGCCGGGCGAGTTGGGAAAGCAAAAAGGGTCTGCCCTTAAAGGACTCCATCAGAACTTTTTGAACTGCTCGACATTGAGTACGAATACGGTTGCGCCGCCGACGACGACCTCGATGGGATAGGACGCGGTGAATCCGCCTGCGGGGGAAGTGATCACCTGAGTCTGGGCGGAAGTCATCTGCTTGCGGCTGTGGCAGACCTTTTCGATGACAGCCATGGCGCCGTCCATCTTGCAGTCGTCAACACCGATGAGCAGGGTGGTATTGCCCGCCTTCAGAAATCCGCCGGTGGTGGCCAGTTTGGTCACGCCGAAGCCTTCGCTCATCAAAGAAGATACCAGTTTGGAAGCGTCCTCGTCCTGAACGATCGCGATCAAAAGTTTCATAAAATCAACTCCTTATAAAAGTCCTGATTATATTATATCATAATCGCCGCGCAGAGTAAAGTAAAAAATGAATATCCGGGCCCATTCTTTGGAAAGAATGAGCCCGGATATCGCGATGGAGCATACCCCAACGTATCCGAACCAGACTTTTACTACCGGTTATGGCGTGTAATACTGCGCCTGTATTTCATATAAACCGGCGTAATGGCCGTGTTTTTCCATGAGTTCGTCATGACGACCGTATTCGATCAGTTTTCCCTGATGCAGCACGGCAATACAATCGCAGAAACGGCAGGCTGACAGCCTATGGGAGATATAGACCGCACTCTTACCGTCTGTCATGCGGGCAAAATCCAGATACATCTCCGTCTCAGCGCGGGGATCCATAGCCGATGCGGGTTCGTCTAACAGAATAACCGGCGCATTCCGGTACAACGCACGGGCTAACGCGATTTTCTGTCCCTCGCCTCCGGAAGGCTCGAAGCCTTCGCTGTCAAACCTACGGCCTACTGTCGTATCCGGTCCGTGAGCAAGGGACGCCGCCCGTTCACGCAACCCGGATTGTTCTATTGCCGCATTCAAACGCTTCGCATCCTCGACCTGCCCCAGCAGGATGTTGTCCTTTAGGGAACAGTCGAACAGTTGATAGTCTTGGAATACCGTAGCGAATACGCCCATATATGTGTCATAGTCAAATTCGGAAATGTCTGTTCCGTCCATCAGTATAACACCTTCGGTCGGAGCATACATGCGGCACAGCAGTTTGATGAGCGTACTCTTGCCGGAGCCGTTTTCACCCACCAGCGCCAGCCGTTGCCCTGGCTCAAGCACCAGATTGATACCTCGAAGAGCCCAATTGTCAGAGCCCCTGTATCGGAAGCCTACATTGCAAAATTCAAACCGGTGCGCTCCGACAGGTATCATTCGTGCCGAACCCAACCGCAGAGTCTGCGGTACATTCAGATATTCCTCCAACTGTGCGTAAAAAAAATCGTAGGCGTGGATTTCGGTGAGGCGATCCATCAATTCGCGCATAGCGTCCGAAAATGAGGTCACGGCACTGATGCACATGGCAAAGGAGCCAATGTTGAGACTTCCCGCCAGCACTTTGACGATAAGTACGCAGTAGGCTGTGCATTGCTGAACAAAGGAAAGCCCTGCACGCTTGATGCCGGATACGATATAACAGTCGTTCTGCTGCTTGATACAGTCGTTAGCTCGTTCCACGACCTGCTTTTCCCGTTCGAGCAGCCATCCGGTCATACTATTCAGCCGGATTTCTTTGCCATACTTCGCCTGTTCAAACAGTTCAGCATAATACATCCAACGTCGGCTGTTTTCTACGACTTCCATAGAAAGTGACATTGCCTTCTTGGTTGCTCGGCTTCCGATTGCCGAGGAAACTGACGCCAACAGCACAAACAGCAGCAAAAGCCAGATTTCCAGCGTGCTTAATATAGCCAGCAGACCGCACAGCGTCAACATACATCCGAGAATTCCTACGCCGCAGTCCAGAAGATAACCGAAGCCGTGGTAATCACAGGTCAGGAATTTTTGAGCTCGGGTTTTGAGATCGTTGAATTCCGGACTCTCCAGATTTTCGATATCCGCGTGTGCCAATCGTTCATGTAATTCAAAACCGAATGCCGCGTCTACATGGCAGCGGTGAGTGAAGTATGCCTTACTGAAAAAAGCGGTCAGCGCTCTGCACAATAGTATGCACATTGAAAACGCGGATACATATCCGATCAACACACCCATGCGTCCCAAACCTGTCAATTCGTCAATGACCATGCGGGGCAGGAGTGCAGCGGCAATCGGCGTGACTGCATTTACTAACTGGTTAAGGAACAGATAAACAACATACCGCCTGTCATACTTCCAGCCTTGCCGCAGAAAAAACATAAAGCCTTTCCACATATTAACTTAACCCTCCTGAAAAATCAGTTCTGAAAAAAGGTATAAAAAACCCGCAGAGAGCTGATTTCCCTCGAAAAGGGTAAATCAAAACAAGTCCGGTCAGCGCACTTCTGTCCGAACATCATGTTTCAGCTTTCTGCGGTTCAGCGAAGAATATAAGGCTTGTACATGCTCTTCATGTGAATATGCCTCCTTTCATTAGATTACCACCAGTATACTATTGTTTCGCGGACATGTCAAGAAGCAGGTCGGCACGAGCGCTTCTGTTCGCGCCGACCTGCTATGCGTTCAACCTCAGTTCTTCCCAAGCAAGAGAAAATGAGCCTCGACTTTTTTCAGGATGCTCCGCACTCTGAAATGCTCCGTTTCAGAGTGCACCCGTTTTTGCACCCCCAGCCGTTTTCGTTTCAGAGTGCAAGCGAAAATGACCATTCTGAAACGAAAATGCACCAAATCAGCCCGCACTTTGAAACGCCGCCGGAAATGAAAAAGCCCGAAAAGCCCAGTAAATAAGGACTTTTCAGGCAAAAAAGAGGACGCAGACATTGTATCAATATCTGCGTCCTTTGTTGGTGGAGGCGAGGGGAGTCGAACCCCTGTCCGAAAATCCGAAACCAAGAGCATCTCCGAGCGCAGTCTGCGATTTAAGATTCCCCGCGCAGAGCTCCCACAGACGGGATCGGTGTTTGGGTAGCTTCATAAGTGCCGGCGCGGCTCAAAGCTTTGCCGCGTCCGTTCCCTGCCTTTATGACGCCGGTGGGCTACGCCGCAGGAGGCTTAGTGTCGACGCTCGCCGCTA
The DNA here is from genome assembly GCA_045598325.1 of Clostridia bacterium. Taxonomy (GTDB): domain Bacteria; phylum Bacillota; class Clostridia; order Christensenellales; family Aristaeellaceae; genus RUG14130. The sequence goes on along the minus strand of JAZLLT010000022.1, from coordinate 217 downwards.
ATTAAGCAGCGAAGGAATAATTGTTATTATTCGCAGTTATTGTTTTTCCCGTTTTTAAGGCAGTCCGGGGCTGCCGCTCGCTTCTCTTGCCCCCGTGATCCCCGTCGAAACCAAATACGCCCCCGTGTCAGCCCTCTTTGGCGCTCCTGCGGAGGGATCTGGTGATTTCGCGGTCGGCATCGCGCTTGGCGATGTCATCACGCTTGTCATAGTTGTG
>JAZLLT010000021.1:0-9965 GCA_045598325.1 Clostridia bacterium | reverse complement strand
TATCGAAGTCGTGCCCGATAAGATCGAGGTACTGGGCCGCTGCCGCTACAACAGCCTGCCCTTCGAAATCAACCGTTCCCGCGAAGCGGACGAGATGCAGCGCCTCAAGTACCGCTATCTCGACCTGCGCAATCCCGAGGTGAAGAAGAACATCATCCTCCGCTGCAGCGTGGTGGCTGCCCTGCGGCAGGCCATGACCGCTCACGGCTTTCTGGAGATCACCACCCCCATCCTCACCGCCTCCTCGCCCGAGGGCGCACGGGACTATCTCGTCCCCGCCAGAACGCACCCGGGCAAGTTCTACGCGCTGCCTCAGGCGCCCCAGCAGTTCAAGCAATTGCTCATGGCGTCCGGCTTCCACCGCTACTTCCAGATCGCGCCCTGCTTCCGCGATGAGGACGCCCGAGGCGACCGCAGCCCCGGCGAGTTCTATCAGTTGGATATGGAAATGTCCTTCGCCGGAAGCGAAGATGTGTTCGGCGTGATCGAAAATGTGCTGCCCGGCATCTTTGCCAAGTTCGGCAAGTACAACATCGCTTCCAAGCCTCCCTTCAAGCGCATCCCGTACCGTGAGTCCATGGAGACCTACGGCTGCGATAAACCCGACCTGCGCATCGACCTGACCTGCAAGGACATCTCCGCCCTCTTCACCGACTGCGAGATGGAAGCCCTGAAGGGACAGACCGTGAAGGCCGTCGATATCACCAACTGCACTCTTACACGCAAGCAGGTGGAAAAACTGCTTGAGGACTGCTCAGTACAGAGCGGCACCAAGGGCTACTGGTTCAAGGTGGATGAGAACGGCAAACTGGCGGGCGGCATCGCCAAATTCCTCGCCGGCAAGGAAGAAGAACTGGGTAAGATCATCTCCCTCGCGCCCAACACCCTCGTGGTCGTGTCCGCAGGCGAGTACGCCGTCAAGATGGCAGGCGTCATGATCAAGTTCTTCGGCCCCGCCTGCGAAGGCCATATGGACAAGGAAAAGTACGAATTCTGCTGGATCGTCGACTTCCCGATGTACGAGATCGGCGACGAGAGCGGCGAACTGGAATTCTGCCACAATCCTTTCTCCATGCCCAAGGGCGGCCTTGAAGTCCTCGAAAAGGCGGAAATGGGTGAGATCGATCCGCTCACCATCTCCGCTGACCAGTACGACCTCGTCTGCAATGGCATCGAACTTTCTTCCGGCGCCGTCCGCAACCATGATCCCGAGATCATGATCAAGGCGTTCAAACTGGTGCGTCTGGGTGAGGAAGATGTGAAGAGCAAGTTCCCCGCCATGTACAACGCGTTCTGCTACGGCGCGCCGCCTCACGCGGGCATCGCTCCCGGCGTCGACCGCATGGTCATGCTGCTGGCGGGCGAGGAGAGCATCCGCGAGGTCATCCCGTTCCCCATGAACAAGAACGCGCAGGACATCCTGATGGGTGCTCCCTCCGAAGTGCTTCCCAGCCAACTGGAGGAACTCCACATCGCCTGCACCGCGAAAGAAGAATAAATCCCCAAAGAAAAACACCCGCTGCCGTATTCGGCAGCGGGTGTTTTTCTTGTACTTACTTGATGAACTTCTTGCAGATCTCCGTGTAGCGGTCCAGCAGCGCATCGAACTGGTCGAGGGCTTTGCGTACGGGTTCGGGAGAGGACAGGTCCACGCCCGCGAGTTTCAGCGCGTCGATGGGGTAGAGGGAGCAACCGGCGGAGAGGAACTTCTTGTACCGTTCCACGGCGGGCTTGCCCTCCGCGCGGATCATGCCCGCGATGGCCATGGCGGCGGAGAAGCCGGTGGCGTACTTGTAGACATAGAAGCAGCGGTAGAAGTGGGGGATGCGCATCCACTCGTAGGAGATGAGTTCGTCAAAGGCGAGGTTGGCGTAGTACTTTTTGTTGAGATCGCCGTAGACCTTGTTAAGGCTTTCGCAGGTCAGAGGCTCGCCCTTTTCTTCCATCTCATGGGCGGCTTTCTCGAACTCGGCAAACATGGTCTGGCGGAACACGGTGCCGCGGAAGGAGTCGAGCAGGTTATACAGCAGATACGCCTGCGCGTCATCGTTATCCTTGTAGCGGTCCAGCAGTTCCATCAGTACCAGACACTCGTTGACCGTGGAGGCGACTTCCGCGACGAACAGGGAGTAACTGCTCTTGGTGAAGGGCTGGTTCTTGTCGGAATAGTAGGTGTGCAGGGAATGACCCATCTCGTGGGCGACGGTCTGCAGATGGTCGAGGTCTTCCTTGTAGTTGATGAGCACATAGGGGTGGCTGTCGTAGGTGCCCCAGGAGTAGGCGCCGGAGGACTTGCCCTCGTTCTCGTAGGGATCGATCCAGCGGTCTTTGAGCGCTTTCTTCATGACGGCGATATAGTCGTCGCCGAGGATGCCGAGGCAGTCCATCACCATCTCATAGGCCTTTTTGAAGGGCAGTTTGATGTCGAATCCCATCTGCGGCGGCAGATACAGGTCGTAAAAGTGCATCTGCTTGATGCCGTTCAGTTTCGCGTTCGTGTCCACGAATTTCTGCAGTTTGGGCAAATGTTCGTTGACCGCGGCGATGAGGTTTTCGTATACGCTCACGGGCACATTGTCCGGGAACAGCGATGCGGCAAGAGCGCTTTCATGACCGCGGGTGCGGGCACGGAACACATCGCCCTTCACATTGCCCGCGTAGATGGCGGGAACGGTGGCGGAGAAGGACTTGAAGGTGGAATAGAGGGCGGTAAATGCCCGTTTGCGCACATTCCTGTCGCGGCTCATCATGAAAGGGATGTAGTTGCTGTGGGTGAGGCGCACCTTCGCGCCGTCCTCATCCTTGATTTCGGGGAAACGCAGATCCGCGTCGGTGAACATATCGTAGATGGTGCCGGAGGCGCCGATGGCATCGGACGCCAGAGCCATGAGTTTTTCTTCTTTTTCGGAAAGGGTATGGCTGCGGGTGCGGATGAGGTCGTCCAGCATCATGTCATAATCCGCAAAGGCGGGATCGTTTTTAACGCTAGTCAGATAAGCGTCATCCAGAGACAGCAGTTCGGGACTGATGAAGGAGGTCGCGGAGGACAGTTTGCTGCCGGTGGACACGATCTTCGCCACCTGTCCCTGATAGTAGGTATTGCTGTTGTCCTCATCGCGGCGCATGCGGGCGTAGACGAACAGGGAACCCGCGATGCGGTCTGCCTTCGCGGAAAGAGTAAGGGCTTTGAGCAGAGTGTCCCTGTCATTCAGTTTTCCCTGAAAAGCGGCGAACTCACCGATCATTCCGTTTAGTTCCCCGAGGGCTTTTTCCCACGCTTCTTCGGTCTTGTAGATGTCTTCCAACTTCCAGGTGTCGGCGGTTTTTACCTCGCTTCTTTTGAGCAGTTTCTGTGCCATGTTTCCACCTCCGTATAGATTGGCTTCATTATAGCACGCTTTGCGCAAGAATAAAAGTCAAATCAAACTTTTTTTAACGCAAACAAACACAAATCCGATTGACAAAGAAACCAATATTGGAATAAAATATCGAATGGATTTTTATGTGTTTGCGGAGGTTTTCTTATGCTGCGTTGATACCCTGTTTTTTGTCAACAGAACAGATGAGAAAATTTCCATATCCATAGGAGGAATTGCTTTATGCATCCCGAACTTTCCGCCGAAACGCTTCGGCGACGCACTTTTGCCATCATCTCCCACCCGGACGCCGGTAAAACGACCCTGACCGAAAAACTGCTGCTGTACGGCGGCGCGATCCGTCAGGCAGGCAGTGTCAAGGCCCGCAAGGCTGCCCGCCATGCTACCAGCGACTGGATGGAAATCGAAAAGCAGCGCGGCATTTCCGTCACCTCTTCCGCCATGCAGTTCGATTTTGACGGTTACCGCATCAACATCCTCGATACCCCCGGTCACCAGGACTTCTCGGAGGATACCTACCGTACGCTGGTCGCCGCGGACAGTGCGGTCATGCTGATCGACTGCGCCAAGGGCGTAGAGGAGCAGACCATCAAACTGTTTAAGGTCTGCCGCATGCGCTCCATCCCGATCTTTACCTTCGTCAACAAGCTGGACCACGCAGGCAAGGATCCCTTCGAACTCATGGAAGAACTGGAAACCGTGCTCGGCATCCGTTCCTGCCCCGTCAACTGGCCCATCGGCACCCATGGCGACGACTTCAAGGGTGTGTATCACCGCGATACCAAACTCATCGAGGTCTATACCGGCGGCAATCACGGACGCGATATGGTGACGGTGCAGACGATTTCCATCGACGATCCCGCATGCCCCGAACTCATCGGCAAGACCTACTACGACAAACTTCTTGAGGACATCGAACTGCTCGATGTGGCGGGAGACCCCTTCGATCTGGACAAGATCCTGGCGGGCGAATTGACTCCAATGTTCTTCGGTTCCGCCTTCAACAACTTCGGTGTAGAGCCCTTCCTCAAGCGCTTCCTTTCCTACACTAAGTCGCCCACGCCCCGCGTGGCGGACTGTGGTCCCATCGATCCCGCGGACGAGAAGTTCACCGGCTTCATCTTCAAGATCCAGGCGAACATGAATCCCGCCCACCGCGACCGCCTCGCCTTCATGCGCGTGTGCAGCGGCGTGTTCGAAAAGGGCATGAGCGTGTGGCACTCCTCCACGAACAGCCAGATCAAACTGGCGCAGCCCCAGCAGTTCATGGCGCAGGAGCATGAGAGCGTGGAAGTCGCCTATCCGGGCGATATCATCGGACTGTTCGATCCCGGCATCTTCCGTCTGGGTGACACCATCTGCACGGGAACGCCCGTCCGTTACAGCGGCATCCCCCTGTTCGCGCCGGAATTTTTCTGCCGCGTGAGCCCCGTGGATTCCATGAAGCGCAAGCAGTTCCTGAAGGGCATCAACCAACTCTCCCAGGAAGGCGCGATCCAGACCTTCAAGCGCCCCAACATCGGCAGGGAAGAGATGATCGCCGGCGTGGTCGGCGTGTTGCAGATGGATGTGCTGGAATACCGCCTGAACACCGAATACGGCGTGGAGATCACCCGCGAGAGCTTGCCTTACCGCTATGTCCGCTGGGTCAACAAGACGCCCAAACCCATTGATAAGCCCCGCCTGCCCTCCACCACGGTGCCCGCCATCGACCGCGCCGGACGCGATGTGCTGTTCTTCGAAAACGAATGGTCCATCCGCCTGTGCTGCGAAAACAACGAGGGACTCGTTCTGGATGAGACCGCCGACCGCGCGGCTGCAGACGCCATCGACCTGTAAGAATATTCACACAGTAAAGAAGGATAAAGACAGTGAAAGTTGTAAGAGAAGACTTAAGAAACATCGCCATCATCGCCCATGTCGACCACGGCAAGACCACCCTCGTCAATGAAATGCTGAAGCAGGGCGGTATTTTCCGCGACAATCAGCAGGTCGACGACCGCGTCATGGACAGCAATGATCTGGAGCGCGAGCGCGGAATCACCATCCTTTCCAAAAACACCGCCATTCACTACAAGGGCGTCAAAATCAATGTAGTCGACACTCCCGGTCACGCCGATTTCGGCGGCGAGGTGGAGCGCGTGCTGAAAATGGTGGGCGGCGTTCTGCTGCTGGTGGACTCCTTTGAAGGACCCATGCCCCAGACCCGCTTCGTTCTTAAGAAGGCTCTTGACCTTTCTCTGCCCGTCATCATCGTGGTCAACAAGATGGACCGCCCCGACCAGAGATGCAAGGAAGTCGTCGAGGAGACACTCGAACTGCTGCTTGAACTGGATGCTACCGATGAACAGCTGGATTCTCCCGTGGTGTTCTGCTCCGGCCGCACCGGCATCTCCACTCTGGATCTCGACACCCCCGCGGTCAACCTGATTCCCCTGTTCGACACCATCCTCGAGCACATCCCCGCCCCCGAAGGAGACGATGAAGAGCCCCTGCAGATGCTGATTTCCACCATCGACTATAATGATTATGTGGGACGCATCGGCGTAGGCCGCATCGAAAGAGGCAAAATCAAGGAAGGGCAGATGGCAGTGCGCTGCATCTACGGTCAGAGTTTCGTTTCTCCCGCGGCGCGCCTCGGCGGTCTGTTCGAGTTTGACGGACTCAAGCGCGTGCCCTGCACGGAAGCCAAAGTGGGCGACATCGTCGCCATCAGCGGCTTCGGCGATCTGTCCATCGGCGACACCATCTGCGACACCGCCATGGCGGATCCGCTGCCCTTCGTGAAAATCAGCGAGCCCACCGTCTCCATGGACTTTGTTGTCAACGATTCTCCCTTCGCCGGCACCGAAGGCACTTATGTCACCAGTCGCCATCTGCGCGCCCGTCTGTTCAAGGAGATGCAGACTGATGTGTCTCTCCGTGTGGAGGATACAGGCACCACCGACTGCTTCCGCGTGAGCGGCAGAGGCGAACTGCACCTGTCCATCCTCATCGAGAACATGCGCCGTCAGGGCTACGAATTCGCCGTGACCAAGCCCACCGTTCTGTATAAGGATATCGACGGCGTGAAGTGCGAACCCATGGAGCAGCTCATCTGCGATGTGCCCTCCGAGTATTCCGGCGCGGTCATCGAAAAGATCGGCCGCCGCCGCGGCACCCTCCTCGCCATGGAAGGTCAGGACCGCGTGCGTCTGGAGTTCTCCGTTCCCAGCAGAGGCCTGTTCGGCTACCGTTCCGAATTCATGACCGATACCCGCGGAGAAGGTGTTATGAACGCGGTCTTCAGCGGCTATGAGCCCTACAAGGGCGATATCCCCACCCGCATCAACGGTTCGCTGGTCGCGTCCGAGACCGGCGAATCCACCTCCTACGGCATGTTCCCCGTGCAGGAGAGAGGTGATTTGTTCATCGAGACCCAAACCAAGGTCTACATGGGCATGGTCATCGGCATGAACTCCCGTCCCGGCGACATCGATGTCAATGTGTGCAAAAAGAAGCACCTGACATCCATCCGCAACAGCGCCGGCGCTGAGGAAGCCCTCAAAATCACCGGCATCCGCATCCTGACGCTCGAAGAGTCCCTCGATTTCATCGATGAGGACGAACTGCTCGAAGTTACACCCAAGAGCCTGCGCATGAGAAAGCGTGTGCTGGAAACCGAACTGCGCAAGAAACTGGAAGCGCGCAGCAAAAAAGCATAATGACAGATTGCCGGATGGGGCAGTGCCTCATCCGGCATTTTCAGTAAGATACTATGCAGATCGAAAATATCACCCTGAAAAACTACAGAAACTATACCGAAGCGCATATTTCACCCTGCGCCTCGGTAACTGTGTTTGCGGGCGATAACGCACAGGGCAAGACCAATATCCTGGAGGCGGTCTACCTGTGCTGCACGGGGCGCTCCCACCGTACCACGCGGGACAGGGAACTCATCAAAACGGGTGAGGACTGCGCCTTTGTGTCCGTATCGGGAAAAAGAAGCGACGGAATCCACAATGTGGACATCGCCATCAGCGGAACCGATGGACGACGGGTCAAGGTGAACGGAACGCAGGTGAGCAGGAGCGGCGAACTTCTGGGCCACATCACGGGCGTGCTGTTCGCGCCGGAGGACCTGCGCATGGTGAAGGACGGCCCCATCATGAGAAGGCGCTTTATCGACATGGAACTTTCCCAACTGCGTCCTTCTTATTACTATGCCCTTCAGAAATACAACCGTGCGCTCAAACAGCGGGGTGCTCTGCTCCGGGAATGCGCGCTGCGCGGCGCCTATCCCGATACCATCGACATGTGGGACGAAGCCCTCGCGGAGAGCGGAAGCGTCATCATGTTCATGCGGGACGGGTTCGTGAAGAAGCTGGCCGAGCGGGCGGAGGAGATCCACGCTTCCGTGGCGGACAATAAGGAAAAACTGACCATCACCTACGAGCCCGATGTGCCCGCGGGAAGCGACATGACCGAAATCAAGAATCATCTGCTGGACGCGCTCATGATTTCCCGCGATGCCGACATCCGCCACATGACCACGGGCGCCGGTCCCCACAGGGACGATATGGGCGTGTTCGTGAACGGCATGGATGCCCGCGCCTACGGCAGTCAGGGACAGGTGCGCACCTGCGCCCTGTCCATCAAACTTGCAGAAATAGAACTTATGAAACAGGTCAGCGGGGAAGTACCCGTGCTTATGCTGGACGATGTGATGAGCGAACTGGACCCCTCCCGCAGGCGTCTGCTCATCGGCTACCTCGACGGCGTACAGACCTTCATCACCTGCACGGATAAAGAGGACCTTGCGGGCGCGAAGGCGGAAAAACTGTTCCGCGTGAGCGGGGCTGCGCTTACGGAGTTGTAAATGATTAAAATGATTGTGACCGACATCGACGGAACGCTCGTCGATTACGGTAGACCCATGACAGAGAAAATGATCGCGACCATCCGCCGCGCCATTGACAAAGGCATCATTTTCGTGGTCGCCAGCGGCAGGACCTACTATCACGCCTGCGAGATCCCGGTCAAGGCCGGCATCGACTGCTGCGTGGTATCGGCAAACGGCGGTCGCGCGGACAGCGGCATCAGGGAAAGCATCATCTATGAGGATACTTTCGACGATGAAACCTCCATGAAGGTGTATGATATCCTCACGGAGGCAGGCTGCTACATGACCGCCTATGTGGGCACGAAAATCTACTATATGTCCGAACGGAACGGATTCGGTTCCACCTGTATCCGTGTAAGTGAAGCGATGGTGGAATCGGAAAATGTCATCGGAAATAACCCCGAACGCATGAAGAACGAGGGCACCGTCCATCCATATAAGTATGAAGCGTACACGGACGATCCCGCCCTTATGGACAAACTCCGCGAAACCTTCCGGAGCATGGGGCTTTCCGTGTCCAGCGCGTTCCCGTTCAATCTGGAAATTCTGCCCTTGGGCGGCGGAAAAGGCAAGGCTGTCAGGGAACTCATGAAGTATTTCGGCGTCAAAAAGGATGAGATCATGGCGATGGGCGACGGCAGCAACGACCTGACCATGCTCATGGAAGCGGGTCTGCCCGTGGCGCTTGAAAACGCCGTTGACGAATTGAAATCTGCCGCGAAAGTCATCGCGCCCTCCTGCAAGTTGGACGGCGGCGCGTGGGCCATCGCAAAATACGCACTGGGAGAAAGTGTATGAACATCGTTCTTGTGCAGCCCGAGATCCCGCAGAACACGGGTAATATCGCACGCACCTGCGCCGCGACGGGCGCGAAACTGCACCTCATCGAGCCGCTGGGCTTCGTGCTGGACGACAAGCACTTAAAGCGCGCGGGTCTTGATTACTGGGACCTCATGGAGTATACTGTATACAAGTCCTGGGAGGAATTCCTTGAAAAGAATCCCGAAGCCAACCTGTATTACCTCTCCACCAAAGCGCCCCGCGACCATACGAGCGTGCAGTACAAAGAAAACGACTATCTCGTTTTCGGCAAGGAAACGAAGGGACTGGATGAGCAACTGCTCTCCGATAACTACGCCCGCTGCCTGCGCATCCCCATGAGGCAGGAGGCACGCAGCCTGAACCTTGCCAACTCCGTTGCCATCGTGCTGTATGAGGCGCTCAGACAACTGGATTTCCCGGATCTTTCCGGCAAGGGCGCCCTGCATCATCTGCCTACGCCCGATGAAGCCGAATGGAAGGACTATATCTGATGGCGAAAATCGTAACAAAAAAAGAATACCGCAGACGCAGACTGAAGTTCCAGATCGCGGCGGGACTGTTTGACTTTCTGATCACGATGGGCTGCATCCTGCTGTCCATCGCGTGCATCGTGAGCCTCGTCTCCCTGTACCGCTGGCTGAAGGGCGATGTGCCCGTCAGTTTCGGCGTGTTCTTCGATATTCTGAAGCGCGTCCTGAGGGTGAACCAATGACCGCGTCCTGGGAAAGCCTGCATCAGGAGATCACGGGCTGTGAAAAGTGCCGCCTTTGCGAGGGACGCACGAATGTCGTGCCCGGCGAGGGCAACCCCAACGCGGACATCCTGTTTATCGGCGAAGGACCGGGAAGAGATGAAGACCTGCAGGGGTGACCGTAAGTCGGATC
>JAZLLT010000020.1:0-13920 GCA_045598325.1 Clostridia bacterium | reverse complement strand
TGAATGCCCGCCGGGCATTCAGAGCCGAACCGCGCGTACGCGCCTTTGCACAAGGGAGGCCTAAATCACGCCGCAGCGTCACCGAGGGCGGGGGGGCTTGCTCCCGCTGCCACCCAACCTCTTGCCTTCCCCGCTGCGAGTGGAAGGTACCGCCGCAGCGGCGGATGAGGTCGTTTAGCCCTTCGTATCCCCCTTCATATCTCTCCCCTTCGGACATTTTCCCTCATTTCATCATCTACAGAGGTACCTATGCAATACGATTTACTTTCCCTTTCCAACGGTCTGACCCTCCTCGGGCTGCCCATGCCCCATCTGCACACCGTGTCCGTGGGGCTCATGGTGAACTGCGGCTCGGTGTATGAGGAGGCGGAGATCAGCGGCATCAGCCATTTCATCGAGCACATGCTCTTTGACGGCACGGAAAAGCGCACCTGCCGCGATCTCGCCTGCGAGATGGATAAAATCGGCGGGCTGCTGAACGCCTTCACCGACCGCGAGGACACCTGCTTCCACACCACCGCCGTGAGCGGCCATCTGCCCGTCGTGTTCGACCTCATCTCGGACATGGTGCTTGCCTCCCGCTTCGACCCCGCGGACATCCGCAAGGAGAAGAAGGTCATTCTGGAAGAGATCGCCATGATCGAGGACGCGCCGGACGAACTGGTCTACGACCTGCTGCCTGTGGCGCAGATGGGGCTTCAGAAGGTGAGCCGCCCCGTGATCGGAAGTGCGAAGACCGTGAAGGCGCTCTCCCGCGAGACGCTGCTTGCCTACAAAGAAGTTATGTACTCGCCCCGACGCGCCGTGCTCGCTCTGGCGGGAAAGTATGACTGGAGCGAAGTTGTCTCTCTGGCGGACCGGTATTTCGGCGCGTGGATAGGCGGCGAAGGCCCCGAAAAAGCGGTGTACGCCTCTCCCGCCTCCCCCACCGTCATCCTGCGTCCTAAGGACATCGAGCAGACCCACATCTGCGTGGGCTGGAACGGGGAAGCGAGCGGTTCGCCCGGATACTACCCCCTCACCATCCTCAACACCATCGTTGGTGGCGCCATCTCCTCCCGCATGAATCAGGTCATCCGCGAAAAGCACGCCCTCGCCTACAATGTGTACTCCTCCATCGGGAACACCCTGACAGGCGGCCAGTTCTCCATCTACGCGGGCACGAACCCGATCAAGGCGAACCGGGTCCTGTCCCTCATGAAAAAGGAGATCACGGGCATCGTGAAGCACGGCGTCACGGAAGCGGAATTTGAGCAAGCGAAAGAACAGACCCTTTCGGGCATCGTCATGTCCCTCGATTCCTCCATGAACCGCATGCTGGCGGTCGGTCAGCGCCTCCTGTTGCACGGCGACATCCTGAGCGACGAAGACCTGCTGGAGCGCGTGAAAACCATCACTTTGGACAGCGTCAATGACCTCGCGCGCAGGATGTTCTCGGAAAAGCCCTTCGCCGCCATCGTCGGCGCGGGCACGGAAAACATCGATTTGAGCATCATCGGATAAAGAAAACGGACCTTTCGGTCCGTTTTTTATGCTTTTTCCCACTTTTTCGTGTTGATTTTGATTTGCTTTCCCGATTTCAAAAGGCAGAGATACGCTTCCTTCACGGGGATACCGGTGAGCGTTTCGAGGGCTTCCGCGTAGATGTCCAACTGGTATTCGTAGGTCTCCGCGAGTTTTTCGGTGTCGTTCGTGCGGTTCGTTTTATAGTCGACGAGCACCCACCCACCGCCTTCGATAAAGCACATGTCGATGCAACCCTGCACGAAGATGCTGCCCTCGCCGGGATAATCCGGGATGACCCGCTTCGTAGGCATGCGCAGGGAGAAACTCATCTCCCGTTTCTTCGTTTCCGCCTTCATGAAACGCAGACCGATGTCCGAGAGGATGAAATCCGCGATTACCTGCGGCTTCACATAGTCCCGCTCTTCGGGTGTCAATATGTCCCTGTCGCGCAGGACATTCAGTTGTCGCGCGGTCTCCTCGCAGACGAAGGCATAGTCTTTGTTTTCGATAAAGGGCGCATAGTCCAGTTGCCTGAGCGCCATGTGGATGGCGGTGCCGCGGTCGCTGTATTCGTTTTTGTCCCGCCCGGAAATGAAGTCCGGCGCGGTCATCGCTTCGGGCAGGCGGTCGCCGCCCGTAAACTCGCGCTTGAGCCCCGTGACCGCCATTTTGACGGGCGCGTAGGGTTTGTCCTTTTCGGGATAGGTCCACTTGATGGTGTCGTAAAGTTCCCTGTCGAAGGCGTCGGAAGCGAGGAGACGGCGGATCTTCGCGCGCGCGTCCTCCCGTTCCTGCTCTTCGGGAAGGCGGATGCCGCTCGCGGGCAGGATCGTCGTGATGACGGTGGGAAAGGTCGCGTCCGTCTTTCCGCCCAGTACCTCGCTCCCCGGGCAGGAGCGCACGGCGGTCGCCGCGATATCGAGGGCGGAGGAGTATTTGGAAGGATCGGCAGCGTTCTCACGCCACTTTTCGATGCATTTTTCCGCGTTGTCCACGCAGGAGACCAGAATGAGCCTGTCCTCGGGGCGGGTGAGCGTCACATAGAGGACGCGCAGTTCTTCCGCCCTGTCCTTGAGGAACGCGCGGCGTCCGATGGCGCGGTACGCGAGGGTGTCCCGCCGGGAGACGCGGGCGTTGTCCAGATGCGGAAGCGCCAGTCCCAGATTGCGGTCCGCGCGCAGAGGCGAGTCGTTTCTGCCTTTTTGACTGAAATTCCTGTCCGCGTAGAGCATGAACACCACGGGGAACTGCAGGCCCTTGCTCTTGTGAGAGGTCATCAGACGCACCACATTGTCCTTTTCGGAGAGGATGGACGCACCGCCCGCGTCGCTCTTTTTCTGCATTTCCGCCATGTAATCCAGAAAGCCGGAGAGGGAACTGTTCACGCGGGATTCATAGGAAAGGGCGTTCTGGCACAGCAGATCCAGATTCGCCTGCCGCTGCTCACCTCCCGGGAGCGCGCCCGCGAAGGTGTAAAAAGCGGTATCGGAGAGGATCTTGCGGATGAGTTCGCAAAGGCGCATGCCGTGGCGGCACACCTGCCAGTCCCCGTACAGGCTCATAAAGCGGGCGATCTTGGGATTGGTTTGGGCCGCCTTTTCCGCCGCCTCCCAGAGAGAAGCGTCTTCGGGCGCGTCCGAACGCATCTGCGCCAGTTCCGTGCTGGTCACATCGAACATGGGTGAGCGGAGCACGGCAAGCAGTTCGATCTCATTTGCGCGGCTCACGAGGAGTTTGAGTGCCGCCGTCACCACCAGCATCTCCGCCGTGTCGAAATAGGCTTCGTTGCCTTCCGCGTAGCAGGGGATGCCTTCGGAAGCAAGGATGCCCGCCGCGATGGCGAGTTCCTTTTTGTTGCGGCTCAGGATGCAGAAATCCTTGAAATCCCGCTTTTCCGCCGCCATGATCTCGCGGATGCGCTTTGCCGCGGCGAGCGCCTCGTATTCGCGGCTTTCGGGCTCATCGGCTTCTTCCGCGTCCCCGTTTTCTTCGCTCTCCTCCGCGCCGTCCTCTTCCGTGTCGTCCGCGGGGGGCTGCTTCGCGTCCTCATCCTTTTCCTTGTCGACGATGAGCAACTCCACGGGGTAATCGGTGCCCGTGCGCTCCTTCTGCCCCACATTCAGTTGGGCGTCCTCGTCATAGAGGATGTCGCTGTCGCCACCCACCATGACCCGCCTGAAAATGAGGTTCACGAAGTCGATGATGGGTTTGCGGGAACGGAAATTCTCGCGCAGCACGATGCACTCATTGACGGGGTCGCGCAGGGAGCGGTAATCCTCGTATTTTTGGTTGAACAGTTCCGGCTCGGCGTTGCGGAAGCGGTAGATGGACTGCTTGATGTCGCCCACCATGAACAGATTGTCTTTGCCTGCCACCGCGGAAACGATGGCGTTCTGCTTGTCCGAAGTGTCCTGATATTCGTCCACGAACACATACTTGTACTTTTCCCGTGTTTTCGCTGCCGTTTCGGGATCGGACAGCACCTCGATGGTCATGTGCTCCATGTCGTCGAAGGTGAGCACGCCCATGTCCTTTTTCTTTTCACGCAGGACCGCCATAAGCCGCATCGCCATATCAAACAGTTTGCGGAACACGGGGATATCCTCGCGGATGTCGCTTGCCGCCACTTCGGGCGGGAGTTTACATAGGTCGAGGGCTTTTTTGATTTTCTCTTTTCCGCCGTCGCGGCAGTTTTTGCAGGCCTCTTTGTTCGCGGGATCGACGCCCGATTTCGCGCCCACCTTGGGCGCGGTGATAAAGACCGGATAATCGGTTTGTAACTTTTCGTGCAGGGCGTCATAGTCGAGTATCGTGAGCGAGAGGGCAAGTTCCTTTTCCGCTTCCAGCATGGCAATATAGTCATTCGGGAACGAATCCGAATTCGCGATGAAGAGCGCGCGGCTGTATTGGTCATAGGCGTCCATGAGAAGATCCCGTGCCTCATCCGCCACGATGTCCTTGTAGGCGGTGCAGTCCTCCATCATGGAAACGGCGTGCTCGAACCACCCCGCGGGATCGGAGCGGGTGCAGAGATACGCGTACATGGACTGCACGAGGGCACGCACCTCCCCGGTTTCCCGCAGTTTGATGAACTGCTCCATGGCGTCATCGCGGTCGCGGTAGGCTTCCTCCAGCACCTCGGTGAGGCTGTCCGTCAGCATCTGCTTCTGCTCGGTATCGTCGATGATGCGGAAGGCGGGGTCGATGTCCGCCTGCTCGTAATTGTCGCGGAGCACATCCATGCAGAAGGAGTGGATGGTGGAAATGGAGGCAAAGTCCATGCGCTCGAGTTGGTCGGCAAAGTGCCTGTCCCCCGCCTGCGCCCTTTCGAGGATGCGCCCGTAGAGTTTGTCGAGCATGTCCGCGCTGGCGGCACGGGTGAAGGTGACGATCAAAAACTCGTCGATGTTCGCGCCTTCCTCAATCAGTTTCAGCACGCGTTCCACCAGCACCGTGGTTTTTCCGCTGCCCGCGGCGGCGGAAACGAGCAGATTTTTGCCTCTGGATTCGATGACCCTGACCTGATCCTTCGTGTAAGCCATAGAAATCTCCGTTTATATGTAAAAGTTATGTTAATCCGAATTTCGTGCAGGAATAAAAAGACTTTGGTCGAATTTATATTCTGCCAAACAGACCGATGTCTGAAAGGAGTGCCGTGAAATGAGAAATAAGACGAAAAAACCCACCTTTGCCGCCTATCTGTGCATTTTTGTCGCGATCGTGGCGATCTTTTCCATTCTCGAACACGGGCTCAACCGGAAGACCAGCGCCGCCGAGGCGGAATATGCCGCCCTCAAGGCGCGGAACGAGGAACTCCAGCAGGAATATCTGGAACTGCAGGAGGAACTCAACTTTGTGCGCAGCGAAGAAGGCATCGAACTGTACGCCCGCGCGCACGGCATGCAGAAGGCGGGAGAAACCCGCTACAGCCCCGTGTACGACTGACAACTGCATACAATACCGCCCCGTGAGGGCGGTTTTTTATGTCCTGTCTTTGAGTTGATAGCGGGGACGGCGCTTGACTTCCATGTAGATTTTGCCGATGTACGCGCCCACGAGCCCGATGGCGGAGAGGATGAGCCCGCCCATGAACCAGACGGAGAAGAGGGTGAAGTTCCCGCTTCCGGCGATGAGGCGGATAAGGCCGATCAGCACGGACAGAGCACAGACAACGATGCCGAGCCCCAGAATATAGCCGATGGGTTTTACCGAGAAACTCGTGATGCCCTGAAACGCCAGCGCGAGCATCTTTTTGAGGGGATACTTACTCTCCCCCGCGAAGCGCTCCGCGCGGTCGTAGGTGACCGTGGCAGTGTTAAAGCCGAGGGTCGGGATGAGCCCGCGCAGATACAGGTTGCTTTCGCCGTACTCCATGAGGGCGGAAAGGGCGCGCGCCGACATCAGGCGGTAGTCCGCGTGATTGTACACGGTTTCCGCACCCATCAAATCCATCACTTTATAGAAGCCTTCGGCGGTGAAGCGCTTGAAGAAACTGTCCGTATCCCGCTTTTCCCTTACGCCGTAGACGATGTCCGCGCCCTTTTCGTATTCGGAAAGGAATCCGTTCATGGCGCCGATATCGTCCTGCAGGTCGGCGTCGATGGAAATGACGGCGTCGAATTTCCCGTTACACTCGGTCAGCCCCGCCCATAGAGCGTTCTGATGCCCGCGGTTGTGGGCAAGGGAGATGCCCGTGAACAGTTTCTCCCGATCCGCCAGATTTTTGATCATCTGCCAGGTTTTGTCTTTGCTGCCGTCGTCCACGAACAGGACACGGCTTTCGGGAGAAAGGCTCTCCCCTTCGATGTGCTCGCGCAGGAACGCGCCCAGCCGCCGCGCGGTCTCGGGCAGCACTTCCTCCTCGTTATAGCATGGAACGACGATGCAGATGCGTGTTTCTTTCATGATATCCTCTTATTTCAGTACCACATTTTCCTTGCCCAGCAGGTCCTCGAGGGACGCCCGGTCGAAATTCGGGCTCACCCACAGACCGCGCGGGGCGAGGTAATTTTTGTTCTCCTCGGTGAAAAACAGATTGACGCGGATGTCACCGGGTGTGGTTTCCAGAATGAAACTCACCGCGTCATACATTTGACGGGACAGACGCAGGAAAAGTTTCCCCGCGGGGGCAGACGGCGCAGAAGCCTTATTTTGCGCGGGAGCCGCCGCTGCGGGCGAAGCCTTCTCCGCCTCTTTGTCGCTGAGGAGGGGACGGAACTCCTGAAGCACCAGTTTGGGCGCTTCCTCTTCCCGCACGGACAGGCGGCCCGTGAGGATCACCGTGTCGCCCTCATTGATGGCGGAGCCGAGGCGCTCATAGACCTTCGGGAACACCAGCACTTCCGTGGTCCCGTACAGGTCCTCCAGCTGCAATATGCCCATCAATTGCCCCGCCTTGGTGGCGCGGGTGGTCTTGCCCGCGATGATGCCGCCCATCTCCGCCTTCATGCCGTCCAGTTCGGCGGCGGTGATATCGGGATTGTCCTTTTCTTCCGCGAGATACGCGGAGGACATGGGCAGGGCGGAAAGCTGCCCCATATACTCGTCAAGGGGATGACCGGACAGGTAGATGCCCGTGAATTCCTTTTCCATTTCCAGTTTGCGGCGCAGGGGCAGTTCGTCCATGGGCGGCAGTTTGATCTCCGCCTCGGGCGCGAAATCGAGGTCGTCGAACAGGGACATCTGCCCGGACACGATGCTCCCCTTGCGCTTGCCCGCGGCGTCCATGTAGGACTCGTACACGCAGATCTTTTGGGCGCGGTTGCCGGGCATCGCGTCGAGAGCGCCCGCCTTGATGAGGGATTCGACCGCCTTTTTGTTGACGCTGCCGCCGGTCACGCGGGAGGTGAAGTCGTCGAGGGTCTTGTATTCCCCGCCCGCTTCGCGCTCGGAAATGATGAAGTCGATGGCATTTTTGCCCACATTTTTCACGGCATTCATGCCGAAGCGGATATATTTTTTGCCGTTTTCCGTGTCCACGGAGAATTTTTCGCGGGAGCGGTTCACATCGGGCGGCAGCACCTCGATGCCGTTTTTGCGGCAGAAGGTGATGTAGTACGCCACCTTGGCGGCATCGCCTGCGATGGAGTTGAGCATCGCCGCCATGAACTCGGCGGGATAGTGATACTTCAGCCATGCCGTCTGCACGGCGACCACGGCATATGCCGCAGCGTGGGATTTGTTGAAGGCGTAACTGGCAAAGGCGGTCATCTCGTCGAAGATGGCTTCCGCCGCTTCTTTGCTGACGCCGTTTCTGACTGCGCCGGGCACATCGACGGTGCCGTCGTCGTTCAGTTTGCCGTTGATGAAATATTCCTTTTCCTTCGCCATGACATCGTGCTTTTTCTTCGCCATGGCGCGGCGGACGAGGTCGCTCCTGCCGTAGGAGTAGCCCGCCAGGTCGCGGACGATCTGCATGACCTGCTCCTGATACACCATGCAGCCGTAGGTGACATCCAGGATATGCTCCAGCTGCGGCGTCACATACCGGATGGTGGACGGATCCTGCTTGCCCGCGATGAAGCGGGGAATGGAGTCCATGGGGCCGGGACGGTATAGGGAGATGGCGGCGACCACATCCTCGAAGGAACGGGGCTTCATGTTCATGAGGAAGGAGCGCATGCCGCCGCCTTCCAACTGGAACACGCCGTCCACATCGCCCGCGGAGATCATCGTATAGACCGCGGGGTCGTCCATGGGGATGTCCTCGCTCTTCATGTCGGGTCCGCCGCACTCTTTGATATAGGTCAGGCTGTCGCCGATAACATTTAAGTTGCGAAGACCCAGAAAGTCCATTTTGAGGAGGCCCAGGCTTTCCAGTGTGCCCATGGGATACTGGGTGGTGATGACATCGTCATTGGTCTGCAGGGGTACGAATTCGCTGACGGGCTTCGCGCAGATGAGCACGCCCGCCGCGTGGGTGCCGCTGTTTCTCGGCATGCCCTCCAGTTTGCGGGCGGTGTCGATGAGTTTTTTCACATTCTCATCGCCGTCATAGGCGGCTTTGAGTTCGGGGTTCATGGTGAGCGCCTTGTCGATGGTCATGTTGAGTTCGGTGGGGACCATCTTGGACACGCGGTCGGTCTCGTTGTAGCCCAAGCCTAGCACCCGTCCCACATCCTTGATGGAGCCGCGCGCCGCCATGGTGCCGAAGGTGATGATCTGCGCCACATGATCCGCGCCGTACTTTTCCACCACATAGGCGATGACTTCCTTGCGGCGCTCCACATCGAAGTCCACATCGATATCGGGCATGCTGACGCGCTCGGGGTTCAGGAACCTCTCGAACAGCAGCTGGTATTTGAGCGGGTCGATGGCGGTGATGCCCATGGTGTAAGCCACGATGGAGCCGGCGCCGCTTCCGCGTCCCGGACCCACGAGGATGCCGTGTTCCCGGGCGAAATTGATATAGTCCCACACGATGAGGAAGTAGTCCAGATACCCCATGTGCTTGATGACGCCGATCTCATATTCCAGCCGCTCACGAGCGTCCGCGCGGTCAGGTCCGTACTTCTCCGCGAGGCCTTTTTCGCACAGTTTGCGGAGCAGACTCTCGTTGGTCTCCCCTTCCGGCAGCGGATAGGCGGGCAGATGCTTGCTTTCAAAATCGAAGGTCACATTGCAGCGTTGCGCGATCTCCTCCGTGCGGTCGAGGGCGTCCCGGAACTCCGGGAAACGGGCGAGCATCTCTTCCTCGCTCTTCACATACAGTTGGTCGGTGCCCATGCGCATGCGGTTTTCGTCCTGCAGGGTCTTGCCCGTCTGGATGCACATGAGGATCTCCTGCGCCTCGGAATCCTCCCGCGTCAGGTAGTGGCAGTCGTTGGTGATGACCAGCGGGATACCCGACTCGCGGGACAGGCGGATGATGCCGGGGATGACCCGCTTCTGCTCGTCCAGCCCGTGATCCTGCATCTCGAGGAAGAAGTTGTCTTTGCCGAAAATGTCCGCGTAGAGGTCCACGAACTTGCGCGCCGCCTCCACGGAGCCGGTGAGCAGCGCCTTCGCCACATCGCCCGACAGGCAGGCGGACATGGCGATGAGCCCTTCATGGTATTTGCGCAGGGTGTCGTAGTCCACGCGGGGCTTATAGTAGAAGCCGCGGGTGAAGCCCTCGCTCACGAGTTTGATAAGGTTTTGGTAGCCGGTCTGATTTTCGCACAGAAGGATCAGGTGGCTGTACTCGCGGGCGGCGCCGGTCTTGTCGTTCATATCGCGGCACACATACACCTCACAGCCGATGACGGGATGAATGCCCCGCTTGGTCGCCTGCAGATAGAAATCCACCACGCCGTACATGACGCCGTGGTCCGTGATGGCGCAACTGGTCTGCCCCAACTCCTTCACGCGGTCAAGCAGATCACCGATGCGGTTGGCGCCGTCCAGAAGGCTGTATTCGGTATGGGTGTGGAGGTGTGCAAACATTGATTTCTCCTATCAGAGGAAACTGAGTTGTTCGCCCCGGTTTCCCGTCCATTTGTCGTAGTTCGAGGCGACATCCGCCTTATTCACGCGTTCAAAGCCCTTTGCCGCCGCGTAGGCGTTGCCGGGAAGCGCGGGATCGTCAAACACATACAGGAAGTCGCAGATCCTGCGGCGGATGATCTCCGCTTCGTCCCGCTTTCCGTCCGTGGTGGCGATGAATGCCGCGCAGGACAGGGCGCAGACGAGTTCCGTCACATCCTTCATGCCCGCGGGGGCGTCCGGGTGGGAAAGGGAGATGAGCAGGGCGCTGCCGTCCTCCACCTGCGGTTCATACTTTTTTCCGAGGGTGTTGATGCCGCCGTCCAGCGCGCAGATGAGCCGCGCGCCGCTTTCCGCCGCCGCAGTCCGCGCCGCCCTGCACGCGCCCAGAGAATCCTCCGTGGCGATGCCGAGCCCGTATTCCGATGCCTGACTCACAAGGTCATTTACGCCGGTCAGAATCGCTTCGGGCGTCTTCATGCCCTCGATGCCGAGGATGCCCACATAGTTGGCGGACAGCAGTTCCATATTGCCCTTCACGAAGACGGGAGGCGCTTTGATGCCGCCGAGATTGCCTTTGAGGCGGGCGGGGTAATCTTTATCGAAGGGCGTGAGCACTTCGATGCCCCGGTCCATGCAGTCCTCCAGCAGTTTATAAAGAAGCAGATCGCGCCCGAGAAGGATGCAGACGCGGTAAGCCTCGGCTTCCGTGAGGTTCAGCAGCCGCATCAGCCCGGACACATCCCTGCCCATGAGAGAACCCAGATCATTGTCCCCCATCAGGCTCAGCTGCGCCGCGATATAGCCCAGTTCCGCGCCGGAAAGCGGTTTCACCGCTTCCTCGCCTTCGGGCGTCAGCGGCAGCGTGAGCAGCATGGTGGCAAACGATTCGTCTGTATGTCGCATATCCTTCCCCTGCTTTCTATAATTATCCATTTATATTATACATTGTTTTTCCGTTTTTTGCAACAAAAAAACGGCGGGAACTTCCCCGCCGCGTGGGTTCAGATATCTTTGTTTTCATGCCCCAGGAGCCAGTCGAAAATCTCGTTTCCGGCATAGACCCCGTGCCACACATCGTGACCGACGCCGGGCGCGTAAGTCACCTTCGCGTGTCCGCCCGCCTTGTTGATGGCGTTCACCATGTTGAGGCTCTCATAGGGCGGCACGGTGCCGTCGATATCGCCGTGGAACGCCCAGACGGGCTTGTCCTTCAGGCGGAAACCGTACCAGCACACGCCGCCTCCGCACACGGGCGCGACGGCGGAGAACAGTTCGGGATGACATTCGGCAAGCAGGAAACTGCCGTAGCCGCCCATGGAAAGACCCGTGAGCGACACCCGCTTTCTGTCAACGGGGTATTTGCCGATGGCGTAGTTCACGAAAGCGGTCAGGCTCTCCATGCAACCGTACCAGATAGTGGTATCGGGGCACTGGGGGCCCACCATGATGCAGGGGAAGGACCTGCCCTTGTTCACCTCGCAGAAGGGACCGTGCACGGCGACCTTGTCCACCCGGCTTCCGTCCACGGGACCGGTCTCGCCGTAGCCATGCAGGAAGACGATCATCGGGTAGGTCTTGTTTTCATCGTAATCATCGGGAAGATAGACCAGATACGGAAGATCGAAGCCGTTGGGATTGACGAACAATTCTTTCTTGATCATAGTATAGCCTCACAGAATGATTTGTCCCTGGGTGAAAGGCGCATCCTCCACGCCCCCCGCGATGTCCCAGGTGAGCACGGAGAGCGTCGCCCAGCCCTGCTTCACCAGCGACACATCGCAGGAATCGGGGAAATACTGGGTGTTCTCGCCGTCATCCAGAAAAAAGTACTTCACATTGTAGTCGCTGGTGAACTCCTGATACCGCGCGTCGGTCAGAAATTCGGGACCCAGCACCTGCGTGAAAATGACGCCCTTGACCTCCTTCGCGCAGGGCACATTGAGGTTGAACATCTCGCCGCGCCTGAGGACCGTTTCCGCCGCGACGGGCGCCATCTTCACGGCGAGGGAAGCGGCGAGTTCGTAATCGTCGCTCGTAAAGGAATCGAGGCTCACCGCCATCGCGGGACATCCCGCCATGGACGCCTCCATCGCCGCGTTCACGGTGCCGGAGTAGATGCAGGCGCCGCCCAGATTGGGTCCGCGGTTGATGCCGGAGAGCACGAGGTCGACCTTATCATTTTGCAGAAGGTACAGCCCCAGCCGCGCGCAGTCCACGGGCGTGCCGTCCGCCGCCCAGCCCCGGGCGCCTTCCACATCGATTTCGCTCACCCGCAGGGGCGGATGGATGGACAGGGCGTGGGAAGCCGCGCTGCGCTCCCGGTCGGGTGCGCAAACCGAGACCCTGTGCCCCGCCGCGAGGAAATGTCTTGCCAGCGCCGCGATGCCGGGCGCCCGGAAGCCGTCGTCATTGGTGAGCAGAATGTGCATAAATACCTCCGTATAAACGAAAAGACATCCGGAACGGATGTCCTAAGCACCTTCACAGGGAATCGAACCCTGGTCTTCGCCGTGAGAGGGCGACGTCTTAACCGCTTGACTATGAAGGCATGTGGCTGGCGAACTAGGATTCGAACCTAGGATAAACGAGTCAGAGTCGTTTGTGTTACCGTTACACCATTCGCCAATGTGTCAACCGAGCGCAACGCGCCCGACCGACAAATGATATTATAGTACCCGGGCACTGTTTTGTCAATAGATTTCCGTTTTTTAACAAAATTTCCTTCAAATTCCGCAGGGACGCTTCCCAATCCCCTCCCAATGCGCGGCGGATGACGGTTTTTTCCGTCAAAATCCGCGCAAAACGGGGTTGATACTTGCAATTTGTCATAAAATCGGCTATAATCTCATCAGAAAACCACGGAGGTACCGTATGGACAGCACCCTTGCAAGAAAACTTCAGCAGGTCGGCGAAGCCTTCAAACTGACCGATCCCTTCTTCAGTTACGAGGAGATCTCTCAGGGCAATGTCAACCATACCTATAAAACGAACTATATCCGCAATGACGGCACGGGCATGGCGGTCATCAAAAGTTACCTCGTGCAGAGCGTCAACACCTACGCGTTCAAAGATCCCGTGGCGCTCATGGAGAACATCGACAAGGTGACCGCGTTCATGCACGAGCAGGACCCGGACGCCCTGTATCTGCACTATCACCACACGGAGGAAGGCAAGAGTTACTACCACGACGGCGAGAATTTCTGGCGCATCGGCAACTTCGTGGACTCCGTCACCTTCGATTCCTGCGACGACATCAAGGTGGTCCGATCCGCCGCGGAGGCGTTCGGCGACTTCCAGATGCGTCTGTCCGCTTTTGACGCCAAGCAGCTGGTCTACACCATTCCCGACTTCCACAATACCCGCAAGCGCTACGAGACGCTGATCGCCGACGCGAAGAAGGATCCCGAAGGGCGCGTAAAGGAAGTGCAGGCAGAACTCGACTATCTGCTGAGCGTCATGGACAAGGCGTGCAGACTCACCGACATGCTGGAAAAGGGCGAACTGCCCCTGCGCGTCACCCACAATGACACCAAGATCAACAATGTCCTCTTCGCGCCCGACACCCACGAGGCCCTGCTGGTCATCGATCTGGACACCGTGATGCCGGGTCTGGTCGCCCACGATTTCGGCGACGCCGTGCGTTTTGCCGCCAACTTCACCGAAGAGGACAGCGAAGATACGGCAAAGACCGGTCTCGACCTCAACATCTTCTGGGCGTTCGCGGACGGTTTCCTTTCCAAGACCGCGAAGGTGCTCACGCGGAACGAAGCGGACACGCTGGCGCTCAGCCCCTTCGTGCTGGCCTGCGAACTGGCGACCCGCTTCCTGGACGACTACATCATGGGCGACAAATACTTCGCCTGCAAGAAGGACAAACACAACCTCATCCGCACCCGCTGCCAGGTCGCGCTGGCGAAGGACATGGAAAAGAAGATCGACGCCATGGAT
>JAZLLT010000019.1:0-84045 GCA_045598325.1 Clostridia bacterium | reverse complement strand
GCCAGGATCAAACTCTTGCGTTTAATCCTTACATCCTCGCCTCCCGTGCGCCAACACGCTCGGCTTGAATGCGTTTCACTCATTTCTCTCAGAATTAACTGTCTTTCGCTGTACTTGTTCTCTGTATCGTTTTCAAGGTCCGCGCCGTCGTTTTTTTCGCGACAGCCTGCATATAATACAACACTTCCCCCATTCTGTCAATACCCTTTTTCCACTTTTACTGTTTCTTAACCCATAATTCGGGACTGTGGGAAGGATCTTGAACGCAGTCGATTGGAATGTTCGGGTTTCGGGAGGGAATTGTGGGAAAAGCAGAGGAACGGACAGACGGGCGGGCGGATGATATCCGCCCCCTGCGGGTTCGATACGGCGGCGTCCACCGGGGACGAGAGCCGGTCCGCAGTAAACATCCGGGCATACATGCCTGCTGCCTCATTCATCTCCGGCGGCTGCTTTTCCGCATAGAAAAACCGGCGGGATTTTCATCCTGCCGGTTTTGATCCGTTTCGCTTAGTTCAGAGCAGCCTTTGCCTTCTCGCACAGGGCGGTGAAAGCAGCGGCGTCATGGATGGCGAGCTCGGAGAGCATCTTGCGGTTGATGTCGATGTTAGCCTTCTTGAGACCGTTCATCAGGGTGCTGTAGCTCATGCCGTTCATGCGGGCGCCGGCGTTGATACGGGCGATCCACAGACGACGGAATTCACGCTTCTTCAGCTTGCGGCCGACGAAAGCATAGCGCAGGGAGCGGCGAACCTGCTCACTGGCTGCACGGTACTGCTTGGACTTCGCTCCAAAGTAGCCTTTGGAAAGTTTGAAAATCTTGCGACGCTTCTTAACAGCGTTAACTGCACGCTTAACTCTTGCCATTGATCTCGGTCCTCCTTACTTGTAGGGAATCAGTTTCTTCATGGTGCGGCCTTCGACCTTGGTCAGATAGGCAGCCTTGCGAAGATTACGGGTGCGCTTGGTGGGCTTCTTGGTCAGGATGTGGCGCTTGAAAGCCTGAGCGCGCTTGACTTTTCCGGTCTTAGTAAGGTTAAAACGCTTTGCTGCGCCCTTATGGGTTTTCATTTTGGGCATGGGGTTATCCTCCTTTTGATTAATCCTTCTTGGGAACCAGGATCATGGTCATGTTGCGGCCTTCGACGACCGGCTTCTTATCCACGGTACCGTAATCCTTGATGCGCTCCGCAAACTGGAGCATCTGCTCCTCGCCGATTTCGCTGTGCGCGATCTGGCGTCCGCGGAAACGGATGGAAACCTTGACCTTGTTTCCGTCCTGCAGAAACTTGACGGCCTGCTTGAACCGTACATCGATGTCGTGCTCTTCGATGGTGGCGGAAAGACGAACTTCCTTGGTCTCAACAACCTTCTGATTCTTCTTGATATCCCGCTCTTTCTTTGCAGCCTCAAAGCGGTACTTGCCGTAATCCATCAGTTTGCATACCGGGGGCTTGGCATTGGGAGCGATGTTGACCAGATCGAGTTGCTTCTCTTCGGCCAACCTGAGAGCCTGAACGGTGGGCATAATGCCGAGTTGCTCACCCTGTTCATTTACCACGCGAACTTCTTTCTCGCGGATATCTTCGTTGATAACCAGATCGTTGATAGGGACACACCTCCGTAAACATGAGTCGGGACGATAAAAAAAGACCGGCGCATAGCACCGCTCCACAAATACAGTCCCCGTCACGGAACTTATTTCGAACCACGGCTGGCGACGCCGCCGGGTGAGAAGCGGTAACTTCTGCTTTGACCATGCAATGATAACACAGGAACGGGATTCTGTCAACGGGTTTATCAAATCTTTACGGAGCAAGCCCGTTTTTCTCCCGAATCCGGTTTATTTTAACCGTTTTGGCTTGTATTGTCAACCCTCCGCGTGGTAAAATAAACGCAGAATCCATCATGGAGATTTATGCAATGAGAAAAATTGCTTTCCTTTTAATAGCGGTGCTGCTGCTTGCCTCCTGTGCTTCGGCGGCGTCCTACCCCGATAAGAAGATCACCGCAGTCATCCAGTGGGGCGCGGGCGGCGGCACGGACACCCTCACCCGTCCCCTTTGCTCGCTGGTCAAAGAGCATCTCGGCGAAAAGGTCGTTCCCCGCAACATGGCGGGCGGCAGCGGCTCCATCGGTGCGCAGTATGTGTATGACGCGAAAGCGGACGGCTACACTCTGCTTCTGGGCGCGGAAAACCCCTGCCTGTACAAGGCGCTCGACATATCAGACCTTACTTATGAAGATTTCACCTGCGTGCTGCTCATCGGCGACGAGACCGTGGGCATCGCCGTGGGCAAGGACAGTCCCTACCGGACCATTGAAGAGCTGATCTCCGCCGCGCTCGCTTCTCCCGGCAGCCTCACCTGCGCCACCACCGGCGTGGGCGGCATGCCCTGGGAAGTCGCTGCCATGCTGACCAGCGTGACCGGCGCGACCTTCAACTGCATCCCCTACGACAGCGATGCTTCCTGCCGCACGGCGGTGCTCTCGGGCGAATGCGCCTTTACGGCGTGCAAGATCCAGAGCGGGCTGGAAAGTTGGAAAAGCGGCGACCTTGACTACCTGTGCATGCTGAGCACGGAGGAAGCGCCGCTCATGCCGGGCGTTCCTCCCGTCACGGACACCTATCCCGAGTTTTCCGAACTGCTCCCCTGGGGCCCCTTCTACGGCGTGTTCGTCAAAAAGGGCACGGATGAAGCGGTCGTAAACATTCTCGCGGACGCGTTCCGCAAGGCTTTTGAAAAAACGGAATATCAGGACCTTCTTGCCAACCTCTCCGTCAATCCGCTCGGCTATACGGGAGAGGAAGCGGAAAATTACATCCGCTCCTGGGGTGAAGTGACCGTCTCCTCCCTCATCCGCTGCGGCGCCATCGAAGAACATGAATAAACGGTATATTTCACTCATTCTGCTGTCGTTTTCCCTTGCCGCGCTCGCGGGCAGCATCTCGATTGCAGTACGGAATCCCCCCTTTGCCGGACCGGGACTCATGCCGGCGGTCGTTTCCGCCGTGATGGTGCTCTGCACCGCGGGAGAACTCATCTTCCCGGTAAAAGGCGGAGAGGAGCGGGTACCTTTTCCCGTAAGGAACCTGCTCATCGCGCTCGGCTTCATCGCGCTGCTCTGCCTCGCGCTATGGTTGGGACTTGACTTCTACATCGCCGCGGGCATTTTCCTGATGGGTTTCATGTGCTGTCTTTCCAAAGGAAAGTTTTTGCGCAATCTCATCGTGACCGCCGTTTCCCTCGTTCTGATCTATCTCGTGTTCACTCTGGGACTGGAAATCGATTTCAGGTGAAGCGAAGGACCGCGGAAGGGTGACAGCCTCCCCTGCGTAAGGACTCAGATCCCGCGATACCCGTAGGGGCGGATATCATTCGTCCGTACCTCGCCCGTTTTCCCAATCCGACCAAACACATCAGGTGCGTTCATGGATTATTCTTTGCTTTTACAGCCCTTTGAGCAGCCCGCGCTCATCCTGTTTCTGGGACTGGGCACTTTTCTGGGCATCTATGTGGGCGCCATCCCGGGGCTTTCCGCCACGATGGCGATCTCGCTGCTCGTGTCGCTCACTTTCGGCTGGGACACCTACAGCGCCATCGCCCTCATGACAGGCGTATTCGTGGGCGCGGTGTACGGCGGCTCACGCAGCGCCATCCTGCTCAACATCCCCGGCGCACCCGCGGCGGTGGTGACGAGTCTGGACGGCTATCCTCTCGCGCAGAGGGGACAGGCGGGCAAGACCATGTTCCTCGCTGCCTTTTACAGCGTCATCGGAACGGTCCTGGGTGCCCTCGCCCTATTGTTCCTTGCGCCCGTCATATCGGGTCTGTCCATGAAATTCCGCTCCGTGGACTATCTGCTCCTTGCCTGCATCGGTCTCTTGACCGTGGGCAGCGTGGGCTGCGGGAGTCTGCGCCGCGGCATCTTTTCCGCCTGTCTCGGCGTGCTCATCGGAACGGTCGGCATGGATGCCCTGTCCTCGGTACGCCGCTTTACCTTCGGCGTCACCTACCTGAATTCCGGCGTGAATTTCGTGGTAGCGATGATCGGTCTGTTCGGCGTGAGCGAAGTGTTCGTGCAGTTGGGCAAACTGTCCGTGACGCCGGTCAGGCAGGAACTCGGCAAAATCCGTCCCACTTTCCGCGAATTTCTGCATCACCTGCCCCTCGCGGTCCGCAGCGCGGTGATCGGCATTTTCGTGGGCGCGCTCCCCGGCGCGGGCGGCGACATCGCGGCACTACTTTCCTATGACAACGCGCGGCGCACGGTGCGCTCCCCCTCCGCTCCTTTCGGACAGGGCGCGGTGGAAGGCGTCATCGCTCCCGAGACCGCCAACAACGCCGCCATCGGCGGGGCGTTCGTGCCCATGCTGACCCTCGGCATCCCGGGTGATTCCGTGACCGCCATCTACATCAGCGCCCTGACGCTGGCGGGGCTGACCCCCGGTCCGGGCTTCCTCGAATCCGCGCCCGACATCTTCCTGCTGGTGGTCATGGGGCTCATCATTTCCGCGGTGTTTTTGATGATATTCTCCCTGACCGGCATCCGCCTGTTCACCAAAGTCATCGAGATCCCGAAGGCGGTACTCCTGCCTCTCATCCTGATCCTATCGGTGATCGGCGCCTACGCCATCAACAATTCCGTGACCGACATCCTCTGGATGTTCCTGTTCGGCGTTCTGGGGTACATCCTCAAGCGCACGGGCTACCCCGTGAGTCCCGTGGTGCTGGGCATCGTGCTGGAGCCGCTACTCGAAAGCAATCTGATCCGCGCCCTGAAACTGAACGGAAACAACGCGGGCAGGATGCTGCTGTCCGTGTTCGACTCCCCCATTTCCATTATCCTCGTGATACTGCTCATCGCGAGCCTTTCCTCCAAAAGCATCACGGCATTCCTCGCCAAAAGAAAGGGTAACTCCAAATGAAACTCCGCTTCGCCGCTCTTCTTGCCCTCGCGCTCATCCTGTGCCTGACCGCGTCCGCGAGTCCCATTGAGCACATCCGTTCCGGCGATCCCGCCGCATCTTTCGGTGAGAATAACAAACTCCTCACCATCCGCTTCATGAACACCCATGCCGCGTCAGACAGTTTTCTGCTGACCTATGACGGCATGACCATGCTCATCGACTGCGGCACGGCGGAAGAAGCCCGCGCGTATCTCGTGCCGCATCTGCAGGCGCTCGGCATCACGGAAATCGGCTGCGTGGTCAACACGCACCCCCACGACGATCATCTGGACGGCTTTGTCAACTTCGCGGAAGCCTTTCCCGTCGGCGCTCTCTACACCTGCTTTCCGCTCGATGTGAACGAGGAACAGAAGCGCGCCGTCGCCGCCGCGGAAGCGCACGGCATCCCCGTCATCTCCTTAAACGATCAGGACACCATCCCGTTTTCCGACCTTGAGATCCGTACTTTCTCCTACGAAGATAAGTCGGGGCTCAACTGCGCTTCCCTCATCATGCACATCCGCTGCGGCGACAGCGCGCTGCTGCTGATGGCGGATTCCGAGGGTGACGCGCAGAAACGGCTGAACACGCTCTGGGGCGAAACGCTCAAATGCGACATCGTGAAATTGCCTCATCACGGCATCAACCTGCCCAGTTACTCCATGATGCAGAACGCTCTTCCCGAACTGGCGGTCATCACGAACCGCTATTCCGCGCGGTGTGATAAATCAATCGGAATGGCGCACAATGTGCGCTGCGCGGAGATCCGCTTCACCTGCAACGGTGATGTCATCTGCGTGACCGACGGCACCCGGTGGGTCGCCGCTCAGGAATGGGAATAAAAAGAAAAACCTTCGCAGGAAGGTTTTTCTTTTTGTATGGCGCTGCCGATGCTATTCCGCTTCCGCCGCGCTCTTGCCCGCGAGGGCGCCCGTGGAAAAGGCAATGGTCATGTTGAAGCCGCCGGTCAGGGCGTCCACATCGATGAGTTCGCCCGCCGCGTAGAGATTTCTGACGAGTTTGCTTTCCATGGTGGAAGGATCGATCTCCTTCACATTGATGCCGCCCCGCGTGATGATGGCTTCGTTCATGCCCCGCAGGGATTTGACCGTGAGGGGGATGCCTTTGAGCATCGTCACAAGCGCCTTGCGCTCGGCGGCGGTCACGGAATTGACGCTCTTGTACGGCGCCACATCCGCCAGCACGCACACTTTCTCGCCCAAAGCGTGGGGCTCCAGCGTGTCCATGACGGAGATGAGCTGCTTGTTGGGCATGGCGGCAAATTCCCGCAGCAGGCGGCTGTCCAGCGTCTGCTCGTCCAGCGCGGGCTTCAGGTCGATGGTCAGTTCCGTCCCGCGGTAGTCCTCGGGCAGGAGGCTCGACAGAGTCAGCACCAGCGGTCCGCTCACGCCGAAGTGGGTGAACAGCATCTCGCCCAGTTCGCTGTACAGTTTCTTCTTTTTGCCGTTCTTTACCGTCCACGCGGTCAGGGTCACATTTTTGAGGGTGAGTCCCATGAGGTCCGCAGGCCAGATCTCTTCCGTTTCAACGGGGGTGAGCGCGGGACGGCAGGGAGAAACGGAATGCCCCGCCGCTTTCATGAAGGCGTGACCCTCGCCCGTGGAGCCGGTGGAGGGATAGGACATGCCGCCGGTTGCGAGGATCACGGCGTCAAAGAGCATGACCCCCTTTTCCGTGGTGACGCCTTTCACGGTTCCGTCCTCGATCACGAGGCCCGTGACGGCAGTATTATAGTAGATTTTCGCGCCTTTTCTGCGGATGTGGTTTTCCAGAGCATAGGTGATGTCGCTGGCGTGGTCGCTCTCCGGGAACACGCGCTGCCCGCGCTCGACCTTGAGTTTCACGCCCAGGGACTCGAACAGGTCCATGATGCCCGCGTTATCGAGGGTCGAAAGGGACGCGTAAAGAAACCTGGGATTTCTCACCAGGTTCTTCATCAGTTCGTCTCTGTCGCAGGCATTGGTCACATTGCAGCGGCCCTTGCCTGTGATGTAGATCTTTTTTCCCGCTTTTTCGTTTTTTTCCAGCACCGTCACATCGGCTCCGCCGTCAAGAGCGTACTTTGCCGCCATAAGGCCTGCCGCGCCGGCACCGATAATGCAGATCCGTTTTGCCATATCAGTCCGTGCTCTTTCCGAGGTATACATGGTACTCGTTCCAGATGCTCTCCACATCATCGAAATACTCGACGACCTGGGCGCGGCGTCTCTGGGACAGGGCCACGATAAGGGCGTTGATGAGGGATACGGGCGCAGCCAGAGAATCCACGAAGGACGCCATCTCGCTCTTGGCCATCAGGCAGTAGTTGCTCTCGGCGTGCAGAGGGGAAAGGGGGCCGTCCGTGATGGCGATGAGGGTCGCGCCGCGGCTGCGGGCAAACTTCATGGCTTTCACGGTGTGGCTGGTGTAGCGGGGGAAGGAGATGCCGATGAGCACATCCTCCTCGCTGATGCGCGCCACCTGCTCGAATACATCCGATACGCCGCTGGTGACGGTGTGCACATTGGGGAAGATAAAGTTGAGATAATGTCCGAAAAATTCGGCAAGGGGCGCGCTGGAGCGCAGGCCCAGCACATAGATGTCGCGTGCGCGGAGCAGGCTGTCCACCGCCGCGTCGAAACTGGTCAGGTCGATCTCATCCAGCGTGGAACGGATATTCTGGATGTCGGTTTTGAGCACTTTGGAAAGCACCTGGCTGGAGCCCATCTCGCCCGTCATTTCGAGGCGCTGGCTGGCAGTCAGGCGGTGGCGGATCAGTTCCTGCAGCGCCTTCTGCAGCTGCGGGAAGCCGTCATAGCCCAGAGCGGAAGCGAAGCGCACCACGGTGGACTCGGAAACACCCACATATTCTCCCAGTTTGCTGGCAGTCATGAATGCCGCCTTGTCATAATGGTTGACGATGCATTCCGCGATCCTGCGATGGCTTTTTGACAGTTTTTTGCCGCTGTGGTTCAATCTGTCGAGCAGTTCCTGAGTGGTTTCTTCCATTTGGGTAACTCCTTGGCAAGTATTTTTGCAGGGGAATAAATCAATCCTGCAGATGCTCAAAAACATTATACCGTAAATTGAATAATTTTGCAATAGGAAAATGCAAAAAAGATCAAATTCCGCAAAAACGCACAAATCCGTCAAAATGCAGGATTCCGCGCGCCTGAAATGCAGAAAAACAACTTTTGCGTCCGTCCCCGCGGTTCCGCGGACGCTTTTCCGGAGAAAAGTTTGGACACCGTCTTTCCCGGAACTTTGAAATCCCGGCTTCTTTTCGTAAAATTCTGAAAAACTCCCGTAACAACTTGACAAAGCATCATTATATAAGTATACTTAAATAGTTGCGCATATTGAAATGCCTATCTGCGGACAATTCGGGTTGCCGCAGATGATTCAAATAGGCCGGCAGCCAAAGCCGGTCAGCGGCGATGAGGCATTCGACCGCGAACACCATAAGGTGCAACAAAAGAAAGGAAGTAGACCACTATGTTCAGAACTTACCAGCCCAAGAAACGCCAGCGCTCCAAGGTACACGGTTTCCGTGCCCGCATGAAGACCAAGGCAGGCCGCAATGTTCTGCAGGCTCGCCGTGAGCGCGGCCGCAAGCGCCTGACCGTGTGATCGAACGGTCGCACTCCTACCGCCTCGGCAGGAAAGAATTCTCTTTAGGCAAAAACCGCAACTATCAGTATGTGTACCGGAAGGGCAAGAGTTTCCCTTCCCATACGATGGTGCTGGTCTATGTGCCCGCGAAAGAACTGCGCGTGGGCTTTTCCGCCTCCTCGAAGGTGGGAAACGCCGTCACCCGCAACCGCGTGCGCAGGTGCATGAAAGAGGATTTCCGCGTGCTGAGACCGTCCCTGAAGGAAGGCAAATATATATTTGTGGCGCGGGTATGCGCGGGGAGCGCTCCCCACGGAGCACTGACAGCGAATATGCGCGCTCTTGTTGTACGCGCCGGACTTCTGAAAGAGGCAGCATCCGCAAATGAAGAAAAGTGAGTTTGTGTCGCTTCCGAAGCGCACGGCCCTTTCCCTTCTGCGCTTTTACAAGCGGCAGGTCAGTCCCTGTCTGCCCCCGTCATGCCGTTTCATCCCCACCTGCTCGGAGTATGCCATGCAGGCGGTGGAAAAATACGGCGCGGTCAAAGGCAGTTGGCTTGCGGTGAAGCGCATCGCGCGGTGCAATCCCCTCTGCAAAGGCGGGTACGATCCCGTCCCCTGATCAAACGACCGGAGGAACTCCATGACCAATCTCTTCATCAAAATCCTGGACTGGGTACAGAGTTTCGTGGGCAACTACGGCTGGTCCGTGGTCGTGTTCACGCTCATCATCAAACTCTGTCTTCTGCCGTTGGATATCAAGTCCCGCAAATCCATGCGCGCCATGTCGCTGCTCAACCCCAAGATGGAAGAGTTGAAGAAGCGCTATGCCAACGACCAGGAAAAGCTCAACAAGAAGATGGGCGAACTGTACAAGAAGGAAAAGGTCAGCCCCCTTTCCGGCTGCCTGCCCCTGCTCATCCAGTTGCCGATCCTGTACATCATGTTCGCAGCCATGCGTCATGTGGCTGCGCGCATGCAGTTGACCGTCGTTTACAACTTCATCTCCAACAATCTGGTGGACGGTGAAGGCAATTTCATGCTGCTGGAAAACATCCAGCCCGTCATCGAAAGCCTGAAGGAAGGCACCATGTCCTTCGGCGATACCCAGTCCTGGCTGTGGATCAAGTCCGTATTCCAGCCCGACAACTTCGCCCGCACGGTCTTCCCCACCATTTCCGAGCTCACCACCGCCCTCAAGCAGTACCCCACCGAACTGGCTGAGGACGCCATGCAGCTCATCACCATGTATGCCAACGACACCAACGGTCTGGCGTCCGCGGTGGACGGAGCCATTGCAACAAATGTGAACTACTACAGTTTCAATCTGTTCCTCAACTGGTTCCCCATCCACTTCCCCCGCAACTGGACCAACTATGTGAACGGATACTACATCCTGCCCGTGCTCGCTCTGGCAACTCAGATCCTGACCACCAAACTCCAGCCCGTGGACAACGGTGCCGGCGATCAGGCCCAGAATTCCACCGGAAAGTTCATGAAGTGGTTCTTCCCCATCCTTTCCCTGTGGATCTGCACCAGTTCCAACGCCGCGTTCTCCATCTACTGGGTGTTCGTCAACATCTGGGGCATCGTAACCAACTTCATCATCAACAAGTATCTCGAAATGCAGGACAAGCGCACCAAGAAGGGTGACTCGTCCCCTGACACAACGAAGGAGGCACTTCAGCCTTGAAAACCATAGAAGCCAGCGGCAAAACCGTTGAAGAAGCCCTGTCTGCCGGTCTGAAGGAACTGGGCTGCGATATCAGCGAGGTGACCCACGAGGTCATCGACCGCGGAAGTCCCGGACTGTTCGGCATGTTCGGACGCCTTGCCCGCGTAAAGATCACCGTAAAAGAGCAGGAAAATGATTTCGATCTGGGCCTGCCCACCATGACCCTCGATTCCGTCGCTCCCGAAAAGAAGCAGGAAAAGAAGAAGGAAAAGAAAGCCGAGAAGCCCGCGCAGGCAGAAAAGCCCGCAAAGGCCGAGAAGGCGGAAGAAACCGCAGAGGAGAGCGCCGAAACCGAACCCAAAAAGGATGAGGCCGTTCCCGCCCCCGCAAAGAAAAAGCGCAGCCGCGGCAAGAAGCCCGCAGCCCCCAAAGCTGAGGACGCCGCCGGCACCGAAACCGAGCCCGTTCCCGCCGCGCCCGTCCGCGAGTTCCCCGAACTGAATGTGGACGCCCTCAGCGAAGACGGCAAAAAGGCATACGACTTCATTTCCAATGTGACCAAACTCATGGGCGTGGATGTGGAGATCCGCATGCTGGAAGAGGAAGAGCAGATCTTCGTGGACATCACCGGCGATACCCTGGGCGTGCTCATCGGCCGCCGCGGAGACACCCTGGATGCCCTGCAGTATCTGACCAGCCTCACCGTGAACAAAGGCAAGAACGACTATACCCGCGTGACCCTGGATGTGGAACACTACCGCGCCAAGCGCGAAGAGACCCTCCGCAAACTGGCCATCCGCATGGCAAACCGCGCCCGCAAGAGCGGCCGCCGCGTGGTCCTCGAGCCCATGAATCCCTACGAGCGCCGCGTGCTTCACAGCGCCCTGCAGAACGATCCCTATGTGCAGACTCATTCAGAAGGCGAAGAGCCTTACAGAAGAGTGATCATCACCCTCAAGTAAGGAAATCTTAACAGATAACCCCGTACGGTTTCACGCCGCGCGGGGTTGTTTTTTTAACCTTGCGGGGGTATGATGGAGACAAATACCAAAGTCGTCTGCGCATGGCAAAGCCTCCCATGTACAAGGGGACGCAAAGCGTGGCGCGGCAATGAATCAATGCCCGGCGAGCATCGAGAACCGCGCTAAACCGAGCCCGCAGGCGAGATGTGGCATGCGAAGTGTGACGGAGGGATTGTTGTTAACATCCCGGCCGAAAGACGGCAATCCCTCAGCCGGCTTCGCCGACAGCTCCCTTTACACAAGGGAGCCTTGTTCACTGCTTCCGGCATATTCTGTTACCGATTCCTCACAAATCCAAAAAAGGAGTCTCTGCCATGCGTATCAGCCTTACCCGTTCCGACAGCGACATGACACGCGGAAAGATCATTCCGCAGCTGCTCGCCTTTGCCATCCCCATGGCCATCGGCATCCTGTTCCAGCAGTCGTACAACCCCGTGGACACCATGGTGGTGGGCAAGTTCGTGGGCAGCAACGCGCTGGCGGCGGTGGGCTGCAACGGCAACATCATCAATGTGGTGGTCGGCGTGTTCGCGGGACTGGCGACCGGCGCGGGCGTGGTCATCTCCCAGGCATACGGCGCTCACGACAGCGACCGGCTCAGCAAAGCGGTCCACACCACCATGGCGCTGTCTATCATCATGTGCGTGGTGGGCACGGTTCTCGGCTTTATCCTGGCACGCCCGCTTCTCGACCTCACGAACACCCCGGACGAAGTATACGGCGATGCTCTCACCTACCTGCTCATCTATTTCGGCGGGCTCACGGGCCTCATGATCTACAACATGGGCACGGGCATCCTGCGCGCAGTGGGCGACTCCACACGCCCCGTCATCTTCCTGATCGTCTCCGCCATCGTCAACACGACCCTCGACCTGCTGTTCGTCATCGTGTTCGACATGGGCGTGGCGGGTGTCGCGTGGGCGACCATCATCGCGGAATTCCTCTCCGCCGTCCTCACCTGGATCGCCCTTGTGAAGGCGGACGGCCCATATAAAATGGAAGTCCGCAAACTTGCCATCGACAGGCCCATCCTCAAAGAGCTCCTCCGCCTCGGTCTTCCCTCCGCCATCCAGAGCGGCATCACCTCCTTCAGCAATGTGTTCGTGCAGGGCTACATCAACGAGTTCGGCGCGGACTGCATGGCGGGCTGGGCGGCGTACAACAAACTGGACGGCTTCGTGGTACTGCCCATTCAGGCGGTTTCCATGGGGGCCACCACCTTCGTCGGACAGAACTGGGGCGCGGGCAAAAAGAAGCGCGCCAACGAGGGCGTGAACAAATCGGTGCTCATGTCGCTGGGCATCACCGTACTACTCACCGTCGTCGTGCTCCTCTTCTCCAGAGGGCTCATGGGCTGGTTTATCAAAGCGGAGGATGTGGACGCCATGGATTACGGTCTGTACTTCGTGCGCATCATCACGCCCTTCTATCTGTGTATCATCTTCAACCAGATCTACGCGGGCGCCCTGCGCGGTATCGGCATCGCCAACGCGCCCACCATCATCATGCTGGCGTCCTTCGTGGCATTCCGGCAGGTCTATCTGTTCTTCTGCACCCGCTTCTTCCCCGCCAAGCGCCTCGTCATCGCCCTCGCCTACCCCGTGGGCTGGGTCATGTGCTCCTCGCTGCTGGCGGTGCTCTACTTCAGAAGCGCGCTGTTCAAAGCCCGCAAGGCACCGGAAAGCATCGATTGATCGGAAAAGCCGCTCCCGTCCGGAGCGGTTTTTCTTGCGCAAAAATGCGGGCTGTGCTATAATACACCCGCAAAATCATTCAGATCGAGGTAATCTTATGTTCCGTCTCAAAGAAAAAGGCACCACCGTGCGGCGCGAGTTCATCGCGGGTCTCACCACCTTCGCCGCCATGGCATACATTCTCATGGTGAACGCAGGCATGTTCTGCGACATCCCCGGTTTCCCCGTCACCTACGGCGCCATGTATGTGTCGACCGCCGTATCCACCGTCATCGGCTGCCTGCTCACCGCCTTTATCGCGGGTCTGCCCCTCGCGCAGGCGCCTGCCATGGGCATCAACGCCTTCTTCGTGTACAGCCTCTGCTGCGCCATGGGCTTTAGTTACGCCAACGCCCTCATGTTCACGCTGCTGGACGGCATCGTGTTCGTGATTCTTACCGTGACGGGTCTGCGCCGCCTCGTGTTCGAGGCCGTGCCCAAGTGCGTGAAGACCGCCATCTCCGCGGGCATCGGTCTGTTCATCGCGTTCATCGGCTTCCAGAATATCGGCTTCGTGGTGGACAGCCCCTCCACCCTCGTGGACCTGCACTCCTTTAACCTCGTGGGCGGCACAGTCACATGGCCCGCCCTCATGCCCGTCATCGTGTTCCTGCTCACCGTCATCGTTATCGGCGCCCTCAGCCACAAAAAGGTCCGCGGTGCGCTGTTCTTCGGCATGCTGATCGGCACCGCCGCCTACTACCTTCTCGGCTATCTCACCGTGAGCGGCTTTACCGCGGGCTTCACCGCTTCCTCGCCCTTCACGCCCATCAAAGAGTTCTTTACACAGTGCGTCGGCAAGGTCTTCACCGAGGGCTTCGACTTCTCCGCCTATATTGCGAATAACGGCGCCGCGGGCTTTATCTTCACCCTCGTGACCGCCACCCTCGCCCTGTGCATGGTGGACATGTTCGACACCATGGGCACCCTCTACGGCACCGCCGCCGTGGGCAACCTGCTGGATGAAAACGGCAATGTGCCCCGCATGGAGCAGGCAATGCTGGCGGACGCCATCGCCACCTGCGCGGGCGCGGTCTGCGGCAACTCCACCGTGTCCACCTTCGTGGAGTCGGCAAGCGGCATCGCGGAAGGCGGCAAGACCGGCCTCACCACCGTGTTCACGGCGGTCCTGTTCTTCATCGCCATCTTCTTTGCCCCCATCGCTTCCCTCATCCCCACCTGCGCCACCGCCGCGGCGCTCGTGTATGTGGGCATCCTGATGATGGGCTGCGTCAGAGACATCGACTGGGCTTCTCCCCTGTCCGCCCTGCCCGCCTTCATCACCATCGCGGTCATGCCATTCACCTACAACATCTCCTACGGCATCGCCTTTGGCCTCTTGTCCTACATCCTCATCCACCTTTTCACGGGCAAGGTGAAGGAAATCAAGGCGGGAACCTGGGTCATCGGAACGCTGTTCACCATCATGTTCTTCGTGTCCAGATAAATACAGACACAAAAAAAGCAGGCAAAAGCCTGCTTTTTTTGTGGGATGAACGGGTTACGGAACGAGCAGATAGCCGTCCGCGGTAATATGATCGAGCGTGCCGTCAAGCACGGAATAAGCGA
Source organism: Clostridia bacterium (assembly GCA_045598325.1). GTDB lineage: Bacteria > Bacillota > Clostridia > Christensenellales > Aristaeellaceae > RUG14130. The sequence goes on along the minus strand of JAZLLT010000019.1, from coordinate 69,484 downwards.
AACTTGTGAAATACAGTACGCTTCCGTCGGGCAGCGGCAGACGCGGGTCTACGGGGATCCTGCCGGACTCATTCGCACGGGTTTTCATCATCTTCTCCATGATTCCGCTCAGATCTGCCGTGACACTCTGCTCCGCAAGTCCCTCTCTGTAAGAGCCAAACCGCTCGATCCACAGGGGAATCTCCGCCAGATCCATATGTTCCCCATCATTTTCCGTGTCCGGGTACCAATGGACGGTGAATTTGGAGATCTCCCCGAAGCCGTCAACGGGAATCGTGAAGTAGGGCTCGATATCCGCATAGTGATGTTCCCACACCCTGTTGCTGCGGAATCTATCATTGACCTTCTTATCGAGCAGCGCGATTTTCTCCCGCTCCGCATCGTCAAAGTGTTTGAGCAGATAGGCATCCCGCTCTTCGTCCCGCTTGCTGTCAATGGTATGGAGCGCCGCGCGGATGCGGCTCAGGCGGTTTTCGCTGTAAAGATCGAGATTTTCGACTTCGGCAAGGCGGAGGGTGCGGTTCTGCAGGGTCTCGGGCAGGTCGACGCAGGAGACAGCGGGCAGGCAGAGGGCAATTGCCAGCATCGCGGCGATCACGGCAAGCGTGCCCTGCGTTTCGCCCTTTTTGATGACCGCCCACAGGGTATAGACAAGTTCAAACACCATGAGTGCCAGCCCCAGATAGCGCTCCGCCGTGAGCCCGTACTGGATAACGCGCATGCCCATGCACAGACCCTGCATGCCGATGAGGGGGATAAACAACACGGGCATGAAGGACGCCGCCCTGTGGGGCAGGTCCTTTTTCTCCGCATCAAGGCACATGAGCGCCACGGGCATGGAAACGATGAACAGCGCGCTCAGGATGGAGAAAACGGAGTTGCTCGGGAAGGTCCATGTGATGATAACTTTGGCGATATAGACATACACAATCACATACGCCGCCGCGCACAGAGGCAGAAGCACATACTTTACCGCGGAGACCGCGAACTTCGGCGGCTCCTCGCCGTCACCGTCAAGGGCATTGAGCGCCGCCGCCACGGGATAGAGGAAGCCCGCGAGGATTATCAACACATCCGCATAGTCGGAAGCGTCCTCCCACAGCAGTTCTTCCAGCATAATGGACAGGATCAGCACGCCGAGGGCAATCACAAGGAACACCGCGGCGCAGAGCACGCACTCGCAGAATACATCAAGGGTATACTTCGAGAAGCGCTTTCCCGCACGGCGGAAGCAGAAATACACGGACAAAGACAGCAGGATGAAGGCATAGGCAATGATGGCGTACTCCGTCCGCGGACCCTCTAAGGGCGCGAAAAAGCCGCTGAAAACAACCATTTCCTCACCGAATCCGGCGCAGGAGAGGAAAGTCGACAGCAAAAGGAAAGGAACGAGCAGCAGGACTTTCCTGCCTTTTTTCACCTTCGGAAACACACTCTCGACAAAGAACGCGCCGAAGGCAAACAGGTACAGGAGGCCTCCCGTCTGATTCGCCCACAAACTCACGGCATCCCAGAAGCGGTAAGCGCTGCTTTCCTTCCATTCGCTCCGGGTAATGCCGTCAATGTAAGGCCCGTTGTAGCCGATGTTGTCCGCGATGGTGGCAGCGCACAGCAGCACCGCAACCAACACGAGGCACCATGCGGTAACAGGCTTTTTGCGGGCGAGTTTCCGTACCTGCGCGAAGGGTGTTTTGAAAAGCGTTCCGAATTTCGACATGGTTTCTTCCTCCCGATCAGTATGGCAAAGCGGGCGCGGACTAACGCGTCTTTTCTTTTTGACGCACGGGACGCGGAAAAGTTCCGATAGACACAGCATTCCCGCTTTTGCGGGAGTGCTTTTCGGGGATGCGGCTGCCTTTTGCCGCAGCCGATTATTTGATTTTCGTTTTTCCCGCTTCCTTCAAAACAGCTTCGGGGTTCTTGCTTTTGGACGCGCGCAGGGTATAGATCACGAGCGCGAGAGCAATGATGCCGTAACTGATGAAGGCCCTGAAGTATTCGCCGATAGCCGAGTCGCCGAATATCTTGGTTGCCGCGGACATGGCGGTGATGAACAGGAAGTGGAACAGGAAGGTGCCCAGCAGTGCCTGAATGTTGGTGGCTCTGTCGATGGACGCGCCGCCTACCAGAATCGCCGCGCCCGCGTACAGACCGACCTGCTCATGGGCGGAATATGCCTGGAATGTGCCGATGCCTTCGCTCTGCATGAACAGGATCTGGCCCCAGCCCGCAAGCACGGTGGAGATGATGATGGCGATGATGCGGATGCTGTCGACATTGATGCCGCTGGCATTCGCGACTACACGGTTCTGACCCACGGCGCGGAATTTCTGACCGAGGCGGGTCTTCATGATGTAGTTGTTGAACACACACAGCAGGGCGACCAGCAGCCAGGTGATGACAGGAATGTTGATGGGATTTCCGCTGATGGTCCCGTCAAACATGGCGTGCACGGCCGGGATGAACAGCACACCCGCGATGACGGCGGAAGCGCAAACCGTGGCGATCAGGGACTTGAGCGAGGTCTTCCTGAGCAGATACCTGACGAGCGCCGCAGCCGCCATGACGCCGCACAGAGCAAGCGCCGCCGTGATGAACGGGATCCTCCAGATGCGGTCGACCGCGGTGTACAGATCCGCTTCGCCCATCAGCATCAGGGTATTCTTGATGCCCGTGGCGCCGGTGATGGTGACATTGTCGTTCATCGGAATGATGTTTCCGAATATGAACAGGAACAGAAGCTGATAGGCGCCGTTGGCGAAGAAGCCCAGTATCATGGAGCCGATGGTCTCCTGGCCCTTCATCTTGTTGAGCAGTTTACCGATCAGGAAACCGAACAGGATGCCGAGCGGCAAAGTGATCGCCGCCGCGAGCAGGATGCCGGGCGCGCCGGTCACATGCCAGTTGAGCGCCAGCAGCATGCCGATCTGCGCCGCCATGGCACCGATGGTGATGGCGAAGTTGATGCCCATGCCGGCAATGATGGGGATGATCAGCGCCAGAACGATGAACGCGTTGCGGCTGATGCGCAGGATGAGTTGCTCCACCAGCGAAGCGACTCCTCTTTCATCCAAACCGCTCGAGAATACGAAGAAGATACTGATGATGATAAACAGATAGGTAACCGCGTATTTCTTGATATTCTCCCATATTTTCTTACTGATATCAGCCACGAGTGTCACCTCCGCTCTTCGTGAGCGCGTAGAGAATGATGCCGTTCGAAATCATGATACGCATGACCTCGCTCAGGCCGCCGCCCGCCACAACGGCGTTTGCGACCTGCTGACCCAGCGTCAATACGCCTTCAAACAGGAACACACCGATGATGACATTGCTCACCTTGGCTTTACCGACAGAGGCGCCGCCGATCAGGATCGCGGATGCCGTCAGGAAGCCCAATTGCTTGGGCGCGTTATACAACTGCGCATATCCGAACGCGGAGGAGTACACGACGATACCTACTGCCGCGATACACATGGAAAGGATGGTGCCGAGGGTGCGCATGCTGTCCACATTGATGCCGCTGGCTTCCGCGAAACGGGGGTTGGAGCCCACCGCGCTCATCGCGATGCCGACCTTGGAGCGGGAGAACAGCCACATCATCAGACACATGAGCAGGAAGAACAGGATGATGCCCGTGGGGACTTTGGTGCCCAGGATCCGGAAGGACCAGAGTTCATCCAGCAGGTGCGCATAGGAGCCCAACAGAGAGTGGGTCACGCGCATGCCGCTGCCGCGCAGCGGGAACACGATCTTGGGATTGTAGAACGGCAGCAGCAGCCAGCCGATACACATCAGCGAAACAACGGAATATCCGACATAGGTGGAGATCGTCATTTCGCTGCCCTTCATCTTGTTGAGCAGCAGGGAGTATGCCCAGCCCAGCGGGATCGCTACCAACGCGCCCAGCACGCAGGCGAACAGCAGCGCGCTCATGCCGGTCATGTTGTACTGCAGCGTCACGATGATGGAGAAAAGACCCGCGATACAGCCCAGCGTCATGCCCATGTTGAGGCCGATGCCGCATTGGATGCCGGGCAGCATCGCCAGCACCAGGATGCCGTACATGCCCACGCGCTCCAGAACATTGGAGAACATGTTGGGCACATTCATGCCGTACAGACGGGAAATGAGGCAAAGGTAGATGAAGAACAGCAGTATGATGGTGCGGGGCACGCCCATCTTCTGCGTCAGCGGCTTCCAGAAGGTATACACTAGCGTAAACAGCACCAGCGCCACGAAGGCGATGAGCAGCGTTTCCGCCTGAGAGGCGATCTTCATCTTGAAGCGCGCGCCGCCCTCAAGCACTGTTTCCGCATCCTGCGCGGCGTACATGTCGTATCTGACGGAGAAGCCTTCTCCGGCGGATGCCACGATGCCGGTCACGGAGTCCTTGATGGAATTGACCATCTTCTTGTCGGCCGTTTCGAGGTCGGGAATGATCACGATCAGTTCGGACCAGAGTTCGTCCAGCGCCGCATCGGAAACGCTCTTGAGCGCCGCCATCTCTTCCGTGGACACGAAGTAATCATAGTTCACGGTCTCCCCGGCGGGTGCTTCCTCGGTCACTTCCTCGGTGGATTCGGCAGCCTTGGCAGCCGCCTTCGCTTCTTCCTCCGCGCGATTTCTTGCCATCTTCACGAAGGGCTCTTTGTACTCCGGCATATTTTCGAGGGCGTTCAACTTCCCGCACAACTCCGACCATACGCAGTCGTCGTTTTCACCGATCAGTTCGGTCCAACTGCCAACGCTGTCGGAAAGTTCCAGATACAGATCGGCGTAGGCTTCCCTGGCCTTGTCTTCCGCCGCGCCGTATTCGGTAAGGGTCTTCTCAAACGCCTTGACCTTCACATCCAGCGCCGAAGTATCCGCGCCGTAGATGTTGCCGTACTTGACCTTTGCTTCTTCGCGGGCCAGTTCGGCTGCCTCTTCGGTACGGCGCTGTACCTCCGCCTGTCCCCAGGTACGGAAGGCGGGATCCTTGCGGATCTCCTTGAGTTTGTCCGCGCTGGCATTCGACGCGATTTTTTCAATCAGACCGTTCGAAGCGGCATTCAGGACGGCATAGGTGCGCATTTTGTCCAGATTTTCTTTTGTCGCCGCGGTCCCGCGCATGATATAGCCACAGATTGAGGCAACAAGCAGCACGGCGCACAGTGCAAACAGCACGATCGATATCGCTTTCTTTTTCACGCCTTTTCACTCTCCTCAACATCCATGCCGCTCATTGCAAGACCGAAACTCGTGTCTGAACTGTCCGGACGCAGGATGCAATTCAGTTTTCCTTCCGTCACGATCGCGATGCGGTCGCAGATGGAGCGCAGTTCCTGAAGTTCGCTGGACGCGACCACGATGGTCAGGTTCCGTTCCTTGTTGAGACGCACAAGCGTTTCCAGCACCAGTTGCTTCGCGCCGATATCGATTCCGCGGGTGGGTTCCGAAACGAACAGGAACTTCGGATTGAGTGTCAGCGCGCGGGCTACGCACACCTTCTGCTGGTTGCCGCCCGACAGCGTGCCTGTCGCCTGCTTCGTGGAGAAGCAGCGGATATCCAGTTCCTTTTTCATGTCCTCCGCCTGCCTGCGGATGGCCTTGCCGTCCTTCAGTTTGATCGGCAGAGGAAGTTTTTTGATAAAGTCATTGCGGATCTGCATGGCGGAAAACACGATGTTGTCCTCGATGGACTGGTCCAGCAGAAGACCGATCTGCTTTCTGTCCTCGCTCACCATCGCAAGGCCGCTCTTCAGCGCGTTGCCGGCGTCGCCGAGCGGGAGTTTTTCGCCGTATAGTTCCACTTCGCCGGCCGCGGGATAAAGGCCCATGATGCCGTTGGCGATGCCGAGTTTGCCCTGACCCGCCAGACCGCCGATGCCGATGATCTCGCCCTCATATACATCAAGGTCGAGGCCTTTCACGGTTTCGCCGGGCATGTCCACATAAAGATCCTTTATGGACATCGCGACCGTGTCCGATTTTTCCCTGCGGGTCTTGCCTATATCGATTAACCCACTGCTGCCGCGTCCGATCATCAGGGACGCCATTTCATCAATGGTTGTTTCTTTCTTCGCAATCGAGGTAACCAGTTTGCCGTCGCGCAGGATCGTCACGGTATCCGCGGCGTTCATTACCTCTTCGAGTCTGTGCGTAATGAAAATGATGGCGATGCCTTTTGCGGCAATATCCTTCATGACTTTGATCAGCTGCGCCGCTTCGCTTTCCGTAAGCACCGCGGTCGGCTCATCAAAGACCAGCAATTTCATATTTTTCTTATCGATTTCGCGCGCGATCTCGATAAACTGCATGTGCCCGACAGGCAGACCTTCCACCCTGGCAAACTCGTCGATGTTCATGTTGACGCTGTCAAGCGCGCGCCTCGCATCTTCGGACATGGCTTTGTTGTCAAGCATTTCCATTTCTTTACCGAAAAGCTTGCTGCCGAGCCATCCCTTTGCCGTTTCACGGTTCAACTTGATGTTCTCGGTCACGGTAAAGCCGGGGATCAGCATGAATTCCTGATGGACCATGCCGATGCCTTTCTTCATGGCATCGAAAGGCGAAGTGATTTTGGATTCCACTCCGTCAACAAGAAGTTGACCTTTAAAACCGCCGGTAGCGTGAATGACGGGCATGCCGAAAAGCACATTCATCAATGTGGATTTGCCCGCGCCGTTTTCACCCATAAGCGCGTGTATTTCACCGGGCTTTACTTTGAGCGTCACATCGCTCAGCACGGTGTTCTGACCATATTCTTTTGTGATATGGTTCATTTCAAGTACAAATTCAGATGCCAAAGTATTGCCTCCCGTCTTAACTAAAATGCCCGAAACGCCGCGCAGGGCGCTCCGGGCACAGCAGCAGTTAAGAATTAATCGATGTAATCGAGGAAGTCGATGGGATTGAGCGCCATCAGCAGGTAGTTGCTGAAGGTTTCGCCCTTGTCGTTGGTGTAGACATCGAAAGCAACGGTGGCGTCTGCAGCCTTGCTGACGCACTCGGCCAGGAGGTCAACATCCAGTTTGCCTTCGATCTTGCCTTCGGCGTAAGCGCAGGCATATTCGAAAGCGCCCAGAATCATGCTCATGTTTACGGGCACGGACCAGGTGGAGAATCTGGAAGCGGCGCCGTGATCGTTCAGGTAGTTGGCGAGGATCTTGATGGTGCCTTCGATATCGCCGTAAGAGGACTCAATACCGAATGCTTCCTGGAAGCCGTGGAAGGGGCTGGGGCAGCAGGGAAGCGCATAGTACGCATTCTCTTCGTTTACGATGGCCTGCTGGAGAGCAACCTGCATACCGCAGTTGGTGCAGTAGAAGCAAACCTTCTTGCCTTCGAACTCCTCCATGACCTTCGGGATATCCTCAAGGATGAAGGCCTGAGCGCCGCTGGCGCCGGCATCGCCGGTGGGATCGGGACAGTCACGGTCAACGAACTCGATGCCATAGGTGTCGGCGGTGAGCTTCATCGCGTCGTGCTTAGCAACGATGGTCTCGTAGGACATATGACGGGCGAAGGAGTAGTGGATGATAACATCGCAACCCCACTCGGCAGCCTTGTCGGCAACCTGATAGCCGCAGCCGATTTCATCGTTGGCAAGAACGATATCCGCAGCCGCGCTGATGGGAGCGGGATCCTCGGCGGGAACACCGGTGATCAGCAGGATGTCGGGGCGCTTTTCTTTGATCTGGGTGAACGCGGAGGTCGCGCCCTGAACGCCCTGAACAAAGATGATGGCCTTGACTTCGGGATCCGCGGCAAACGCGAGAAGTTTGGAGATGGTGGTCTCAACTTCGGAAGCGAAAGCATCGGGATAGGTGTCGGTGATGACAATCTCGGGATACTGGGCAGCCAGCGTCTGGGCAGCGGTGATTTCTTCATCGCCCTGGGATGCGGTGCCGGTCAGGATGGCGATCTTGTAGCCCTTGGACTCTTCTTCGGCGGAAGCGAAGTTCACGCAGCAAAGCGCAAGAACGAGTACAAGAACGAGACTGAGCAGTTTCTTCATATACAGTGCCCTCTTTCAAAAATTTGTCGCTTGAACGACTTCATAAGCATTTTAACACAACATAGTGCCGATGTCAATATGCAATTTGTACATTGGCGCTTGAAAAAATGCAAATTTACTTATTTTTATTCTTCATTTTGTCAGAAAATGAAAATCCAGGGTGTGCAACTTGCAAAATCACCCGGGCAGAGCGCTTCCGGGACCCGCGTTCATACAAAACGGAGCATGAGACACCGCATCTCATGCTCTGCTTTCTGCCGTTTTCGTCCCGTATAAACGCGTCCGGATGCCCGGCTGCACCGGTCCCGATATCCGGCGTCGCTTACAGGATCTCGGCTTCGAGGGCTTCCTTGCTCTTGTAGCCAAGGGACATTTTGGTCACCTTGCCGCCGTCCATGCGGACGACCAGCGGGATACTGCTTACCTTGAACGCCATGGCGAGCTCTTCCTGCTCGTCCACATTGACCTTGCAGACCTTGATTTTTCCTTCGTTCTCCCCGGCGAGCTGCGCGATGACGGGGCCCAGCATACGGCAGGGACCGCACCAGGGCGCCCAGAAATCGATGATGACGGGGATGGGGCTGTTTACCGCTTCGGATTCGAAATTTTCTTTGGTGAGAGTAAGTTCCATATTTTAGCTCCTTTCGGGGGTTCGGCGGGAGCAAGCCCTCGCCCGGCGGGATACGGCGTTTTTCGCCGATGCCGCGTTTCCGTACCGGTATGGCTGGCGGATGATATCCGCCCCCGCGGGCACGGATTTCGGATGCGCGGGAGACTGACAGCCTCCCTTGCGGGGTGACGGTCTGCCTTCCGTTACAGGATCTTCGACAGGAAGTCCTGCGTGCGCTTGTTCTGCGCGTGGTTGAAGATCTCGTCGGGCGTGCCTTCCTCAACGATCTTGCCGCCGTCCACAAACAGCACGCGGTCGCCCACCTCGCGGGCAAAGCCCATCTCGTGGGTCACGACCACCATGGTCATGCCGCTCTTGGCGAGGTTTTTCATAACCTCCAGCACTTCGCCGACCATTTCGGGGTCGAGAGCGGAGGTGGGCTCGTCAAACAGCATCACATCAGGCTCCATGCACAGGGCGCGCACGATGGCAACGCGCTGTTTCTGTCCGCCGGAGAGTTGGTTTGGATAGGAGTTGGCGCGGTCCTTGAGACCGACGATCTCCAGCAGTTTCATCGCCTTTTCCACCGCCGCCGCTTCGCTCATGTGCAGCAGTTTGATGGGCGCGATGGTCATGTTGCGCAGTACCGTCATGTGGGGGAAGAGATTGAAATGCTGGAAGACCATGCCGATCTTCTGGCGGTGCACATTGATGTTGACGGAGGGATCGGTGATGTCCGTGCCCTCGAAGGTCACGGTGCCGCCCGTGGGCAGTTCCATGAGGTTCAGGCAGCGCAGAAAGGTACTTTTGCCGCTGCCGGACGGACCGATGACGACCACCACCTCGCCGCGGCGGATATCGGTGGTGATGCCGCGCAGGGCTTTCAGTTTTCCGCCCAGAAAATCCTTTTGCAGGTCGCGCACGGAGATGATCACATCTCCCGTTTTTTTAATGGTCACTGCTGCGCAGCCTCCTTTCCAGAATGCCGACCAGTTTCGTAAAGAACATGACCAGCGCCAGATAGATCGCCGCTACCGCCAGCAGGGGCATGAAGGGCGAATAAGTGACAGAGCGGATGATCTCGCCGCCCTTGTTGAGGTCGCGCACCGCCACATAGCCGGAAACGGAAGTCTCCTTCAGCAGGGCGATAAATTCGTTGGCGAGGGCAGGAAGGATGTTCTTGAACACCTGGGGCAGGATGATGTACCACATGGTCTGGAAGTAGTTGAAGCCCAGAGAGCGGCCCGCCTCGAACTGACCGTTGTCGATGCTCACGATGCCGCCGCGGATGATCTCCGCCACATAAGCGCCGGAGTTGATGCCGAAGGCAAGGATGGCGGACATGGTGCCGTTGGACGAAGAGGCGAAAATGATGAGGTACATGATAAGCAGCTGCACCATCACAGGCGTTCCGCGGATGACGGTCAGATACACGCCGCAGATCCTGTCCGCGATTTTGAGCAGCGTCTTGCCCGCGCCGGGATGCATATTCTCGTTGTTCTTCTGCCAGGTGGAGCGGATGGACGCCACGATGGCGCCGAGAATAATGCCCATGAAGCCGGACGCGAAAGTGATGAGCAGGGTGATGAGCAGACCATCCAGCAGATAGTTCCAGCGGCTGTCGTCCACGAAATTGAGTTTCAGGTCGCTGATGAAGGGATGCAGGCGCCTGGAAGGGGTCACCTTCGCCGCCATGGGATACAGTTCATCGTTGACGCTCATACCCTCGGCGAGCGTCAGTTCGGCACAGACAAGGATATCGTCATAGGCGGAGGGCATCAGGCACAGCGTCTTGCCGTCCTCCCCCGTCTTCGTCAGCACCGTGTAGACTTCGCCTTCGCGGCTGCCCTTGCGCATGCTGTCGGGTATGGTGAGTTTGGTTTCGGCATAGCCTCCGGCAAGTGCTTCCGCCTCCGTCATGTGGACGGCGGTCACGGTGAGGGTGCTTTCGCCCGCGGATTTATCCTTTTTCGCGTAGACGAACTGGGTGGTCAGCGGATCTCCGTCCGCGTCTTCCGCGCCCTTCACGGACGAGTAGCCCGTGGGAGCTGTGATGTCCGCGACTTTGATATAGTCCCCGGATCCGTTCCGGGCGGTGAGCCAACTGGTCTTGGTGCCGGTGAGTTTGCCGTCCTTGACGGGAATGACTTCCGCGCCCTTGAACAGCCACTCGTAGCAGCCGAAGCCCAGCGCACCCGCGGCGATGACGCAGACGAGCACAATGGCGGCGATTTTGATGGTTTTCTTCATGAGGTGTACCACTTTCCGATTATTCTCTTTACACGCCGAAAATGAAGGGGTTCTCGGCCCCTTCATTTTCTATGCGGTTTTGAAATCCGATTATTCCGCGGGAATATATTTCTCGAGGATGGCGGCGATGGTGCCGTCTTCGATCAGTTCGGTAATGGCTGCGTCGAACTTCTCGCACAGTTCGGGATTGTCATAGGACAGAGCGGCGGCATAGTCTTCATCGGCGTAGGAGCTTTCGAGGATCACGAGACCTTCATTGGCTTCGACGAACGCCTTGGCGGGGTTGTTGTCGATGATGACGCAGTCCAGTTTGCCGGCCAGCAGAGCGGCAACGGCTTCGGCGCCGTTCTTGAACTTGTAAACGAGCTCCTCGCCGAAATCATCGGTGCAGTAGATGTCACCGGTGGTGCCTTCCTGAACGCCTACCTTGAACGCGGCGCCCTCGGCATAGAGGTCGTCAACGCAGGTAATGGGAGAGCCTTCGGGAACGATGATCGCCTGAACGCCCTTGGCGTAGGAGGTGGAGAAGAACACGCTCTGCAGACGCTCTTCGGTCACGGTCATGCCGGCCATGGCGAAGTCGATCTTGCCGGTGGCGACATTGGCGACCAGAGTATCAAAGTCCATGTCCATGATTTCTACTTTGTAGCCGAGTTTCTCGCCGATGGCGTATGCGATCTCGGCGTCGATGCCGACGATCTCATTGTCCTCATAGAACTCATAGGGAGGGAATGCGGCGTTGGTGCCCATGGTCAGAACGGGGAGTTCCTCCGCCATCGCGAAGCAGGAAAGAATCAGGCAGAGAGCCATGACCAGAGAAAGAATCTTTTTCATTGTAAATATCCTCCTGAAATTGAATATGCACGGATTATACAACGAAGCCGCTCATAATGCAAGTATTTCGGAGCAGAATTAACATAATATACATAATCATTGTATAAATATGCGAATATGCGTCCGGCGCGGCGTTTTTCCGCATATATGCAGCCCCGCATGTATATCCTGCATAAATATGCACATTCTTTCCTCCCCTTGCGCCGCTGCCGGATTTCTGCTATAATGAAGGCATCAACCGAAAGGACTTTCCTGTATGACGCTCACGCTGCTGCCCGTGCCTTTCACCGTCTGTCAGGTCGGGAACATTTCCCCTGCCCTTCTGAAAGAGGACTTCTGCTTCATCGGCAAGACCGCGGACGAACTTTCTCTCGTATGCGATACGGCGCTCGTGCCCGCGGACGCGTCCAACCGGGAAGACGGCTGGCGGTGTTTCCGTCTGGAGGGCGTATTCGAGTTTACTATGGTAGGCGTCCTCGCGCCGATTCTCGACATTCTGGCGAAAGCGAAGGTCGGCATCTTCGCCGTTTCCACCTATAACACGGATTATGTACTCATAAAGGAAGAGAACCTCACAGCCGCGATCGCGGCGCTCTCCGCCGCGGGCTACGATATCAAAGGAGCGGAATCATGATCGAAACCAGATATTTGAACACCATCGATGATGTGCTTCACATGATCGCCGATCAGGGCCGCAACGAAGCCATCGACCGCATCCGCTCCACCCGGTATTACCGCGGGCTTCCCGATGTGAACTACAAACTCTCCACCAGTCTTGTCAGGAACTGCAAGGATAAAGCGGCGCTGCTCGAGCCTTCCATCCTGTCCTCCTTCACCAAGTACGCTTCCATCGAGGATCCGACACTCAAGGATTCCGTTTGGAAGCAGATGATCGTGGGGCAGCATTACGGTCTTCCCACCCGCCTGCTGGACTGGACCTATTCTCCTCTGGTCGCCCTGCACTTCGCCATGAGCGAGGCGGACTGCAACCAACTTTCCGACCACGACTGCGTGGTGTGGCGCATGGACATGACGGATGTGAACCGGAGCCTGCCCGCAAAATACCTGCAGGCGCTCAAAGAGAAGGAATCTTCCGTGTTCTCCGTCGACACCCTGACCCGCGTGGTCAACCGCCTGGACGAATACGACGCGGACATGGGCAGGGAAGCCCTCGTCAACATCGAACCGCCCAGCGTGGATGTGCGCATCGTGAACCAGTATTCCTTCTTCTCCATCATCCCCTCGCAGATGGACGACATCGAAGGTTTTCTGGACCGCAAGACGGAAAAGACCGTGCGCTATGTCATCAGCAAGGACATCCGCTGGGATATCCGCGACCTGCTCGACCAGTACAATGTGAACGAGCGCATCATCTATCCGGGACTGGATGGCCTTTCCAAATTGCTGGCAAGACACTATTTCGTGAGATAAGAAAACAGGGAGCGATCGCTCCCTGTTTTCTTTTGTCTACTTTACCGCCGCTTCGGCAAACGCCCTGCCGGTTTTGGCGATCAGTTTCATGGTCTCGTCCATGACCTCGATGCGGCCTCTCCGCCACACATTGAAGGTCTCAAAGGAGATGGTCCCGTCGTACCCGATTTCCCGCAGGCCCTCCACGAAACGGTCCCGGTCGAGGATGCCGGAGAAGGGGGCGATGTGTTCGTCCGCGATGCCGTTGTTATCGTGCATGTGGAAGGCGGTGATGCGGGAGCCCGGCGTGAGCATGGCGTTTTTCACATCGATGCCGCACAGCAGCAGGTGTCCCGTATCGAGGCAGAAGCCGAAGCATTTTTCTCCCGCGAGGGCATTGAGTTCGTCCACATACTTGCAGGCGAGGGCGATGCCCGAGCAGCAGGCGGCGTAGATTTTGCCCTTATGGCTCGTGAACATGTTTTCGAGGTTCACCGTCACGCCGTATTCCTTTGCCGTGGGGATGAGTTTCCCGTAACTTTCGATGTTGGGTTCCCACTCTTCCTCCGGACGGAGCAGGTGGTCATAGCCCGCGAAGAAGGGATGGATGATGAGGTTGCGGCAGTCGATTTTGTCGCAGCCGCGGATCATGTTTTTGAGCACCTCGATCATGCGGGCATTGAAATCACTGTCCGCGTTCTCGGAATAGATATAGGAAGGAAACGGCGCGTGCGCCTGATAGTTGTCGATGCCGTACTTCTTCGCCGCTTCCGCGTAGGGGGTGAACAGGTCCATAAAATCGTCCCCGCCCTTGACGAACAGGTCGGAGAAACTGTTTTCGCGGATCTCCATGCCCGTCATCAACCGGTCGATGTTGGCGTCCACCGCGTCAAAGCCCCATTCCCTGATCTTGCAGTAGCCCTCGTCGATGCCGTAATAGGTGGACCGGTCCGCCGGTCTGCACAGAGATTTTGATCATTCCAAACCTCCGCATCATCGGTTTTCAGCCGGAAACGGACGCGCGTTAACCGTCCTGTCTCCAAAACAGCACGGGAAAATGGAAAACAAACATCATTTCGTGTCCAATTACCGTAAAAAAGTTTTGCAAAAGTATTGCAATTTATTACAGTCGTGCTATAATATCCTATGTATAGTTGTAATCATACGGAGGTGTATTTATGGATAAAAACAAAGATCCGCAGAAAGTGATTCACGCGGTTGAAGAAAAGCGCAAGGCACAGCGGAAAAAGCAGGAGCAGAAAAACAGGATCATCCTGTCTGCCGTCGCGCTGGTCGTTCTGGTCATTCTGGTGCTGGTGCTCGTAAAAGGCTGCTCCAAGAAGGACGAGCCCGTCGTTCAGCCCGATACCGCTCCCACCGCCGCCGTCGTGACGCCCGATCCCGACGCCACCGCAACGCCCGAACCCGCCCCCTCCCCCACCGCGCAGCCCGTGGTTTATCTGCCCATCCTCACGAAGGGGCCCACCGATGTCAAGCGCATCACCGTCACGCTGGACGACATCAAGAGCGTGGACAACCTGAACGCCATCATTGATATCTGCGAGAGCAACAAGGTGGAACTGACCCTCTTCCCCATGGGCAAGGATGTGGCTTCCTCCGCCGAACTGCAGAGCGCTCTGCGCCGCGCCTACTCGCTGGGCTTTGAAATCGGCAACTACACCTACAACAACAAGAACCTCTACTCCTTGACCGACGAGGAAATGGCGTACGAGATTTTCGCCCAGAATCAGGCGGTCAGCAAGGCGCTGGGCTTCAAGTACGACATGCACTTCCTGCGCACCCGCGGCGGCAAGGGCGAAAACGACCTGCGCACCCACCAGTATCTGGTGCAGTTGGGCTCCTACAAGGGCATTGCCCACTGGAATCAGGACGGCAGCGATATCGGCATCAAGACCCTCAAGAACAATCTGAAGGCCGGCTATGTGTACCGCTTCACTACCTCCGACGCGGACCTCAAGAAACTGACCGAGTTCATCCCCTACGCCGTATCCCAGGGCTATGACATCGTGACTCTGTCCGTGTTCTGCAATCTGGAAACCAACTCCGTGTCTCCCCTGCCCGCCGAGGAAGAAACCATCCCCGCGCCCTACCCCTTCGTGTATGACACCTACATCACGCTGGGCGGCAAGGACTGCACGCAGGCTTACGCGGTGCAGCTGCTCCAGAAGCGCCTGATCGAACTGGGCTACCTGCCCGCCGATACCGCCGCGGACGGCGATTACGGCAACAAGACCAAGACCGCGGTCACGCTGTTCCAGAACTACAACGGGCTGGGCGTGGACGGCATCGCCGGCGCGGAGACCCAGCGTCTCCTGTTCTCGGACGCCGCGAAGGCCTACACCGGAACCGATACGGTCACCGAGCCCACCGGAGTGGAATAAAGCAAAATGATGACGCCGCGGAGCAAACGCGGCGGCCCCGCAAGGAAGTAAGTGATTTGAAGCCCCGCCGGAAAGGATGTTCCTCTCCGGCGGGGCTTTTTGTCCGGCGGTAAAAATCAATCTTCTATCGTACGCATCAGATTCTGTTTGCACCTGACGCTGTACTGCAGAGTATAGGAGTCCTTCCCCGTTTCCGGCGCCTTCCGGATCTCATCGATCTCTGCCGTAATGTCTTCCGGATCTCTGTACCACGCAGGAAATGTATTGCGCGCGCCCCAAAGCGACATCTCGTTCCCGTCAGAGGCGAACAGCGCATACTTCGGACTGTTCTTTGCTCCTTTGAACGGCTGCGAACACATGACCTTTGACGCCCCTGCGATAACGCCTTCATTCGGCGAAACGATCGTGACCGTCCCGGAAGCGGTGCCTCGAACAGGTGCCGCGTCCCCGCCGCCGAGCAGTTTTTCCGTTTCCGGGTATCCTTCGCCGAGTTCCCATTTTGAAACTGCCTGCTGACCCCGAGTAATTCCGCAAGATCCCCCTGCGACAGTTGACGGTTCCTTCGGACTGTTTTCAGATTTTCCGCTAAATCCATATCAATCATCCTCCCTGCGCATATAATCATAAGGGAAAAGGCATCCTTATGCAACCAACCCGCATTTGCATTTACGCAGCCTGAAGTGGCATTTCCGCGTTTCCGCAGGCGATACCGCCGCTTTTCACCCATGAAAAAAGCACCCTCGCGGGTGCTTCTCTCATTTATCTTTCTTCTCTGAAATAGGACAGTCCCAGACTCGTGGGAGGCTGGTTCTCGCGCTTGTTCTTGACGGAACTGATGATGAGCACGAGGATGGTGAACAGGTACGGGAGCATTTTCAGGATGGGCTTTGCGGGCATGGACTTGAGCCACATCTGCACGCCCTGCACGATGCCGAGGAAGAACGCCTTGAACGCGCCCGTCTCCGCAGCGATCTCGATGACGCTGATGTTGACCAGGTAACTGGAGCAGGAAAACAATATGCCGAAGGCAAAGGAACCGATGATGGTGAGATGGGGACGCCACAGTACGAAGATGACGAGGGCGATAGAGAGCCATCCAAACGCCTCAACGGAGAGGTAAGCCTCCTGAGAGGTCATGTAGTCGATGATGTAGTAGAAGCCGCCCAGACCCGAGATACCCGCGCCGATGCAGGTGGCGAGGTACTTGTAGCGGGTGACATTGATGCCGGCGGCGTCCGCGGTGCCGGGGTTTTCGCCCACAGCGCGCAGATTGAGGCCTTTCTTGGTGTGGTACAGGAAGTAACTGGCGAAGATCGCGATGAACACCGCCAGGAAGAACATGGGTCCGAAGTACTGCAGGGCGTCCTGACGGTTTGCGAAGGGCCAGCGGTAATACTGCTTGGGGATGACCAGATAATTCTGCACGATGATGCGCTTTTTGTCGCTCATGATGACCTTCATGAGGCCCACGCCGAAGGTGGTGAGGGCAAGACCGGTCACATTCTGGTTGGCGCGCAGGGTGACGGTGAGGAAGGAGTAGATGGCGCCCATGAACGCGGCCATCAGGAAGGAGCAGAGGATGCCGGCAAGCACGATGAGCCAGTGCGGAAGACTGCTCGCGCCGATCATGGAAAGCACCAGACATCCGCCCGCGCCGCCCATGCACATGATACCGGGGATGCCCAGATTCAGGTGGCCGCTCTTTTCGGTGAGGATCTCACCGGTGGAGCCGTACATGAAGACCGCGCCGAAGGCAAGGGAGTCTAAAAGGAACTGTACCCAGGTACTCATTATTTGCTCACCTCCGCGATTTCCTTGTGGGAATGTCTGAAGTGGACCTCGTAGTTGATAAAGAACTCGCTGCCGATGATGAAGAACAGCACGATGCCCACGATGACATCGGGGAACGCGCCGGACACATCAAAGGAGGTGGAGATCTGGTCGGCGCCCTGATTGAGGAAGATGATAATGCCGCTGGTCAGGATCATGAGAATGGGGTTGAATTTTGCCAGCCACGCGACCATGATGGCGGTGAAGCCCTGTCCGCCCACGGAATCCGTGGTGACGGACTGGTCAAGGCCTGCGGCGATGAGGTAGCCGGCAAGGCCGCACAGCATGCCGCTGACCAGCATGGTGCGGATGATGACCTTGCTGACATTGATTCCGATATAGCGCGCGGTCCTCACGGATTCGCCCACGACGGTGATCTCATAGCCGTGCTTGGTGTATTTGAGGTACACATACAGCAGGAAGGTGAACACCAGCACGATGATGATGATGAGCAGGTAGTCGTTATAGACAGTGGGGAGTTTGCCGCTTTTGAGTTTACCGAGGGAGGAGGAGCCGCTGGGCACCCACACGATGAGGAAGTAGGAGACGAGGAAGGTCGCCACATAGTTCATCATCAGGGTAAACAGAGTCTCGTTCGTGTCCCACTTCGCCTTGAACAGAGCGGGGATGAGGCCCCAGAGGGCACCTGCCATGAGGGACGCGGCGAGCATGAGCACCAGCAGCCAGCCGTTGGGCAGGACCACTTCGGGGTTATACTTGCCGCCCAGATAGAAGTTGACGGCGATGGCGGCCAGCACGCCCACGAGGGTCTGACCTTCCGCGCCGGTATTCCAGAAGCGCATCTTGAAGGCGGGCGTCAGCGCGAGGGCGATGCACAGCAGCACCGCGATGTTTTTGAGGAACTTCCAGAACTTGCGGGAAGAGGAAAAAGAGCCCTTGATGAAGGCATAATAGAAATCGCCGATCTTGCCGGGGTTATTGCGCAGTTTTTCGATGAGCAGAAACGCCACGGCGCCGCAGACCAGCATGCCGACGGCAAAGGCGAGCAGGCGGACGAGCATGGCCTTCCACGGCTTCATGGTCTCCCGCTTGGTCAAGTGGATGAGCGGTTCTTTGATGCTTGCCATGTTATGCCTCCTCCGTCTTGGTCATGAGGTAACCCAGTTCTTCTTTTTTGACCGTGCGGGCATCCACGATACCGGTCACGCGGCCGCTGTTGACCACCATGATGCGGTCGGAAAGAGCCATCAGCACATCCAGGTCCTCGCCCACGAAAATGACCGCGGTGCCCAGACGCTTCTGCTTATCCAGCAGATTGTAGATGGTGTAGGAAGAGTTGATGTCGAGACCGCGCACGGGATAGGCGGTCATGAGAACCTTGGGAGAAGAGGAGATCTCGCGGCCGACCAGCACCTTCTGTACATTGCCGCCGGACAGACGCCGTACGGGCGTGGCGATAGAGGGCGTGACCACCTCGAGCTCGCTCACGATCTGCTCGGCTAATTTCTTGGGCTTGCTCATCTCCAGCAATCCGCCTCTGCCCTTGCGGTAGGAGCGGAGCATCATGTTGCCGGAGATGCCCATCGAGCCGACCAGACCCATGCCGAGACGGTCTTCGGGCACGAAGGAAAGCTTGACGCCGAGGTTTCTGATTTCAAGGGGCGTGAGGTCGCGAAGGCTCATGACCTCGTCGTCATAGAACAAAATCTGCTCTTTTTCCACCATCTCGCGGATCTTTTTGCCCGTGGTGAAGGTGAGGTTCAGCGTGTTGCCTTCGGGGTCGTGGAACTTGCCCTCGGCGGACATCGCGCGGATCTTTTTGACGGAGTGATGGAACAGGGTAACGGGCTTGTCCTTCTTGGGGTTAATGAAAATGACCTCGCCGCTTTCCACCTTCTGAAGGCCCGCGATGGCCTCCAGCAGTTCTCTCTGGCCGCTGCCCGCGATACCGGCGATGCCGAGGATCTCACCGCCGCGCACATCGAAGGAAACATCCTTGAGCACGGGAAGACCCTCTTCGTCGATGGCGTTTAAATGCTTGACGATGATGCGGCTCTCGGGGTCTTTGGGATCGCTGCGTTCGATATTCAGGTTGACTTTCTTGCCGACCATCATGTCGGTCAGTTCCTGCTCGGTGGTCTCGGAGGTGTTGACCGTTGCGATATGCTCGCCCTTGCGCATGATGGCAACGCGGTCGGAAACCTCCATGACCTCGTTCAGCTTATGGGTGATAATGATGACGGTCTTGCCGTCCTCCTTCATGCGTTTGAGCACCGCGAACAGACGCTTGATCTCCTGCAGGGTCAGTACGGCAGTGGGCTCGTCGAGAATGAGCAGATCTGCGCCGCGGTAGAGCACCTTGATGATCTCCACGGTCTGCTTTTCGGACACACTCATCTCGTATACTTTCTTTTTGGGGTCGATGGCGAAACCGTATTTTTCGGCGATCTCCGTCACTTTGGCGTTCACATTTTTGAGCGTGACACCGCTGCCCATGCCGAGCATGACATTCTCCGCCGCGGTGAAGATGTCCACCAGTTTGAAGTGCTGGTGGATCATGCCGATCTTTCTGTCATAGGCATCCTTGGGGGAGCGGATGACCGCTTCCTCGCCGCCGATGAAGATCTGTCCCTCGTCCGGGAAATAGATGCCCGATACCATGTTCATCAGCGTGGTCTTGCCGCAGCCGTTTTCACCGAGCAGCGCCAGGATCTCGCCCTTGTACACGGTGAGATTGACGCTCTTGTTGGCTACGACTTTGGTGCCGAAGCGCTTGGTGATATTCCTGAGTTCCAGAGCAGCCTGCATGAAATTTACCTCCGGTAAAATCTGGTTCCCGCATCCGGGGGACTTCCTTGGACAGAAACATTATACTATACTTTCTGCGCCTGCGCAAGGAAGAACTCCGGGAAAATATGAGAAAAACGGCAGGCGGTGCTATCCGCCCCTATGGAGACGGGGTATGCGGCGATGCGCCGCAACTTTGGTTTCCTTGTGCAAAGGGAGGCTTTTGGTATGCGTACCGCTTCTCGCCTGCGGGCTCGGGCAGCCGCGTTTTTCTTTCCCCCATAACGCACAAGGGCTGCCGTCCATGCGGGCGGCAGCTCTTATTGTTAATGCGGATCAGATACCGCTGTTCAGCATCTCGATACCGTCGATCTGGATGTCGAAGTAGGGAGCGGAACGGAACTCGGACTCGTGGAAGTAACCATCGGCGATGACTTCGGTGTCGGGAGTGTAGGCAGCGTCGGTGTCAACATCGGCGATGTAGGAGGTGAGAGCAGCACCGTTCACGGTGATGAAGTTCTCCTTGGCGGTGTCGAACACCTTGATTTCGCCGTTCCTGAACTGCTCGATGAGGGCGTTCACGGTTTCGGCGGTGCCGGCGGGAGCGGCCTTCTCATTGACATCGGACAGCATGACGGAACCGGTCAGGATGTTGCCGGACCAGTCGGCTTCCATGGTCTCACCGGCCATGGCGGACTTGCAGATGTACTCGAAGTAGGGCGCCCAGTTGATGCGGGAAGAGATGATGAAGGTGTTGGGGCAGGATTCCACAGTGGGGGCGTTGTAAGCGATGTTGGGGATGCCGGCGTTCTCGCAAGCGGTGGGAGCGCCCATGGAGTCTGCGTGCTGGGAGATAAGGTCGCAGCCGATGGCAATCAGAGCTTCAGCGGCAGCTTTTTCACCATTCTCATCCAGCCAGGAGCCGGTGAACTGGACCTTCATGATGACATCGGGGCAAACGGACTTTGCGCCGAGGTAGAAGGAGGTGTAACCGGAGATAACTTCAGCATAGGGGAAAGCGCCGACATAGCCCATCATGGGAACTTCGCCCTTCAGAGCACCGGCGGGCTTGATCTCGTTGAGCTTCATGCCGGCGGCAACGCCCGCGATGTAGCGGCCTTCGTAGATGGAAGCGAAAGCATCGTGGAAGTTGGCAACGTTCTCGGTGTGAGCCATGGTGCCGGTGGCGTGGCAGAACTCGACCTCGGGGAATTCCTTGGCAGCCTCGAGCAGGTAGGTCTCGTGGCCGAAGGAGTCTGCGAAGATGACCTTGCAGCCCTCGTCGACGAGGTCACAGGCGGTCTCATATACTTCGTTGGATTCGGGGATGTTTCTCTTGATGATGACCTGATCGTCGTCGAGGCCCAGGGCTTCCTTGGCTTCGTTCACGGCGTTGATGAAGTTCAGGTCGTAGGTGGAGTCTTCGTCGTGGAGCAGGATAACACCGAGCATGAACTCGTCGTCCGCAGAGGCAAAGGAGATGCAGGACAGAGCGAGAACCAGTACAAGAGCGAGGCTGAGCAGCTTCTTCATGTAAGTTTCCTCCTAATAATGTCGGGAGATACTCCCGCATGGAATGTCCGTATTATACCGCATTATTGTGATATGTGAAATGTAAAATCGGGAAAAATGCGGTTAATTTCCGAACATTATTGTTATGATTTCGGATTATGTGCGGAAAATCCGAACACCGGGTCACAAAAGCGGGATACTTGCAACAGCGGGATGCTTGGTGTATAATATGAAAGAAAGAACGATTCCCGCACAGATTCGATCGAGGTCACAGCATGAAACAGTATAGCGTCACCGGAATGTCCTGCGCCGCCTGTCAGGCGCGGGTGGAGAAAGCCGTCCTGCAGGTGCCGGGCGTCTCCTCCTGCGCGGTCAGCCTGCTCACAAACAGTATGGGCGTAGAGGGAAGCGCATCCGATGCGGACATCATCCGCGCCGTGGTGAACGCGGGCTACGGGGCCTCCGTGAAGGGCGCGGTAAAGGCAGTTTCCGCGGAGGGAGACATGCTCACCGACCGGGAGACCCCGGCGCTCATCAGGCGGCTCATCGCCTCCGTCACCGTGCTTTTATTCCTATTATATGTATCCATGGGGCACGGCATGTGGGGCTTCCCTATGCCCGCCTTTTTCGATAACAATCCCGCGGCGGTCGCCGTCATGCAGATGCTGCTCGCCGCCGTCGTCATGCTCATCAACAAAAAGTTCTTCGTGTCCGGTTTCAAGGCGGTCATTCACGGCGCGCCCAACATGGACACGCTGGTGGCGATGGGCTCCTCCGCGTCTTTCCTGTGGAGCGTGTATTCCCTGTTTATGATCACGGACGCCATGGCGCGGGGCGGAGACGCGGGCGCGTGGCTCCACGGTCTGTACTTCGAGTCCGCCGCCATGATCGTGACCCTCATCACCGTGGGCAAGACGCTGGAAGCGCGGAGCAAGGGAAAGACTACGGATGCCCTCAAAAATCTCATCAAACTCTCACCGAAGACCGCCTGCGTGGTAAGAAACGGCGTTGAAACCGTCATTGACGCGGGTCAAGTGGTAAAAGGTGACATTTTTCTCGTGCGTCCGGGCGAAAGCGTGCCCGTGGACGGCATCGTGACGGAAGGCGACAGTGCGGTCAACGAAAGCGCGCTGACCGGCGAATCCATCCCCGCGGACAAGAAGGCGGGCGATCCCGTCTACGCGGCGACCGTCAACCGGAACGGCTTCCTCCGCTGCGAGGCGACCCGCGTGGGCGAAGACACCGCCCTGTCGCAGGTCATCAAAATGGTGTCGGACGCCGCCGCGACCAAAGCGCCCATCGCGAAGATCGCGGACAGGGTGAGCGGCATTTTCGTGCCCGCCGTCACGGGCATCGCGGCTATGACCCTCGCCGTCTGGCTCATCCTCGGCAAGCCCTTCGATTTCTCTCTGGCACGGGCGATCTCCGTGCTGGTCATCTCCTGCCCCTGCGCGCTGGGGCTCGCCACGCCCGTCGCCATCATGGTGGGCAGCGGCGTAGGCGCGAAGCAGGGCATCCTCTTTAAGACCGCCGCATCCCTCGAACAGACGGGCAAGGCGCAGATCGTCATTCTGGACAAGACCGGCACCGTGACCAAAGGGCAGCCCGAGGTGACGGGCCTCTATCCCGCGCAGGGACACGGCGAAGAAGAACTCCTTTCTCTCGCCTGCGCGCTCGAAGCAAAGAGCGAGCATCCCCTCGCCGCCGCGGTCCTGCGCGAAGGCGGAAAACGGGGCGTAAAGGCGGGGGAAGTCACCTCTTTCCGCGCGCTGACCGGAAACGGACTGACCGCGTCCTATAACGGAACGCCCCTTACGGGCGGCTCTCTTTCCTTCCTGATGAAGACCGTCCCCGTAAGCAGTGAAATCCGCGGGAAGGCGGAAGCCCTCGCGGAGGAAGGCAACACGCCCCTCCTCTTCGCCCTCGGAAACGATCTTCTCGGCATCATCGCCGTAGCGGACACCGTGAAGGACGAGAGCGCGGAGGCCATCAAAGAACTCACCCAAATGGGCATCGAGACCGTGCTGCTCACAGGCGACAATCCCCGCACCGCCGCCGCGGTCGGCAGGCAGGCGGGCATCGCCCACATCATCGCGGGCGTGCTGCCGGAAGGCAAGGAGCAGGCGGTCCGCCGCCTTAAGGAACTGGGCTCCGTCATCATGGTGGGCGACGGCATCAACGACGCCCCCGCCCTGACAAGCGCGGACACGGGTATCGCCATCGGCGCGGGCGCGGATGTGGCCATCGACGCCGCGGAAGTGGTGCTGATGAACAGCGCCCTCACCGATGTTCCCGCCGCCGTCCGCCTCTCCCGCAGGACCATCACCAACATCCGCGAAAACCTGTTCTGGGCGTTTTTCTATAACGCCGTGTGCATCCCCCTCGCGGCAGGCTGCTTCATCGGCCTCACCGGCTGGCAGCTGAATCCCATGGTGGGCGCCGCCGCCATGAGCCTAAGCAGTTTCTGCGTGGTCAGCAACGCCCTGCGGCTGAACCTCGTGAAGACCCACGACGCATCAAAGGACAAACCCATGAAGCACCCCGCGGACAAAACGAAGATCAAAGCGCTCATCAATGAAATCAATTCGGAAAAGGAGAAAAAGAACATGACCAAGACCCTGAAAATCGACGGAATGATGTGCCCCCACTGCGAAGCGCGCGTCAAGAAGGCGCTGGAAGCCGTGGACGGCGTGGAAAGCGCGGTCGCCAGCCACAAGGAAGGCACGGCGGTCGTGACCCTGACCAAAGAAGTGGCGGACAATGTCTTAAAAGCAGCAGTAGAAGCCGCGGACTACCCCGTACTGGGAATCGAATAAGCGGAGACCGTCAGAAAAAGGGATGCCGGACATGAGAGATTACAGCGCACAGCACAAAAAAGCGTGGGAATACAATGCGTATGAGTTCCGGTGCGGGTCCTGCGGTCTGCCGGGCGAACGAGCCGAAGCGGACAAGGAAAATCCCATGAGGATGCTGCGGAAACAAAAGCCCGGCAAACCGGGGAATGACCCGCGGATTTCCTCACGCGGCGGTCCATCGGATTTACCCCGATTTTACTTTCGACCCCTTGACGGGGCGGATTGACCCTGCTATACTGAAACTGTAAAAGGGAGTAGCAAACGCGGCAAACCCGCGTGATAATCGCCGTCAGGACGGTTCATCCCGGCTTTATCTTAAATTGCGAGACTTTTATCACTGCACAACCGTGCGGAGATAAAAGTCTTTTTTGTATCTCCGCACAGACCAAACCGTCTGAAAGGAGACATCATCATGAAAACCCGCAGCACCTTCCGCATCCCCCGCACCCTCATCCTTCTCGCGCTTGTGATCGTCCTGCTCCTCATCGCGTTTTCCACCTGCACCGCCCGCATCCCCACGGGTTATACCGCCATCGTGACCACCTTCGGTAAGGTGAGCGACAATACCTTCGAAGCCGGTTTCCATGTAAAGAGCCCCTTCCAGAAAATCACCCTCATGGACAACCGCGAGCAGAAGCGGACCTTCGTCACCGAAGCCTTCTCCAGCGACATCCAGCAGGTGGACATCAACGGCAGCGTGAACTACGCCATCAACAAGTCCACCGCCATGACCCTGTTCAAGGAAGTCGGTGTGGACTACTTCGAC
The DNA here is from genome assembly GCA_045598325.1 of Clostridia bacterium. Taxonomy (GTDB): domain Bacteria; phylum Bacillota; class Clostridia; order Christensenellales; family Aristaeellaceae; genus RUG14130. Next base: position 44,265 of record JAZLLT010000019.1, on the reverse strand, counting down.
AAACTGGTCTACCCCCGCATGCTTGAGATCACCAAGGGCGTGTTCAGCAAGTACACCGCCGAAAATCTGGTGGCCTTCCGTCAGGTGCTCAGTGAGACCATCCTGCACGATCTGGGTGAGGAACTCAAGCCCTACGGCATCAACATCATCTCCATCAGCATCGAAAACATCGACTTTACCGACGCCTTCACGGACGCGGTCGAAGCCAAGCAGGTCGCCGCCCAGAAGAAACTGCAGGCGGAGATCGAGCAGAGCCAGAAGACCATGGAGACCCAGCAGCAGGCCGAGCGCCAGAAGATCCAGGCGCAGGCGGAAGCCGATGTCGCCAAGATCGGCGCCGATGCCGATGCCTACGCGGTGAAGGTGCGCGCCGAAGCCGAGGCGGAAGCCAACAAGGAGATCGCCGAATCCCTGACCGAAGAACTCATTGAGTTCAACACCATCAAGCAGTGGAACGGTGAACTGCCCGCCTATGTGAGCGGCGAAGGCGCCGCCACCCTGCCCATCCTGAATCTGCAAAATGACGCCGAATAAATGACCGGCAGACCCGGCTCCGCACGGAGCCGGGTTTTTGTTTATCCTGTTTCAGATGCTTGTATCTTAACTCCGTTCTTGCTATAATAATGCTCAAATCGCGAAATCAACCTGACCGGAGGGATTTTTTATGATCAACTGGAAAAACATGGATACCCTTGCTTCCTTTGACGCCGTGAAGAACGCGAAGAAGGTGGAACTCAAATCCGTCATGACCGCGGAGCGCGTGAGTGCCTATTCCGCCCCCATGGCGGAAGGTCTTTCCTTCAACTACGCCGCCCGTCCCGTAGACGATGAACTGATGAAAAAACTCGCTTCTCTCGCGGAAGAAGCCCAGCTCAAGGAGAAATTCGAAGCGCTGTATAACGGCGAAATCATCAATACCGGCGAAAAGAGGCGCGTCCTGCACCACCTGACCCGCGGACAACTGGGCGCCGATGTGCTCGCGGACGGCGAAAACAAGCGCGAATTCTATGTCGCGCAGCTCAAGAAAATCGAAGCGTTCTGCGAAAAGGTACATTCCGGCGAACTGGTGAACGAAAAGGGCGAGCCCTTCACCACCGTCGTGCAGATCGGCATCGGCGGCAGCGACCTCGGCCCCCGCGCTATGTACATTGCCCTGGAAAACTGGGCGAAGGTCACCGGCAACTTCAAGATGGAAGCCCGCTTCATCAGCAATGTGGATCCCGATGACGCCGCCGCGGTGCTCGCGGGTACCGATGTGAGCCGCGCCCTGTTCATCGTGGTTTCCAAGAGCGGCACCACCCTCGAGACCCTGACCAACGAAGCCTTCGTGAAGGATGCCCTCAAAAACAAGGGGCTCAATCCTTCCAAACATATGCTGGCCGTCACCAGCGCCACTTCTCCCCTCGCAAAGAGCGATGAATACCTCGCCGCGTTCTTCATGGACGACTATATCGGCGGCCGCTACTCCTCCACCTCCGCGGTGGGCGGCGCGGTGCTGTCCCTCGCTTTCGGCTACAAGGTGTTCGAAAGTTTCCTGGCGGGCGCAGCCGCGGAAGACAAACTGGCGGCGACCAAGCCCTTCATGGAGAACCCGGACATGATCGACGCGCTCATCGGCGTGTATGAGAGAAATGTCCTCGGCATGCCCGCCACCGCCGTCCTGCCCTACTCCCAGGCCCTTGCCCGCTTCCCCGCGCATCTTCAGCAGCTCGACATGGAGAGCAACGGCAAGTCGGTCAACCGCTTCGGCGAAAAGGTTCATTATGTGACCGGACCCCAGATTTTCGGCGAGCCCGGCACCAACGGACAGCACTCCTTCTACCAGCTGCTCCATCAGGGCACCGACATCGTGCCGCTCCAGTTCGTGGGCTTCAAGTGCTCCCAGATGGGCGTGGATGTGGACATTCAGGGCACCACCAGCCAGCAGAAACTCTGCGCCAATGTGGCCGCCCAGATCATGGCATTCGCCTGCGGCAAGAACGACGACAACCCCAACAAGAACTTTGAGGGCAACCGTCCTTCCTCCATCATCATCGGCGACAAACTCACTCCCGAGACCCTCGGCGCCCTGCTCGCCCACTTTGAAAACAAGGTCATGTTCCAGGGCTTTGTGTGGAATGTGAACTCCTTCGATCAGGAAGGCGTGCAGCTGGGCAAGGTCCTCGCCAAGAAAGTGCTCGCCCATGAGACCGACGGCGCACTCAAGGCGTATTCCGACCTGCTGAACATCTGACATCCATATTGCCCCCGGTCCTCCGGGGGATTTTCGTAAGGAGACATTATGCTTCTCAAGATCCTCTCCACCGTGTTTTTAGGCGGCACCGCGCTCATCACCGTCATACCGGAGATTCTGCTCATCGCCGGCATGTGGCTCGTGTTCAGAAAGTGCGGCGTTCCGTCGTGGCATTCCCTCATCCCCTGCTATAAATTCTACGAACTGGGACGCTGCGCCATCCGCGAGATGGAGGGCAGGATCCTGTTCCTGCTCCAGATCCTGTCCACGGTCTTCGGCGTCGCCAATCTGTTCACCCTGCCCGAAACGGTGAACAGCATCGTGGCTGCCGCGGCGCTCATCTTCGGCATGATCGACATCGTGTACTCCATCCGCGTTCTTCTGGGGCTTTTGCGCAATTTCGGCATGAAGAAGCGCTGGATCATCCTCGTGCTGTTTGATTTCATCCCCGTTCTGTACGCGGGCATCTTCAGGCAGCCCGAGTGGAAAGCGGAGGATCTGGAGAGCGCCAAGAAGAATTACTTTGAGAGCGCGGACGCCGCCGTCATGGACGAGGGGCTCACCGTCAACCTCAAAAGCCGCACGGCGCGGGAACTGTTCAAAAAGAAATATCTGCTCCGGGACATCCACATGTACATGAAGCCCGGTCACATGATTTTACTGCTGGGCGGCAGCGGCGCGGGCAAGACCACGCTGCTCAACGCCATCAACGGCTATGAGAAGGCGGACGCGAAGGTGAACCTGAACGGCGCCGATGTGTACGCGGACTACAAGAAAATGATGTACGAGGTGGGCTTCGTGCCCCAGCAGGATCTCGTCCGCTATCAGGACACCGTGCTGCTCACCCTGACCGACGCCGCCGCCCTGCGTCTTCCGCAGGATTTCACCCGCACCGAGCGCCGCGAGCGCGTGGACGAGGTCATGAAGATCTTCGGTCTTCTACCCGTTCAGAACAGTCAGGTCTCCAAACTGTCCGGCGGTCAGAAAAAGCGGCTCTCCATCGCCATGGAATTTATCTCCAATCCTTCCCTGTTCATTTTGGACGAGCCCGACAGCGGGCTTGACGGCGTGATGGCACGGGAGCTCATGCAGCAATTGCGCCTGATCGCCGATCAGGGCAAGATCGTCATCGTCATCACCCACACACCCGACCGCGTCATCGACCTGTTCGATGATGTGATCGTGCTCGCCAAGGACATGAGCCGCACCGGACGCCTCGCGTGGTTCGGCCCCATCGACGAAGCCAGACGCTTCTTCGGAAAAGACAACATGGAGCAGATCGTCATGACCATCAACCGCGCCGAAGAGGGCGGAGAAGGCCGCGCGGACGAATTCATCCAAAAGTACGCGGAGGTGCAGCATGGCTGATATGAAAAACCGGCGCCTTACCCACCGCGGAAGGCTCACCCAACTGCCCATCTACATCGGCAAACTCCTCCGTTCCTTTGTCTACCAGAGCGATTGGAAAGTGCTGCCCATGAGCGCGGTCATCGCCGCACTGGTCAGCATGGTGATCCGCAAGGCGTTCTGCCTTGACATGGAAGGCACTCTGAAGGGCGCGTTCTCCCTCACCTGCGTGGGCATCTGGAACGGCTGCTTCAACTCCATTCAAGCCATCTGCCGCGAGCGTGACATCGTCAAGCGCGAGCACAGAAGCGGTCTGCACATCTCCGCCTACATTGCCAGCCACTTCCTCTATCAGGCGCTTTTGTGCCTGTGCCAGACCGTGGTTACCGTGTACATTCTGAACATGATGGGCGTCCGCCTGCCCAAAGAGGGGCTTGTGACCGGGAGCGGCGTCATTGATTTCAGCCTCACCCTGTTCCTCATCTCCTTCGCCTCGGACATGCTGTCCCTGCTGGTCTCCGCGGTCGTGCACACCACCACCGCCGCCATGACGGTGATGCCCTTCCTGCTCATCTTCCAGTTGACCTTTTCCGGCGGTTTCTTCAGCCTGCCCGCGTGGGCACAGAATGTGTCCCCCTACACCATCAGCAACCCCGGCATGACCGCCATTGCGTCTCTGTCGGACTATAACGCGCAGCCCATGAGCATGGGCTGGAGCACCATCGACCGCATTCAGGACGATGAGATTTCGGGCGAGATCACCGCGGGCCAGATCATCGACCTGTTCACGAATGTGAACGAGGACGCTCTCTCGGAGGACGAAACGCTGCAAAATCTGCCCGAAATCCTGCGCGAAGCCGCCGCCTCGGACGAAGCCCGCGAAACCACCGTGCACTACAACTTCACTCTGCGCAAGATCATCGACGCCTTCGGGCAGGACAAGGTGAAGACCGCCGTCGACGCGGTCACCTCCGCCGCCGCCCGCAACGACCTGTATGACCGCAACCCGGACACCGTCCGTGCGGTCTGGATGAAACTCACCGCCTTCTCCCTCCTGTACGCCTTCATCGCCATGCTCGCGCTGGAGTTCATCGACAAGGACAAGCGGTAAGGGAAACAGGAAAAGAAGCACCCGAAAGGGTGCTTCTTGCGTTTCCCGGCAAAGATTGACTTTATCCTTCGAACATGCTAAAATACCCGTACTCCCGTCCTTACCGATTGCAGGACTGTCTGCTCATATTATTTCTACGAGGTCGATCATGTATAACATAGTGGATTTATTCGCAGGAGTCGGAGGTCTCAGTTATGGATTTTCCACTCTTCCGGACTTTCATATCCTCGCCGCGAATGAAATCGAAAAAGACATAGCCACAGCATACTCTCTCAACCATCCTTCGGTCACCATGCTCAATTGTGATATCAATTCACTCACGGAAGAAATGCTGACACAGGCAACCGGCGGTCAAAAAGTCGATTTGATTGTCGGCGGTCCTCCATGCCAGTCATATTCCACAGTCGGCAAACGCAGGATGGATGAACGGGCCGGTCTATTTATGCAGTATAAGAGGATTTTACACATCCTCATGCCAAAGGCCTTTATTTTTGAGAATGTAACAGGTATCCTCAGCATGGATAAAGGGCAATTGTTTCCGAAAATCCAACGGGAATTTGAGGAACTCGGCTATTCTCTGAAGCATAAAGTCCTTGACGCGGTGGATTTCGGTGTACCACAGCATCGTGAGAGAGTCATTCTCGTCGGTTTCAGGGGTAATAATCCGTTTGAGTTTCCCCTTCCGACACACGGAGAAGGAAAACAGCCGTATGTTACGCTGAGGGATGCATTCGGAGATTTGCCTTCCCTGAAGAGCGGACAATCCTCTTGTAAGTATACTTCGCCTCCCGGTAACGGTTTTCAGCAATATGTCCGCTCAAGCGGATGCGGGTTATCCGAACATAACGCGCCGCATAACGGCGAGCATCTGATCAGGATCATGGAAGCCCTCAAAGAAGGCGAGAGCAAAGACGACCTGCCCGAAAGCATCCGTCCGAAAAGCGGCTACGGAAACACCTATGCAAAACTATGGTGGGACAGACCGTCGACGACCATCACCCGAAATTTCGCTTGTCCCTCTTCCTCCCGTTGCATCCATCCCGGTGATTCCAGAGCCATGTCCATCCGCGAGGGTGCAAGACTGCAGAGTTTTCCGGATGACTATCTGTTTTATGGCTCGGACGGGATGAAGCGCCTTGAAATAGGCAATGCCGTTCCGCCTCTGTTATCAAAAGCGATTGCGGAAAAAGTCCTTGAGGCAATGGAAGCCGAACGATAACGGATAAAGCCGGGGAAACCCCGGCTTTATTTACATTCTGGCGATGACTGCTTTCGTCATATTCTGTTCCGTCACAGGTTGAAAGATCTCATTGGGAAGTGAAATCTCATATGCGGGCTTTCCTCCGTACGGGGAATGGCTCGGTATATATTCATATGCGAAGTCATTCCGCGAAAAATCCAGTAGCGCAAACTCCTTCGTGGTCATCGAAACAGCAAGAAACAATGATTCGTCCTTCTGCAACTTAACAAATTTGCTGTCACGGAGGTCCATCACATGCTTTTTTCCCCAATAGCCTGTATAGTCATTCATTAATTCCAGTTTCCGTGTATTTCCATTGTAGGATACCGCGTAATCACCCGATGCCGATGTCGCGGCATTTGGCAGGATGACCCGGTTTTTGTCGGCTCCTGCAAGTTCAACACATAAGCCGTTGGTATTCAAAACCTCCAAAAACTTATCTTCCACAATCCAGGATGCGACCAGATCTCTGCCGTATTCCATAGGACCCCTTCTGTCTTTTTGGTGTTTGCAGGTCAACAGGTTCCGGTAAGTATCCGGGTAATCTCTCTTCAGACCCGCCTCATCTCCCTGCAGTATAAGAAGATTATCTCCGGAATATCCGAGTTCGACAGCAATTTCTTCAAGAGGACACCCGAAGTATCTCGTGGCTCCGTCATATGCGCCCATTATTGTTCTCCTTTCACAAAGTTCCTTAACTTTTTCATAGCCATGGTGGAACTGCATCTTCTTCTGATGCCACTGAACAAAGCCAAATGGTAATTGAATCGTCGTACCGCCATTTGTATCCCCATAAAATGTATCATGGTCAGCACCATCTTGCGCGGCATTACATATGGTTTCAATGCTGAAAATATCATCGACATCATTCTCACCGAGCGCATTGATGTACCAGACAAATTCAGACCAATCTGCAGAGTTACTTGCCGCGCCCATGGAAAAACACAGTTTTGCCATATTGTCCGCATTATCCTTGAACCACTGCAGCATATCCTCATAGAATGAAGCATCATACTTTTTCATAGTCTCCGCATTCAGGCTATGATGTTTCAACTGCAGTCGATACTCTTTGGGCTTATCTTTATCGGCATACTGCTCAATGATTTCATCGGCATCGGGAGCGCCTGCCCAGAAGAGTCGCATTGCCCTTTTGACATCATTCGGAATTTCAACACCAAACTGCTTCTCGTATACCTTAATGAATGTATCCACGCCCACCAGGTACACTTGACCCCCGAGGCTTTTTTTGATTGAAACATTAATCTGCCGTCCACTCTCGCAGGAAACCGTCAAATCGGTTTTGGATTTGGTTTTTTCACGCAGTACTCCCGGAACACTTTTCTCATGAAGACCGCCGACCGATGCCGAAACGATCTTTTCACCGTCGTTTCCGGTACGGCTCAGAAAATCCTCTCGAAAATCCTCATCATTATTCAGAAGTTCTTCGATTTTCGCTTCATTGACATGTCCCGACAGTTTCGCATGTTTCCAACCGCTTGCCCTGTCACGATGTTTATCCATACTTATTCCTCTTTTAACAGTTCATATGTTTCGATTCCCAATGCTTCCGCTATCCTTTGAACATTTTCCAGCGATACATTTCTCTGACAGCACTCGATATCGCTGATGTATGTCCTATGGAGTCCGCATAATTCCGCGAACTTTTCCTGCGAAATGCCCATCTGCTTCCTGTATCTGCGGACATTTTTTCCGAATGTTTCAATAATACGCATTTTCATCACTCTCCTGTTTCATTATATTAGTATGCACACTTTGAGTCTATAGACGATAAGTGGCGGACCTGCTGCGCAAATTTTCTTTGTTACTTCTCTGTTAATTAAATTTCTCCATGCAGGAATTTTCCCTATCCCGTCGAATTAAGGCTTGTTGAAGTATTGCTATTGAAAGGCAGTAGTGGGATGAAGATACGGGTGGCAGAATCCGCGGGATTTTGCTTCGGTGTTCGAAGGGCGATGGATCTTGCCCGTAAGAGCGTGCCCGCCTTCACTTTGGGACCGCTCATCCACAACCGCGGCGCGGTAGAGGAACTCAATGCCCTGGGCGTCATTCCCGCGCGGGAGGACAGTGCCCTGCCGGCAGGAAGCCGCGTGGTCATCCGCTCACACGGCGTTTCAAAGGAACTGTTCGATTCCCTATCCGAAACCTGCAAGGTGGTGGACGCCACCTGCCCCTTCGTGAAAGCCATCCACAACATGGTGCACAAAGCGCAAGAGAGCGGCATCCCCGTCATCGTCGCCGGGCAGAGGGAGCATCCCGAAGTCATCGGCATCGTGGGCTGGGCGATGGGAAGTGCCACCGTGGTCGGCGATGAAGCCGAAGCCGAAGCCCTTCCCCCCATGGAGGAAGCCCTCGTGGTCAGCCAGACCACCATGGGTACGGAGAAATTCGAAAGTATCTGCCGGGCATTGAAAACGAAGATCACCCGTCCGGATATACGCAATACGGTCTGCGACGCCACGCGTAAGCGGCAGGCGGAAGCGGAGAAGCTGGCAAAGGAAAGCACGGTCATGCTGGTGGTCGGCGACAAAATGAGCGCCAACACCAAGCGCCTATATGAGATCGCGTCCACCCTTTGCAAGCGCACTTATCTGATAGAACGCGCGGAGGAACTTGATCAAATCCCATTCGCGCTCTATGATATTATCGGTATTACTGCAGGCGCTTCCACGCCCTGCCGTAAATATGAGGAGGTTGTAGCACACATGAACGACATCGAAAACAAGGTCATGGAGACCATCACCGGTGAGGACTTCGCATCCGAGTTTGAAAAAACTATGGTACAGATTCGCCCCGGTCAGAGCATTACCGGCACGGTACTGCTGATTACTGAGGAGGAAGTTTCCGTAAACATCGGATACAAGTCTGACGGACTGATCAAGAAGTCTGACCTTTGTGACACCGATGTCAAGGTTGGCGATGAGATCGAAGTCGAAGTCGTCAAGGTAAACGACGGCGAAGGCAATGTCCTTCTCAGCCAGAAGAACATCGTAAACCGCAAGGTCTGGGCAGAGATCCAGGCCAAGAGCGAAGCCGGCGAATATGTGGACGCCATCGCCAAGGAAGCCGTCAAGGGCGGCCTGCTGTGCGAAGTGGAAGGCATCCGCACCTTCGTTCCCGCTTCCCAGCTTTCTTCCCGCTATGTTGATAAGATCGACCAGTTCGTCGGTCAGGAAATGAAACTCAAGATCATCGAGCTCGACTCTGCCAAGAAGCGCATCGTTGCTTCCCGCAAAGCCGTCATCGAGGCCGAGGCCGCTGCCAAGAAGGCAGAAGTCTGGGCGAAGCTTGAGAAGGACGCCATCGTCACCGGTATCGTCCGCCGTCTCACCGATTTCGGCGCGTTCGTCGATGTCGGCGGTGTCGACGGTCTGGTCCATGTGACCAACCTGTCCTGGGGCCGCGTTGCCCATCCCTCCGAGGTCGTCAAGGTCGGCGACGAAATCGAAGTCAAGATCTTGGACCTCGATCCCGAGAAGGAGCGCATCTCCCTGTCCCGTAAAGCCACCATGCCCCGTCCCTGGGCCGTTGCCGAAGAGAAGTACGCAGTCGGTTCCATCGTAGAGGGCAAGGTCGTCCGCATCACCACCTTCGGCGCCTTCGTGGAACTGGAGAGCGGTCTGGACGGTCTGGTACATATTTCCCAGTGCGCACTCACCCGCATCGAGAAGGTGGAAGACGCTCTGAAGGTCGGCGACATCGTCCGCGTCAAGGTGCTGGATGTTGACACCGAAAAGAAGCGCATCTCCCTGTCCGTCCGCGCGGTTCTGGAAGACGAGGCCATGGCTGCCGCCGATTCCGACATCGCCGATGAGTACGCCATCGAGGACGCTCCCGCTGAGGAAGCACCCGTCGAGGAGAACTAATCAGGAAACAAAAGCGGCATACCCGGCATAATCGGGTATGCCGCTTTTCATAGGAGCGTTATGTTCAAAAACAAATCCCGTGTCCGCATCGTCATGTGGCTGACCGTGTTCGCCGCCTTCGTGGTGGCGGTGTTCGTCAAGCCCAAAATGCTTTCGGACATCTTCCGCTACCTGAACAGTGTCCTCAGCTGCGTGATCGGTGGCTTCTGCCTTGCGTTCATCCTGAACCTCATCATGAACCCCATCGAGGCGTTCTTCCGCCGCATCTTCCGGAAAGTCATCAGAAAATCCGGGCGCGTCGGGTGGCTGCGCGCGGTCTCCATCGTGCTCACCTTCATCGTGAGTCTCGCGGTGCTGACCCTGCTGGTCGCCGGCGTCTTCCCCGCCCTGCGCGATGTGGCGGACACCGTGTACACGAAACTCCCCGGCGCCATCGAAAGTATGCCCGGCCACATCGAGGAGACCGTGACGGGCTGGGGCGTCAGCAGCGAGTGGTTCACCGGCATCCGCGATACGGCGCTGAACATCGTCGGCGAGATCACCGCCTATATCAGCGATTCCTTCGCGGACATCGCGGGCTTCGCCTTCACCGTGACTACGGGCGTGCTGTCCGGCATCGTGGATGTGATCCTCGTCATCGCCGTTTCCGTCTACGCCCTCGCCACGAAGGAGGACATCGGCCGCGCCGCGCACAATCTCGCGCAGGCATATCTCAATGAAAAGAAGCGCGGCATCGTCTACGATGTGAGCGAACTGATGTACGAGAAGTTCAGCGAGTTCTTCCGCGGGCAGATCATCGAAGCCCTCATTCTGGGCGTGCTGTGCTATATCGGCATGCTCATCTTCCGTTTCCCCTCCGCGGGCACGGTTTCCGTGGTAGTCGGCATTTGCGCCATCGTTCCCGTCATCGGTCCCTGGGTCGGCTCCATCGCGGGCATCCTGCTCACGCTCATCGCCAGTCCCGTGAAGGCACTGTGGTTCACCATCTACATCCTGGTGCTGCAGCAGATCGAAGACAACCTCATCTATCCCCGCGTGGTCGGCAGGTCTCTGGGCATCCCCGGGCTGCTGGTGCTCTGCGCGGTCATCGTCGGCATGGAGATCTACGGCATGATCGGCATCATCCTCGCCGTACCCATCGCCGCGGTACTGTATGAAATCATCAAAAAACAAAGCGCTCTGCGCATCGAAGCGCACAGGGCAGAGGCGGAAAAATGAAGACACTGATCGAATTGTATGACGAGCGCCCCATCGAAAACATACTGGCCAGTCAGGTATTTGCCCCGGAACGCACGGTGTTTCTGTGCCCGCAGAGCGTGAAAAACGATTCCCGCGCCACAGGCAGCATCGTTTCCTACCTGCGCGCGAAGGGACACACGGGCGATATCCGCTTTTACGGAACGGACCTGTACGACACCCGCAAGATCATCGAAACCCTGAACACATTGACGGGCGAATATGAGGACTGCGTAATGGACATCACCGGCGGCACCGATCAGGCGCTCTTCGCCGCGGGTCTGGTCTGCGGAAAGAAGGGCATCCCCTCCTTCACCTACTCCAACAAAAAGAACACCTTCTTCTCCATCAAAGACGCGCCTTTCGGAGACCGCGTGCCCTGCGACCTCACCCTCACCGTGGAAGACTGCTTCCTGATGGCGGGCGGCAGCGTGCGCAAAGGCCGCGTGGACAACAACATCCTCGGTAAATACATGGGCTTTTTCAAGCCGTTTTTCGATGTCTACCTCAAATACCGCACGGACTGGACCAATATCGTGCGCTATTTCCAGTCTACCTCCGCGCCCAAAGACGGCGTCATTTCCATGGACATCGAGGCGCCCTATTCCGTGAAGGCGGACCGCGGCTACATCAGCGCGAACGCTTCCGCGATGGATGCCCTGCAGAAGATGGGCTTTCTTAAAAATGTCCGTGTCACTAAGGAGAAGGTCACCTACACCTTCCGCGACAGTCAGGTCCGCACATGGCTCCGGGACATCGGCTCGGTGCTCGAGACCTATGTGTTCAAGGTCTGCAGCGACATGGGCATCTTCGATGATGTCTGCACCTCCGTGGTGGTCGACTGGGAAGGCGACGGCAAGCAGGGCAATGTGACCAACGAACTGGATGTCATGTGCAGCAAAGGCGTCACGCCGGTCTTCATCAGCTGCAAGACCTGCGAGATCAAGACCGAAGCGCTCAATGAACTGTCCGTTCTGCGGGACCGCTTCGGCGGCAAAGGCGCCCGCGCCGCCATCGTCAGTTCCAGCAAGTGCCAGTCCATCACCCGCCACCGCGCGGAAGAACTGGACATCATGGTCATTGACCTGGACGACCTTAAGAAAAACAGGTTGGACGACAGGCTGAAAAGTCTCATGAAATAAGGAAACCGGCGGAGGTAACTCCGCCGGTAGTTTTGTGTTCCGCGGAAAACCGCGGTTTACCGGTCCGCCAGTTCGTCCCACTGCTCGTACAGCGCGTCGATCTCTTTTTGCAGTTCCGCTTTTTCTTTTTCCAGTTTCATGAGTTCCACATAGTCGCCGCTGACCAGTTCCATACGGGTATCGAAGGCGGCGAGGGCTTCTTCTTTTTGGGAAATCTCGTTTTCGATGACCGTCATTTTCCGCTCGGTTTTCGGGTTCCTGCCGCTCTTTTGGGCGGGAGGAGTCTCTTTTTTGACAGGTTCGAGCTTGGGCTCTTCCTTCTTCGCGGAAATGGCGTTCAGGGCTTTGACCCGCTTATAGCCCTCGTAATCGTAGTTGTAATCCTTGAATCCGCCGTCCAGTTCCCAGACACGCTTCGCGAAACGCTTGATGAAATAGCGGTCGTGGGAGACGAACAGGAGCGTGCCGCTGAATCCGCTCACCGCTTCCTCGATCCATTCGCGGGAGGACAGATCCAGATGGTTGGTGGGCTCGTCGAGGATCAGGAGGTTTGCCCGGTTCATCATGATGATGCAGAGTTTGAGCCGACTCTTTTCGCCGCCCGACAGTTGGTCGATTCGCTTGAACTGGTCTTCGCCCGTAAAGCCGAAGGCACCCAGTCTGTCCCGCGCTTCCTGCGGAGTGCAGGAGGTCTCATACAGGAGCGTATCGTACAGCGTCCGTTCGGGATGGTCGAAGGTCACCTGCTGTGGCAGGTAGGCGGTGCGCACGGAGGGACCCGTGACCACTCTGCCCGTGTCGGGTTCAAGTTCGCCCAAAAGGATCTTGATGAGCGTGCTTTTGCCCGCGCCGTTGCCGCCGAGGAGCGCCACCTTCTCGCCGCCTCCGCGGATCTCCGCGGTCACGCCCTTGAAAAGCGTCCTGTCCCCGAAGCGTTTGGTGATATTTTCCATGGCGAGCACCCGGTCCGCACGGAAGGCTTCCGAGGAAAACGCCGCGGTGAGGCGGCTGTCCTCTTTGGGCTTTTCGGTTTGCTCCACGCGCTCGATGCGCTTCTCCATCGCCGCCGCCTTCTTGTGCAGGGCGGGGTTATCGTAAACGCTCCCCCACGCTTTCAGGCGCGCGATCTGGAACTCCAGCTGCTTGACTTTCGCCTGCTCGCGGTTGTACATCATGAGCTGCTGCTCATAGCGGAGGCGCCGTTCCTCCACATAGAAGGAGTAGTTGCCGCCGTAAAACTCGGCTTTGCCCCGCTTGAGTTCGATGATCCGCTGCGCCACGGCATCCAGAAAATAGCGGTCGTGACTGATGGTGAGCACGGTGCCCTTGAAGTGCGTGAGGTAGTCTTCCAGCCATTCGAGAGATGCCACATCCAGATGGTTCGTGGGCTCGTCCAGCAGCAGGATGTCCGTGTTTTCCATGATCATCCGCGCTAAACAGACTCTGGTCTGTTCTCCGCCCGAGAGGGAATTGAAGCGCTTGCTCCGCATCTCCGCGTCGATGCCCAGACCGTTCGCCGTGCGCATGAGTTCCGTCTCCCACGAGTAACCGCCGCGGGCTTCAAAGGTGCGCAGGAGGGTGTCGTAGCGGCTCGCGGACACGGAATCCATGTTCCCGTGCATGGCGTCCAGTTCTTTTCCCGCATCAATCACATCGGCGAAAGCGCCCTTCAGCACATCCTTCACGGTCTCGTCGTAGCCGGCAGTGTTCATCTGCGCCACATAGCCCACCCGCTTGCCGCCCGCGATGGAAACGGAGCCGCTGTCCGGCGTCAGTTCTCCCGTGATGATGCGGAAAAGTGTGGTCTTCCCCGCGCCGTTGTCGCCGAGAATCGCCACGCGCTCGCCGCTCCGGATGTCAAAGGACACGCCATCCAGGATCCTGCGGTCCTGCTCAAAGGATTTCGATAGATTGGTTACAATGATGTCTGCCATGATTCCCTCGAAAAGTGTTCTCTTCCCCGATTATACCACCCCCGCCCGCAAATGACAAGACATTAAAATTTGCTGCCGTGTCTTGATTTTTCATCTGTTTGTGATAAGATTAGCCCATCTGTAAATAAGGGGGAAAAGCCCTTGAAACTGGTCATTCATTACCTGCGCAAGCATCTCGGCATCTTCCTGCTTTCTACCTTTTTTCTGACGGTGGAAGCCATGGCGGACCTGCTGCAGCCCACCTTCATGTCCTTTATCGTGGACAAGGGCATCGCGAATGCGGATGTGCCCCGCATCCTCCGCTACGGTCTCATCATGCTGGGCATCGCCCTTGCGGGCGCACTGGGCGCGGTCATGCGGAACATCTTTGCCTCCCGCACGAGCACCGCGGTCAGCCGCGAACTGCGCGGCGACATGTATGAGAATGTGGAGAAACTGTCCCTTCAGAACATCGACCGCCTCGAGCCCGCGTCCATCATCACCCGCGTCACCAACGATGTGACACAGGTGCAGGATTTCGTCAACTCCATCATGCGCATGATGGTCAAAGCGCCCCTCACCTGCATCGGCGCCATCACCCTCATCATCATCCACACGCCCCGTCAGGCGCCCGTGATGGGCGTGATACTGGTCATCGCCGCCATCCTCATTTTCTGCAATATCCGCGTGGGCTATCCGAGATTCGGGCTCGTTCAGCGGATGCTCGACAAACTCAACGGCGTCACCCGCGAGTATCTTTCCTCCGTGCGCGTGGTCAAGGCTTTCCGCGCCGAAGACGAGGAGGGCGAAAAGTTCACGGACGCGTCCCTGCACCTCGCCCATGCCAACACCTCCGCCCTGCGCATCATGGCGGTGTTCACGCCGCTGATCAACCTCGCGATCAACTTCGGCATCGTCCTGCTTTTGTGGATCTCGCAGGAGCAGGCCAGCAGCGAGATCGGCCGCCTCATGGCCTCCGTCAACTACATGACGCAGGTGTTGTTCGCGGTCACGATGATCGCCAACACCATCAACAACGCCGTGCGCGCCATGGCGTCCGCGGGCCGCATCAAGGAAGTGCTGGACGAAAAACCCGCCCAGAAGATGAGCGAAAACCCGCTCACTCCCGCCCTGACCGGAGAAGTCACCTTCGACAAGGTGTCCTTCACCTACGCAGGCGCGGGCAATGGGAGCCTGACAGACATCTCTTTCCGGCTCCCCGCCGGCACCACCGCGGGCATCATCGGCCCCACGGGCAGCGGCAAGACCACCCTCGTGAACCTCGTGCCGCGCCTCTATGACGCCACAAAAGGCCGCGTGCTCATGGACGGCGTGGATGTGAATGAAATCGATGAACACACCCTGCGCGATGCCATCGCCGTAGTGCCGCAGAAGGCGCTGCTGTTCACGGGCACCGTCGCGGACAACCTCCGCTGGGGCAAGCAGGACGCCTCGGACGAGGAACTCCGCGAGGCCGCCCGCACTGCCTGCGCGGAGGAATTCGTGCTCGGCATGGAAAAGGGCTACGACTCCCTGCTCAGTCAGGGCGGCGTCAACCTGTCCGGCGGACAGAAGCAGCGCCTGTCCCTCGCCCGCGCCCTTGTGAGGAAACCGAAGGTGCTCATCCTCGACGACTGCACCTCCGCCCTCGACGCCCAGACCGAAAGCGCCGTGCTCAAAGGCATCCGCGGTCTCGATGATCACCTTACCGTGCTCCTCATCAGCCAGCGCGTCTCCACCGTCATGCGCTGCGACACCATCCTTTGCATGGACAACGGCCGCCTCATGGGCATGGGCAGTCACGAGGAACTCATGAAGAACTGCCCCACCTACAAGGAAATCTATGCTTCCCAGATCGGAGGTGAAGACGATGGCCGCCATTAACAATGTGCCTCCCGCCCAGATGAACGGCATTTCCCGCCCCGGGCGCGGCATGATCGTGGTGAAGCCCAAGAACATGAAGGGTACCCTCGCGCGGCTCTGGGCGCTCACCCGCGGACACCGTCAGGGGCTCGGTCTCATCCTCTTCCTCTCCGCCCTCGCTTCCGCCGCGGGCATCCTGTCCCCCTACATTTCGGGCAAGGCGGTCACCCGCATCGAAATGGGCGAGACTGCGAAATTCGTGCTGATCCTGCTGGCCGTCCTGTACCTTTCGGACTGGCTCATCCGCTTTTTGCAGAATTTCCTCATGGCGGGCATCGGTCAGAAACTCATCCACTTCATCCGTGAGACGCTCTTTTCCAAAATCAACACCCTGCCGCTGTCCTTCTTCGACAGGCACCGCCACGGGGAACTCATGAGCCGCCTCACCAACGATGTGGACAACATCAGCACGACCATTTCCAATTCCCTCACCCTCCTGCTCACCTACGGCTTCACCATCACGGGTGTGTTCATCATGATGGTGCTGCTGAGTCCCCTTCTCACGCTCATCACCCTTGTTGCCGTGGGGCTCATCTTCATCCTCACCAAAGTGGTCACGAAGAACACGCGCAAACTCTTTGCCGCCCAGCAGAAGCATCTGGGCGCGCTGAACGGGCAGATCGAAGAGAGCATTTCGGGGCTGTCCCTCGTCAAGGCCTTCTGCCGTGAAGAAGAGACAAAAGCGGACTTCGAGGAGAAGAACGCCGCCCTCACCAAGGCCGCTGCCAAGGCGATGATCTGGTCGGGCACACTCATGCCCACCATGAATGTCATCAACAACCTGTGCTATGTAGGCATCGCGGTTTGCAGCGGCGTGCTGTTCGTGAACGGCAAGATCCTTGACATCGGCATCATCACTTCGTTTCTCCTCTATGTGCGCCAGTTCACCCGCCCCTTCGTGGAGATCGCCAACATCTACAACAACTTCCAGACCGCCGTGGCGGGCGCGGAGCGCGTGTTCGAGATCATGGACGAGGAGCCCGAACCCGCCGACAAAGCAGACGCTCTGACCCTTGAAAATCCCAGGGGCGACATCGTGTTCGACCATGTGGACTTCGGCTACACTCCGGAAAGGCTCATCCTCAGGGACCTGTGCCTGAACATCAAAGCGGGCACGCAGGTCGCCATCGTGGGCCCCACGGGCAGCGGCAAGACCACCGTCATCAACCTCCTCACCCGCTTCTACGATGTGAGCGACGGGCACATATTGCTGGACGGCCACGACCTCCGCGATTACCGCATGGAGGATCTCCGCAAACTCTTCGGCGTGGTCCTGCAGGATACCGCCCTGTTCGCCGCCTCCGTCGCGGAGAACATCGCCTACGGTCAGGGCGAGGCGACCCGCGAGGAGATCAGAGCCGCCGCGAAGGTGGCGGGCGCGGACAGTTTCATCGAGCGTCTGCCCGAGGGTTACGACACCGTGCTTCATCACGGCGGGCAGGAACTTTCCCAGGGCGAAAGGCAATTGCTGACCATCGCCCGCGCGGTCCTCACGAACGCGCCCATCCTGATCCTCGATGAAGCAACCTCCTCCGTCGACACCGTGACGGAGAAGCGCATCCGCCGCGCCATGCTCAATATCTGCAAAGGCCGCACCTCCTTCATCATCGCCCACCGCCTCTCCACCATCCGCGACAGCGATGTGATCATCCTCATCGAAAACGGCGTCATCGCCGAGCAGGGCACCCACGAGGAACTGATGAAACTGAACGGCAAGTACGCGAAAATGTACCTCATGCAGAGCGGCGGAGATTATACGGAATAAACGAAACGGCGGGAGCAAGTCCCCGCCGCCTTATCCCTGTACAGTTCCCGTCCATTGTGCTATAATATCAACCGAGGTGATGACCATGATTTCCATCGTGTCCTACAATATCCGCTACCCTGCTCCTGAGGACGGCGAAAAGCGCCTGCCTTACAGACTCAATAACATCATCGGCACCATCAAACAAAAAAAGCCCGACCTCATCGGGTTTCAGGAACTGCTGGAGGACGAATCCTGCCGGAAACTCGAAGCCGCCCTTCCCGAATACGCTTCCTTCGGCTACGGCCGCGGCGAGCACAACGACGGTGAGACCAACAAGATCTTCGTGCGCAGGGACGCCTTCGCCGTGCAGGCGTACGACCAGTTCTGGCTGTCCCCCACGCCCCGCGTGCCCGGCAGCCGCTATCAGGAGCAGAGCATCTGCCCCCGCGTCTGCGTGTGGGTGAAACTGCTGCACAAGGAGAGCGGCAGGCGGTTCTATTTCTTCAACACGCACCTGGACCATGTGTCCCCCGAAGCCCGCGCGCTGGGACTGCAGGGCATTTTCGACGCCATCAAGACAATCAAAAGCAGCGAGCCTCTCCCCGCCTTCCTGACCGGCGACTTCAACTTCAACCCCGCCGAATCCACCTACGCCCTCATCGAAAAAAACGGCTTCACCGACCTCACCAAGGACATCGGCGGCACCTTCCACGATTACCTCCGCCGCAAGGACCCCAAGCAGATCGACTTCGTCCTGACCGACACCCCCGTCAAATCCACCATGACGAAATGGACCGAGGGCGTCGAAAAAGGCGTGTTCCTCTCCGACCATTACCCCGTGGAAGCGGATTTCGAATTCTGACAGAAAAGCGGTACCCGATCGGGTACCGCCTTTTTTCATATCTTCCTCGTCTTTACCACATTGACCCGGTCATGCCGTTTCCAGATCCCGCCGTGGCGGTTGACGACATCCCTGAGGTCCTCCATGAACCGCGTCCTGTCGGGGTCCTTCAGCGTGATGTGGTCGGCGTGCGTCATGGTCATCGCGACGAATTCGTCCGCCGTCATGTCCGTGTCGTAGTGGAAATCGGACACCTCCGGCTGCGAAAAGCCGTAATCCACCACTTTCATCTTGTCGATGCGGCAGGTATACGGTGTTTCGGGATGCCAGTATTTCCGGTAGACTTCGTCCTTTTCATGAAGCATCTCTTTGGGGTTCCGCGCGGCATCATCGGAGATGTTGGCAATCATGATGAGGCAGCCGCCGGGAATGAGCAGATCGTACGAGCGCGGAAAGGCGGGCTCGCCGATCCACTGGATGGTGGCGGCGGAAAAGATCAGGTCGAATTTTTCCTCCCCGAAATCATGGGTGAGGAAGTCGCCGTTTATCACGCGGCAGTTGGGGCAGGCGGCGAATTTCCGTTTCATGAATTCGGCGAGATGCTCGCCCAGTTCGATGCCCGTGTAGTCGCAGCCTGTTTTGATGAGCGGCTCCGACGCCTGACCCGTGCCGGGCCCGATCTCCAGCACCCTCTTCCCGGGGCCAAGGTCCGCATAGCGGATGATGTCGTCAAACGCCTCCTCGCAGTAGCGGGGACGCCACGCGTCAAAGGCTTCGGGGATCAGATCGAATACTTTCCGGAATTCCATGGTTACCTCATCGCTTCATAGATCCTGTCAAACAGTTCCGCGCAGGCAACGGTATTCGCGTGTGTCTGCACGGCGCTTTCCGTCTTTCCCGCCTTCACGCAGGAAATGACCTCGATTATCTCGTACGCAAAGCCGTTTTCCGTTTCCTTGTCGGTAAAATGCTCAATGAGCGCGCCATCCTCCCCGTAAAGGAACGCCTCGCTTGCCCAATGCGGATGGGGAACGACCAGTTTGCCCTTCGTTCCCACGGCGGTGAACGCGTCGTCGAAATCGCACACAAAACTCGTCCTGACCGTGGACAATACCTTGCCTGTCTGCATGGAGACCGTCTCGTAAGCATCCACGCCCGTATGATAGGGAACGGCGGACACCGCTTTGATTTCGGGTTCGCGCCCCAACAGGAACGCAGTGATCTCGTAGGCGTAAACGGTGATGTCCGTGGCGGCGCCGCCCGCGAGGAGCGGACTGAAATAACGGTTATTGTCATCCTCGGGCGCGCGGAAACCGATCATGCAGTCCGTCACGCAGACCTCGCCGATGGCGCCCGAAAGGAGTTTTTCCTTCGCCCATTTGTTCGCGGGCAGGAACTTCGACCAAAGCGCCTCCATGAGGAACACGCCCTTTTCTTCGGCGCATGAAAAAGCGGTTCTTGCCTCGGAAGAAGAGCGGAACATTGCCTTTTCACACAGGACGGGAATGCCGCGCCCGAGGCACAGCATCACGGCGTCATAGTGCATGGACGGCACGGAAGCGATGTACACCGCGTCCGGCATTTCTTTGTCCAGCAGTTCTCCGTAATCACCGTAGGCATTCCTGATGCCGTTTTTCGCGCAGAAATCCCGCGCCTTATTCAAATCATGGCTGCCGGCGGCGCAGACCTCGCAGCCGTCAATGAGTTTCACGGCGCCTGCAAATTTCACGGCGATCTTGCCGGCGCCCAGTATCGCAAATCGGAACATACGCTCACCTCTTCCCCGAATATTCGTCGCGGGCAGGCGAAATCCTGCTTTCCCCTTGCGGAAAGCGATAAAATCGGATATAATGAATGCAGAAATTTTCGGAGGCTGACACATGAAAAAATACCTTCTGGCGCTTGACGAAGGTACTACCAGCGCCCGCGCCATCCTCTTTGACAGAAACGGAAAGATCGTCTCCATGGCGCAGAACGAATTCCCGCAGATCTACCCCAAGCCCGGCTGGGTGGAGCACGATCCCATGGAAATCTACGGCAGCCAGTTCGCCGCGATGACCGAGTGCGTGGCGCAGAGCGGCATCGACGCCTCGGAGATTGCCGCCATCGGCATCACCAATCAGAGAGAAACCGCCATCGTGTGGGAAAAGGCGACGGGCCGCCCCGTGTACAACGCCATCGTGTGGCAGTGCCGCCGCACCGCGGAGATCTGCGAGCAGCTGGAAAAGGACGGATTCGGCGAATACATCCGTGAAACCACGGGTCTGCGCACGGACGCCTACTTCAGCGGCACCAAGGTCAAGTGGATTCTGGACAATGTCCCGGGCGCCCGCGAAAAAGCGGAAAAGGGCGAACTGCTCTTCGGCACCGTGGACACCTGGCTCATCTGGAAACTGACGGGCGGCAAAGTCCATGTGACCGACCGCACCAACGCTTCCCGCACCATGCTTTACAACATCAAAGAGGACTGCTGGGACGAAAAGATGATGGAGATTCTCGGCGTCCCCGCCTCCATGCTGCCCGAGATCCGCTCCTCCTCCGAAATCTACGGCGAGATAAATGTGATGGGCGCGTCCGTGCCCGTCGCGGGCATCGCGGGCGACCAGCAGGCGGCGCTGTTCGGACAGGGCTGCTTCAAAAAGGGCGACATCAAGACCACCTACGGGACCGGCTGCTTCCTGCTGGAGCACACGGGCAATGAGGCCGTCGCCAGCAAAAACGGCCTCCTCACCACCGTTGCCGCCACGGGCAAGGGCGAAAAGCGGGAGTTTGCCCTCGAGGGCAGCGTGTTCGTGGGCGGCGCCGTCATCCAGTGGATCCGCGACGAACTGGGTCTCATCGCCGAATCCCGGGACAGTGAATATTTCGCGAAAAAAGTGCCCGATAACGGCGGCGTCTACATCGTGCCCGCCTTCGCGGGTCTCGGCGCGCCCCATTGGGATATGCACGCCCGCGGCACCATCACCGGTCTCACCCGCGGCGCCAACCGCAATCATATCATCCGCGCGGCGGTGGAGTCCATCGCCTACCAAACCGCGGATGTGATTGCCGCCATGCGCGCGGACACGGGCGAATCCATCCCCGCCATGAAGGTAGACGGCGGCGCCTCCGCCAACGACTTCCTCATGCAGTTCCAGGCGGACATCGCGGACCTCATGGTCATCCGCTCCGATATGCGGGAATCCACCGCCGCGGGCGCCGCGTTCCTTGCGGGTCTCGCCGTGGGCTTCTACAAGGACAAAGCCGAAATCAAATCCGTCCTCTCCGGCGGCAAATCCTTCGGTCCCGAAATGAGCGCCGCCAAACGGAAAGAACTGCAGGAAGGCTGGAACAAAGCTGTCAAAGCCTGCATCGGATAAAGATATGAAAAAGACCTCCGCGAGGAGGTCTTCTTTTTATATGCCGCTTCCGTCATACTCTCCGCCCACGCGGGGGATGCGCTCAGTGATTTCAAGGCGTCCGTCTTCCGCTTCGAAAACCAGGGTTTCCTCCGATGCAAAGTGGATGTCCTTTTCCTCCATGGCATCGGTGAGGGCGGTGTATTTCGGATTTTCGGGATGCGCCCATTCCTTCGTGCAGGGCGCGAGGGCAACGGACGGAGCGAGGTATTTGTAGAGATCGGGAAGCAGGTTGATCATGTGGTGGGCGACCTGAATGCCGCTGCCCATGAGTTCTTCCCGGGGGTAATTTTCCATGAGCGCCTTTGCCGCCACGCCGCGGATATCGCCGAGGAAGAGGAACTGCGTCCCATCGAACCTCGCCCGCAGGATGGTGCTGCTCTCGTTGAAGTCACCCGTCTCGCGCCCTTCGGGACTGTTCAGGCTGTCCTCGTGGGTGAGCAGGCAGTCGAAAGTGACGCCCGCGAGCGTGAAACTTTGCCCCGTGTGGATCTTCGTGTAGGCGGCATCCGGGAAATACTCCGCGATGCGGTGGCAGAGGATGTGCCGCTGGTTGACCCACGGGAAGCGCCACAGACCCGGGAAATTGAAGATGACGCGCTGCAAATCGATCTCATCGTGATGCAGGCGCAGGATTTTCATAAATCCGTCCATGTGGTCATCGTGGGCGTGGGTGCAGAACCACGCGGCGATGCGGATCTTCTCCCCCTCGGGCGTACCGGTATACAGGCGCAGGATGCGCATGATCTCCTGGATCGCCGCGTCCGTCGCCTGCTCCTTTTCGCCGCCGTCCACGAAAAACACGCTTTTGTCCGGCAGGATCATGAGATAGAGCATGCCGCAGTCCGCGCTGACGCAGTGCACCATCCTGCCGTATTTCAGGGAGAACTGGATGAGTTGTACTTTCCCGGGCTCCTCGGGCTGCGGAGAAGGCGTAAGCGGCTCACTGATATCGTCCTCGATCACGCGGAAAACGCGGGTGCGTGACAGATAGTAGGCGTACAGGTGCCGCCCGCCTTTGTCAAAGCACACGCCCTTCCCGTCCGGCTTCGCCGTCCACCCCGCCGAAATGAGGCTTTCGATATACGCTTCCGCCTGCGCCTCGTCCGTTTCGCGGACGGTGTGGACGAGCACGGGATTTTCGCGGGGCATGGGATTGTTTTCGTTGGGGGTCAGGATGCCGTCCTCGCCCTTCTTTTCGAAAATGTAGGAGCGGGGTCCGTCCGTCAGGCGGTAGGCGGCGCCGCTTTCGTCCTCGCGGATCTTTTCGATGGAGAAGCCGTCATAGAGGGCGTAGGGTGCCATGCGCTGTTCGAGGTAGGGCACATCCCACAGCATGGGGAGCCTTCCGATGCCGCCGTCCGCGGGCTCTTCATAAAGTCCTCTGCCCGCGTCGTAGACCGTTTCGTCTTTCCTGCCGCCCGTATAGGGCGGCAGTCCTCCAAATGTCTTTTCCTCCGTCATGCCTGTTCGATCCTCCAGGTCAAAATCTCGAAGGGCTTGGCTTCACCCAAGATCTCATCCGCGGTAAACGCATCGCCCGCGGGAGTTTCCATGAGGTCGCAGGGCGTGATTTTCGCTTTCGCGGGAAGTGTTACCCGCATCTTTTCGTGGGCACCGTAGGGCTCGTAGGCGCGCAGGATGAGACCGTTTCCGTCTTCGGCGTTCTTGACCGCCTCGATGATGACGCCTTGTGCGGAGAAGAAGCCCTTCTCCGTCCCGTTTCCGCCCTCGCCGCAGGTGAACACGGGAGAGTTGAACTCATAGGCGATCTCCTTCACGCGTCCTGCCTGCTCATTGCCCGCGTGGGGGTAGAGGGCGTAAGACAGGGTATGCTCGCCCCAGTCGGTGCGGTCGGAGGGATAGTGCTGGGAGCGGAGCAGGTTCATGTCGATGGTGCCGCCCTTCACGCGGAAGCCGTACTTACAGTCGTTGAGCAGAGACACGCCCCAGCCGGGCTCACTCAGGTCCGCGAACTTATGCCCGCACACCTCGAACTTCGCCTTGTCCCAGGTGGTGTTTTCGTCGTTGGTGCGGCGGATCATGCCGTACTGAATGTCAAAGCCCGCCTTGTCGGTGATGACGGCGGTATCGAAGGAGGTACGCAGCATGCGGTCGCTCTCCTGCCAGTCGATCTTCGCGTCATAACGGAGGTAGGCGTTCACCTCGTCGAGGCTGATTACGGTCTCGATGACAGAATCCTTATAGGCGTACTTCTGGCGGCAGACGGCCTTTCCGCCTTCCTCGGCGAAGGTCTGCTCCGTCAGGGCGAAATACTCGCCCGCGCGGTCGGTATACTCCAGAGCAATGTCCCAGCAGTCGGAGTTATACTCGCGATACACACAGAAGCGTCCGCAGGGAGCGGACAGCGTCTCGCGTCCGTTCACCTTATCATAACAGGAAACGAGGGAGCCGTCGGGCGCAAAGGAAGCCTTGAGGTAGGCGTTTTCGAGGGTATTGCCCTCCGCCTTCACGGTGGAAGCAATCTTCTCGCCCTTCTTTCCCGTATAGCCCATGGCGGGCACCGTCACCTTGTACAGCCCGTCTTCGCCCTCATAAACCACGGTCCTCGGCCAGGAAAGGGTGTTGATGAACTTGTTTCCGGCGGGGAGCTGGCCCATGAGCCGGTTTTGAATCGCTGCCGTCTTGCCGGTCAATATCGCGTAACGCTCCTGAGACTCGGTGTAGACCCGCTGGATGGAGGAACCGGGCAGGATGTCGTGGAACTGGTAAAGCAGCGTTTCCTTCCACACGGGATCCAGTTCTTCACGGATGTCCTGTCCGCACATTACGGACAGAATTTCCGCGTCGCGGAGCGCCAGTTCCATCTTGCGGTTATATTTCTTGTTGCGGGCGGAAGTGGTATAGGTGCCCTGATGCTTTTCGAGATACAGTTCGCCTTGCCAAAGCGGGACCCGCTTTTCGCACTTTTCGCGCAGGCGCTCCAGCATCGGCTGAGCCTCACCCATCTTCACGGGCATGATGCCGTTAAGGTCTTTGATGCGTTTGCCCGCTTCCAGATGCTCCATACCGGGTCCGCCGCCGCCGTCGCCGATGCCGTAGAGGATGAGCGCCTCGTCGCAGATGCCCTTGTCGTGGTAGTTCTTCTCCGCAAAGCGGACACCGCGGGGCAGGAGGGGGCTGTTGTAGGTCTCCTCAGGCAGCATGTGGGTGAAGATCTCCGTGCCGTCGATGCCCTTCCAGCGGAAAGACTGGTGCGGGAATTTGTTGTGCTCGCTCCAGGAAAGTTTCTGGGTCATGAACACATCGTTGCCGGACTTTTTGAGGATCTGGGGCAGGGCGGCGTTGTAGCCGAACACATCGGGCAGCCACAGCACGCGGATGTCCTTGCCGAACTCGTTCATCCAGAAATTCTTGCCGTAGAGAATCTGCCTGACCAGCGCTTCGCCGCCGGACAGGTTCGTGTCCGCTTCGACCCACATGCAGCCCTGCACTTCGAAGCGGCCTTCTTTGACCTTCTGTTTGATGCGCTCATAGAGCCCCGGGTAGTCCTCCTTCATCCATTGGAGATGTTGGGGCTGGCTCGCGCCGAAGACATAATCGGGATATTTGTCCATGAGCGAAAGGGCGGTTGCGAAGGTGCGGGCGCCCTTCCGCTTGGTTTCGCGGATGGGCCACAGCCACGCGAGGTCCATGTGGGCATGACCCACGGCGGTGAAGGTAAGGGGCGCGTCTCCGCCTTTTTGGGCAAGGAGTTTGTGCGCTGCCTCCTCGATGGCGGAAAGTCCTTCTTCATTGAACGCGTCGGTGGTCAGTTTCACGCAGGCATCATAGAGCGTGAAGAGCACCTGATCGTAGCGGGCAGTCTCCTTGTCCGCGCTCTTCATATAGTCGCAAAGCACGACGAGATCATAGAACAGGTCCCAAAGCCGCTTGTCCCAAACGGCGATCTTCGCGGTCTTGAGGCGGCCGTCATTGCGCATGGTGCCGAACAGGTCGTTGGCGGCGGCGTCCACCCAGAAATCCACTTTCGTGCCGGCAACGCCCTTTTCCATGAAGGGCACGATGCGCTTGCCGGGCTTGCCCAGAGAGGTATCGAAATTGCTGTCCACGCAGGTGATGCCCTGCACGGGCTCGCCGCGATTATCCACGACGAGACCTTCGCCGCAGAGATCCAGCAGGAACACGGTGTTTTTGCCCTCGCACTCCGCGGGGATCTCGCCCGTAAAGCGGAACCAGGCGCAGTCAAAGGTGTTTTCACCCCACTTACCGCCCTCGACGAGGATCATGTATTTGCCTTCCATGCGGCGGGCATAAGGCAGAGGCTCATTCGTTTTCCAACATTCGGCATTCAAAGTTGCGACTTCCGTAAAAATCGCGCGTCCGATGGCGTCGCGGGTCTGCTCAACGGTGCGCTGATAACGGTCTTTCAAATACGGCATGATGATACCTTCCTTTCCGGATTCATCCCGTTCCATTATCCGTCTTTTCCCGGCGTTTGTCAACCTGCACAAACGAAAAAGGACGGAAAATCCGTCCTTTCTGTTACGCGTCTGTGCCGTAGAGTTCGATCTGCCGTAGTGCCGGGAAAGGCGAAGGCAGGTCCGCCTTCACAAGATTTTGGATGCGCACGGAGGTCACCGTGCGGGGCGTAAAGGCAAACAGCTGCAGTCCGTCGACCTGCTTAAGAGACAGCGTCTCGCAACTCCCGTCGGAAAAGACGAGTTCCGCCTTCTCCCAGTAGGAATCGTGGGGATAGTCCGCCCGCAGGTAAAGCACCGCCTTGTCCACGGTCACATTTCGCCCGAAATCCACGGTCAGATACGCGTCCGTGCGAGTACCGATGCCCCAACTTTCGTAAGGCCACATGCCGTGACCCGCGGAGAAAGTGAGGCCGTCGATGGCGTTGCGCGCCGCGAAAATGCTCTCGTCACGGGTCTCCACATTGGCGGTCGCGTGGGGATAGCCTTCGGTGTCCCCCCGCTGGTCGGCAGGATTGACGGACAGATTTCTGTAAACGCGGGTCTCATCGGGAGCAAGGGACAACTCGTGTCTCTCCCCCATGAACGCGCCGGGGGCATAGGGAGTGAGCCCGTCCCCGCCCACGGGCACGCGGTAGGTGAGTTTCCTTTGAGGCAGATACATCCGCGCGGGCGGCACGAGCCCGTCCACGCGCAAAAACGCATAATCCGAATCGGATTCAAACAAAATGACATCCCCGGGAAGATAAGCCCCGTCAAAACGCAGTTTCACGGTCCCTTCCGCGCAGGCGGAAGCGAGGACGGCGCCCGAGCGCAGTACGGTAATTTTCGCCATAAGTTCGCCTCTCAAATCATACTGCCTGTCATTATACGACCCGTGCACGGTCAAGTCAATAAGGGCAATACCTCCGGGTCACGAAAAAATCCCCCGCAGATACTGCGGGGGATTTCAAAACAGATTTTAAATGTTTTCCTTTACGCTGATGTCCGCGTAGCGGCGCATGCCGGTACCTGCGGGGATCAGTTTGCCCAGGATGACATTCTCCTTGAGGCCGATGAGCGGATCGGTCTTGCCCTTGATGGCAGCCTCGGTCAGCACACGGGTGGTCTCCTGGAAGGAGGCGGCGGAGAGGAAGGACTCGGTCGCCAGAGCAGCCTTGGTGATGCCCAGCAGCACGCGGCGCGCGGTGGCGGGGCGTCCGCCGGCTTCGAAGGTCTTGCGGTTCTCCTGCTCGAAGCGGTAGATGTCCACGAGGGAGCCGGGCAGGAGGTTGGTGTCGTTTGCCTCTTCGATGCGGACCTTGCGGAGCATCTGGCGCACGATGACCTCGATGTGCTTATCGGCAACTTCAACGCCCTGATCACGGTACACAGACTCGACTTCGCGGACGATGTAGTCCTGAACAGCCTTGTGACCGAGGATGCGGAGCAGTTCGTGGGGGTTGACGGAACCTTCGACGAGCTCGTCGCCGGCGTTCACATACTGGCCCTCTTCCACCTTGAGTTTGGAGCCGTAGTTGATGGGATAGTGCTTGGATTCGGTGTCGGCATCGGTACCGACGATCACGATCTCGCGCTTCTTCTTGTTGTCGGTGGGGATGTGCACGGTACCGCTGATCTCCGCCAGCACCGCTTCCTTCTTGGGACGGCGCGCTTCGAACAGCTCCTCTACGCGGGGAAGACCCTGAGTGATATCCTCGCCGGAAGCAACGCCGCCGGTGTGGAAAGTACGCATGGTCAGCTGGGTACCGGGCTCACCGATGGCCTGCGCGGCGATGATGCCGACGGCTTCACCGACATCGACCATACGGCCGTTACTCATGTCGGCGCCGTAGCAGCGGGCGCAGATGCCGTTGTCGCACTGGCAGGTCAGGACGGAACGGATCTTCACTTTCTTGAAGCCCGCGCCGACGATCTTCTTGGCAGTGCCGTAGGTGATGAGTTCGTTTACCTTCACATAGACTTCGCCGGTGACGGGATCCACCACATCTTCGGCTGCCACGCGGCCGCGGATACGGTCTTCGAGGCCTTCGATGACGGTGCCTTCGGACTTGGTGATATCCTGCACATACAGGCCACCCACATTCATGCCGCGGGACTCGAAGCAGTCCACTTCGCGAATGATGTTCTCCTGAGAGACATCCACCAGACGGCGGGTCATGTAACCGGAGTCGGCGGTCTTCAGAGCGGTATCGGCCAGGGATTTACGGGAGCCGTGGGAGGAGAGGAAGAACTCAAGGACGGACAGACCTTCGCGGAAGTTCGCCTTGATGGGCAGTTCGATGATCTTTCCGGAAGGAGAAGCCATCAGACCGCGCAGACCGGCCAGCTGGCGGATCTGGTTGGCGGAGCCTCGGGCACCGGAGTCTGCCATCAT
Organism: Clostridia bacterium; assembly: GCA_045598325.1. Taxonomy (GTDB): domain Bacteria; phylum Bacillota; class Clostridia; order Christensenellales; family Aristaeellaceae; genus RUG14130. The sequence goes on along the minus strand of JAZLLT010000019.1, from coordinate 15,431 downwards.
ATTGATGGGGTTGAACTTGTCCAGGCTCTTCATGACCTCGGCGGTGATGTCCTTGGTGGCCTGCTCCCACAGACGGGTGACGGACAGATAGCGTTCGTTCTCGGAGAGACGGCCGCGGCGGAACTGCTTTTCGATGCCCAGGACCTTCTCTTCGGTTTCGGCGATGATGACCTTCTTGGCGGCGGGGACTTTGATGTCCGCGACGGATACGGTCAAAGCGGCGATGGTGGAATGTTTGTAGCCCATGGCCTTGACGAGGTCCAGCATCTTACTGGTCTCAGTCACGCCGTGTACGCGGTAGCAGTCGTCAACGATCTTGCCCAACTGCTTCTTGCCGACGACCTCGTCGATTTCCAGTTCGAACATGTCGTCGACGGTCTCGCGCTTCTTACGGCCCAGATCCTGGGGAATGGCCTCGTTGAAGATGATGCGGCCCAGCGTGGTCTCCATGATGCGGGTATGCTCCACACCGTCGATGACCTTCTTCATGCGGACCTTGATGAGCGCCTGCAGGGACAGTTCCTTGCAGTCGTAAGCCATCTTCGCTTCGTCGATGTCGGTGAAGAACTTGCCTTCGCCCTGCGCGCCCTCACGGATGATGGTGAGGTAGTAGCAGCCGAGGACCATGTCCTGAGTGGGGCACACGACGGGCTTGCCGTCCTGCGGCTTCAGGATGTTGTTGGCGGCGAGCATCAGGAAACGGGCTTCCGCCTGCGCTTCCATGGACAGCGGTACATGGATAGCCATCTGGTCGCCGTCGAAGTCGGCGTTGAAGGCGGTGCAGCACAGAGGATGCAGTTTCAGGGCTTTGCCTTCGACCAGAACGGGCTCGAAGGCCTGAATGCCCAGACGGTGCAGGGTAGGCGCACGGTTCAGCATGACGGGATGATCCTTGATGACATTTTCGAGGATATCCCACACTTCGGGCTTCTGCCGCTCGACGGCGCGCTTTGCGGCCTTCACATTCTGCGCAAGGCCCATGTTGACCAGGCGCTCCATGACGAAGGGCTTGAACAGTTCCAGAGCCATCTCCTTGGGAAGACCGCACTGGTACATTTTGAGGGAAGGACCGACCACGATAACGCTTCGGCCGGAATAGTCGACACGCTTGCCCAGCAGGTTCTGACGGAAGCGGCCCTGCTTACCGCGCAGGAGGTCGGAAAGGGACTTGAGCTGTCTTCCGCCGGCACCGGTCACGGGGCGTCCGCGGCGGGCGGTGTCGATCAGAGCGTCAACGGCTTCCTGCAGCATGCGCTTCTCCTTGCGGGTGATGATCTCGGGGGCGCCCATAGCGAGCATCCTCTTGAGGCGGTCATTTCTGTTAATGACGCGGCGGTACAGATCATTCAGGTCCGCGGTGGCGAAGCGGCCGCCGTCCAGCTGCACCATGGGACGCAGTTCGGGCGGAATGACGGGAACGACATCCAGGATCATCCACTCGGGCTTGTTGCCGCTCTGGCGGAACGCTTCGACGACTTCGAGGCGCTTGACCAACTGCTGCTTCTTCTGGCTGTCGACTTCTTTGCCGGTAGACTTCTTGGCGATCTTTTCGAACTCGGCTTTCAGTTCCTCGGACAGAGCGTCCAGATCGATCTCACGCAGCATCTCGCGCACGGCTTCGGCGCCGATGCCCACGCGGAACTCGTCCTTGCCCAGTTCGTTGCACTTCTGCTGATATTCGCTCTCGGAAAGGATCTGATGCTTTTCGAGGGTGGTGGTGCCGGGATCCAGCACAACATAAGCGGCATAATACAGGATCTGCTCGAGGGCGCGGGGGCTCATCTTGAGCAGGGTGCCCATGCGGCTGGGGATGCCCTTGAAGTACCAGATGTGGCTCACGGGCGCGGCCAGTTCGATGTGGCCCATGCGCTCGCGGCGGACCTTGGACTTGGTCACTTCGACGCCGCACTTGTCGCAGACGATGCCCTTGTAGCGGGTGCGCTTATACTTGCCGCAGGAGCATTCCCAGTCCTTGGTGGGGCCGAAAATGCGCTCGCAGAACAGGCCGTCCCGCTCGGGCTTCAGGGTTCTGTAGTTGATGGTTTCGGCCTTGGTGACCTCGCCGTAAGACCACTGGCGGATCTTCTCGGGGGAAGCAAGGCTGATCTGTATGGAATCAAGGTTGGTAAGTTCAAACAATTCGGCTCTCTCCCTTCTACTGCGCATTAAAGGTCGTCAATGCCGTCGATATCGCCCAGATCGTCATCGAAACCGTTGAGTTCGATGTCTCTGAGGGCTGCCTCATCGGGCTCCGCATCGAAATCGTCTTCGTCGTCCAGTTCCTCGACGGAACCCAGATCGTCCAGATTTTCGATGTCGCCCAGATCGTCATCGAGGTTGAGGCTCTCGAAGTCGAATTCGTCGCCGGCGGCGTCTTCTCCGGTCTCGGGAGGCAGTACGCCCGCGGTGAGTTCCTTCTTGAACTCGCTTTCGGGAGCGAGGTCTTCGTCTTCCAGTTCGCGCAGGATGACTTCGTTCTGATTGGTGTCAAGGACCTTGATGTCCAGAGACAGGCTCTGCAGTTCCTTGATGAGAACCTTGAAGGATTCGGGCACGCCGGGCTCGGGGATGTTCTCGCCCTTGACGATGGCTTCGTAGGTCTTGACGCGGCCCACGACATCGTCGCTCTTCACGGTCAGGATCTCCTGCAGCACATGGCTGGCGCCGTAAGCCTCGAGGGCCCAGACTTCCATTTCGCCGAAGCGCTGGCCGCCGAACTGGGCTTTGCCGCCCAGAGGCTGCTGGGTAACCAGGGAGTAGGGACCGGTGGAACGGGCATGGATCTTATCGTCGACCAGGTGATGCAGTTTGAGCATGTACATGTAGCCGACGGTGACAGGGTTGTCGAAACGGTCGCCGGTGCGTCCGTCGTACACCCACAGTTTGCCTTCGGTGTTGATGCCGATCTTGTCATACTGGATGGTGGGACGGCCCTTCTCATCGAACAGGGGGCCTTCGGGCACCTGAGATGCCTGCTGCAGCACTTCGTGGATATCGGTATCGGTCGCGCCGTCGAATACGGGGGTGGCCACATGCCAGCCCAGAGCGCGGGCGGCAAGACCAAGGTGCACTTCCAGCACCTGACCGATGTTCATACGGGAAGGTACGCCCAGAGGATTCAGGCAGATATCAAGGGGAGTACCGTCGGCGAGGAAGGGCATGTCGGCTTCGGGCAGGATGCGGGAAACGACGCCCTTGTTGCCGTGACGGCCCGCCATCTTGTCGCCCACGGAGATCTTTCTCTTCTGGGCAATGTAGACGCGCACCATGCGGTTGACTCCGGGAGCCAGTTCATCGTGATTTTCGCGGGTGAAGATCTTCACATCCACGACGATACCGAATTCGCCGTGAGGCACACGCAGGGAGGTGTCGCGGACTTCGCGGGCCTTGTCGCCGAAAATGGCGCGCAGCAGACGCTCTTCCGCGGTCAGTTCGGTTTCGCCCTTGGGGGTGACCTTGCCGACCAGGATATCGTTGGCGCGGACCTCGGCGCCGATGCGGATGATGCCGCGCTCGTCCAGATCCTTCAGGGCATCCTCGCCTACGCCGGGGATGTCACGGGTGATTTCTTCGCAGCCCAGTTTGGTGTCGCGGGCTTCGCTTTCGTACTCCTCGATATGGATGGAGGTGTACACATCGTCCTTCACGAGGCGCTCGTTGATGAGCACGGCGTCCTCGTAGTTGTATCCTTCCCAGGTCATGAAACCGATGAGCACATTGCGGCCCAGCGCGATCTCGCCCTGATCGGTGGAAGGACCGTCCGCCAGAACGGTGCGGACATGGACCTGCTCGCCCTCGGATACTGCGGGATGCATGTTGATACAGGTTCCCTGGTTGGAGCGGGCGAACTTGGACAGATGATAGGTGAATTCGTCGCCGTTTTCATCCTTCACGCGGATCTCGTCGGCGGTCACACGGGTGACGACGCCTTCCTGCTTGGAAAGGAGCACCACGCCGGAATCGCAGGCGGCCTTGTACTCGATGCCGGTACCCACGACGGGGGCTTCGGGCCTGAGGAGCGGCACGCCCTGACGCTGCATGTTGGAGCCCATCAGCGCGCGGTTAGCGTCATCGTTCTCAAGGAATGGGATCATACCGGTGGCGATGGAGATGAGCTGACGGGGAGACACATCGATGTAGTCGACCTTCTCGCGGTCGATCTCGATGATGTCTTCGCGGCGGCGGACGGTGATGCGGCTGTGGATGAAGCGGCCATCCTCGCCGATGGGCTCGTTGGCCTGGGCGATGACATAGCGGTCTTCTTCATCCGCGGTCATGTATTCGATTTCATCGGTAACGATGCCGGTTTGCTTGTCGATGCGGCGGTAGGGCGCCTCGATGAAGCCGTACTCGTTGATGCGGGCGTAGGTGGCCAGAGAACCGATCAGACCGATGTTGGGACCTTCAGGCGTCTCGATGGGGCAGATACGGCCGTAGTGGGAGTAGTGCACATCTCGGACGGCGAAGGAGGCGCGGTCGCGGTTGAGTCCGCCGGGGCCCAGAGCGGACAGACGGCGCTTGTGGGTCAGTTCCGCAAGGGGGTTGGGCTGGTCCATGAACTGGGACAGCTGGGAGGATCCGAAGAACTCCTTGATGACCGCAGTCACGGGGCGGATGTTGATGAGGTCCTGCGGACGCACGGAGGACAGATCCTGAGTGCTCATGCGCTCGCGGATGGTGCGCTCCAGGCGGGCGAGGCCCACGCGCATCTGGTTCTGGAGCAGTTCGCCCACGCTGCGCAGGCGGCGGTTGCCCAGATGGTCGGTATCATCGATCTCGCCGATGCCGTAGAACAGACCGTACTGGTAGTTCACGGAGGAGATGATGTCGTCTTTGAGGATGTGGCGGCAGACCAGATCGTTGTTGGCATCGTTCAGGGCGGAAATGAAGTCGATACCGTCTTCCTTCACCTTTTCGATGATGCCGAGCAGCACGGTCAGGTTCACACGCTCACGGGGCTTGTAGCCGCCCCGGGCGAACACTTCGCTCAGTTCGGGCTCGTTCTCGGCAAGGAACTTGTCGAGGAACACGGCGTTGTTGCCCACTACCTTATAGGAGTGGCCGTCCACGAGGACGCGGACTTCGTTGACGCCGGCGTTCTGGATGCGCTCGGAGAGTTCGGGAGAAAGCACAGTGCCCTCCTCCGCCAGCACTTCGCCGGTAAAGGGATTGACGACGGCTTCCGCGACTTCCAGACCCGCGATGCGGCGGGCGAGAGCCAGTTTCTTGTTGAACTTGTAGCGGCCCACATGGGCGAGGTCATACCGCTTGGGATCGAAGAACATGCCTTCGACCAGAGAAGTGGCGCTCTCGACCGACGGGGGCTCGCCGGGACGCAGTTTGGTGTAGATTTCGATGAGGGCCTGCTCGCGGCGGGTGAGACCGGAAGCGGCGTTGTCCTCAGCGGAATCCTTCACGATGGTGGCGGTGACGCGCTCATCGTTGCCCAGCAGTTCGTAGATGTCGCTGTCGCTCTCCACGCCCATCGCGCGCAGAAGCACGGTGGCGGGGATTTTGCGGGCGCGGTCCACGCGGGCGAAAACCACATTGTTGGAATCGGTGTCATACTCGATCCAGGCGCCGCGGTTGGGGATGATCTGGGAGGAGTACAGATAGGCGCCGCTCTTGTCGATGGCGCGGGCGAAGTAGACGCCCGGAGAGCGGACCAACTGGGAAACGATGACGCGCTCGGCGCCGTTGATGATGAAGGTACCGTAGTCGGTCATCACGGGGAAATCGCCCATGTAGACATCGGATTCCTTGATCTCGCCCGTCTCATTGACGGTCAGGCGCACGCGCACCTTCAGCTGGGTGGCATAGGTCGAGTCGCGGATCTTGCATTTCTCGACGGAATTCTTGGGAACTTCGTCCAGCGTGTAATCCACGAACTCCAGTTTGATGTTGTTGGTGTAGTCGGTGATGGGAGACACATCTGCGAGCGCTTCCTTCAGACCTTCACGCAGGAAGGACTGATAAGAATTCTTCTGGACCTCGATAAGATCCGGAACGGCGAGCGCTTCTTCTACCCGGGCGAAACTCATTCTCGTGCGTTTGCCCTGCTTGACCGGATGGACCATATTGCCTTCACTCCTAACAAGTGTTTTTTAACGGGGACGGTGACAAATGAGCGCGTAAATTCTACGCTAAATCTCATCTCAAAAAACGAATTTTTCGCGTTTCCGCGCCATTCATTTTTGAGTGCGGTATGCAAAACCGCCTTTGTCGCCATATTAGTGCAATTTTTGATTATAATCAAAGCCGTCAAGGATGTCAAGGGTCATATCCGCCGGATTTTAAAAATTTAACTGCATATTAACCGTTTTCCGACCTGTTTCCCCTCTTTCCCCCGTTTTCGTCCGCTTTGCCTGTACGGGGCAGTACTTGCGTAAAAGTTTATTTTTGCAATTTTTCCGTCATTTTTGTGCAGGACGGATAAAGGCGGCAGTTGATTTGTAACAAGGTTTCGGCTATAATAGGCGCATCAACCGCGGAGGTGGCTTATGAAAGTAGCAGTCGGCAGCGACCACAGAGGATTTGAACTCAAAAACAAGATTGCCGCGCATCTGACCGAGAACGGATACGAGGTCATCGACGAGGGCACCTATTCGTCCGAAAAGGCGGAATATCCCGTCTACGGCGAGAAGGTAGGCCGCGCCGTGGCAAGCGGGAAAGCGGAATTCGGCATCGTGGTCTGCGGCACCGGCTTCGGCATTTCTCTGGCGGCTTCCGCTGTCTCCGGCATCCGCGCTGCCTGCTGCAGCGACATCTACACCGCCCGCTATGTCCGCATGCACAACAACGCCAATGTGCTTGCGCTGGGTGCGCTCGTGGTGGGCGAAGGTCTCGCCTATCAGCTGGCGGACGCGTTCCTGACCGAGTCCTTCATGGGCGGACGGCACGAGCGGCGCGTGGCTTACCTCGACGAGATTCGCAAGCGCAACGACCCCGAAACGGGTCTCACCGTGGCGGTGCCCTTCAAAGACAGAGTGATCACCGTATACAATCAGCGCAACAGGCGCTTCACCCATCCCTACCCCTTCGGAGAGGACTCCGACCGCTGCCTGTCCTCCTCCGGCTGTGGCATTTTCTCCCTTTCCGAACTCATTGAAGTGATGAGCGGCAAGGTCGTCACCCCCGAAGATCTGGCGGATTTCTCCTGCAAGGTGGGCGGACGGGACGAAAGCGGCACGAACCGCCCCATGCTGCTCAAAGGCGTATATGACAACGGGCTGTGCGCAGAATACGGCTTCGACTACACTCCCGCGGATCTTTCCAATGACCTCGATGCCCTGTGGGAAACCCTGACCGGCGGCGGCTGCGCCATGTGTAACCTGCGCATCGGGCACATCACCTCGGTGGTCGATTTCCGCGAGGTCGGCGGCGAAAAGCAGGTGCTGATTTTTGACTGCCACAGCGAGAGCGCGGACGAGCGCGTGGCGCCCTTCGTGCGCGAAGTGCTGCCCGAAAGCGCAATCACCTATCCCGTCCGCAATGAAGCGGGCGTCATCACCGGCTACAACACTTCCTACGCGGCGTTCTGGGTGCCGCTGACCCTCTGCAAGAATTTCAATCTCATCAACAAACGGTAAAGGAGTGCTTCCATGCTGCTTGAAAAAGTATCGGAAGCGCTGAAAGCGGGGCGTTTCGGCTCCGCTTTTTCTGCGTTCCCCGCCATCGACGACCGCGAAAAATGGGAACAAGTCCATCCCGAAGTGAAGGCGTACTATCTGGGGATGCACCGCCTGCTCACGGAAAGCGAGCCCTCTCCCCTGCCCGCGAGCCTCTACGCGCAGTTCGCGCTGAACGGCGACCGCACCCGTTTTCAGAAAAACTACTTCGAGCGGCGCAACACCCTCGTGGGGCTGGTGACCGCCGAGTGCCTGACAGACAAGGGCACTTATCTTGACAAAATCGTGGACTACATCTGGGCGATCTGCGAGGAAACCACCTGGATCATCCCCGCCCACATCCACAACACGGGTACCGGCAGGGACATGTACCTGCCGGACGAGGAAGTGTGCCGCAGTTACATCGACCTGTTCTCCGCGGAGACGGGCTCCCTGCTCGCGTGGTGTCTGTATCTGCTGGGCAGCCGTCTTGACAAAATCACCCCCGTCATCCGCGCCCGCGTACAAAAGGAACTGACCGGCCGCATCTTTGTCCCCTTCCGCGACCATCCGGAAATGGGCTGGCGCGGAAACAACAAGGGTCAGGTGCTCAACAACTGGACGCCGTGGATCTGCAGCAATGTCCTCATGTCCACGCTGCTTGCCTGCGGTGACATCCCCCTGCGGGACGAGATCATCCGCGGCACGGCGTATTCCGTGGACCGTTTCCTGGACGGCTACTCGGAAGACGGCTGCTGCGACGAAGGTCCTTCCTATTTCGACAAGGCGGGTGCCTCCGTGCTGGACACCCTCGAGGAACTGTATCTGGCCAGCGGCGGAAAAGTCGATCTGTATGACGAACCCCTCATCCGTGCCATGTCTTCCTATATTATGTATGTATGGGTGGGCGGCACGAAGTTCGTGAACTTCGCCGACTGCGCCCCAGATGTGCGGCCCGAGACCATGGTGCTCTCCCGCGCCGCGGAGAAAATGGGCATCCCCGCCCTTTCCTCCTTCGCGGACTACATGAGCGCGAAGGGCTACGCCGCCGTCCCCTACACAGCCCTGTATGACGGCCTCTTCCGCCGCTTTTCCAATATCCTCTCCTACCGGGGCAGCCGCGAAGACGCCCCTGCGCCCGGACTGCCTCTCTCCCACGCCTTCCCCGGCACGCAGGTGGCGACCGTCCGCGAAAAAGCGGACGGCAGCGGCTTCTTCCTCGCCATGAAAGGCGGGCACAACCGGGAGAGCCATAACCACAACGACATCGGCTCCTACTGCATCTGGCTGGACGGCGAGCCCCTCGTCTGCGACGCGGGCGTGGGCACCTACCGCAAGGAGACCTTCAGCGACAAGCGCTACACCATCTGGACCATGCAGAGCGGCTTCCACAATACCGTCATCCTGAACGGCTGCGACCAGCAGCCCGGGCGGGAGTTCCGCGCGGAGAGCTTCGCCTTTACCGATGACGGAAACACCGCCTCCTGCGGAACGGACATCGCAGGCGCGTACGGAAAGGAAGCGGGCATCGTTTCCTACAAGCGTCTCGTCACCGCGGACAGAGCGCAGAAGACCGTCACCGTAAAGGACGCCTGGACATACGAAACCGGGGGCGAAACGGTGCTCCCCGTCCTCTGCGCAGTAAAGCCCGTCGAAACGGAAGACGGCTTCCTCCTGAAGGGCGACGCCGCCTCTCTCCGCATCATCTTCGACAGAACCACCCTCGCCGCCGAAACCGAGCCCGTCCCCCTGACGGATGAAAGTCTGCAAATGAAATGGCAGCGCAAAACCCTATACCGCCTGCTCCTGAAAGCGGAAAAAGGAAAACAGGGCAAAGCGGTGATCGTGATGAAAGAAGAATAAAGGAAAAGCACCCTGCACGGGTGCTTTTCCTTATGCGTTTTTACGAATCTATTTTGATTGCAAAATGCGAAATGAGCCAACCGATCTCCGCCACGGCAAAGCCCGTGATGACATCAAGGATCACATGCTGCTTGGTAAAGACCGTGCTTGCGAAAATGAGGATGGCGAAGACGGTGCTGCAGATGATGTTCTTTTTGCTTTCTTTTGTCTGTCGGCTCATGAGCGGACGCGCGCACAGCCAGGAGACGAAGCAGTGCATGCTGGGCAGGAGGTTCGTGGGCTTATCGAAGTAGTAGACGATTTTGAGCGCCCACGCGCCGATGCCCGTGATCTGTTCGGGAAGGGGCTGCACGAGCGTGCAGGGATACAGGCAGTAGCAGAGCGTGGCGACGACCTTGCAGAACAGATCCGCAAAAAGCATCCTGCGCGCCGTGCGGCGGTCCTTGGAATAGATATGGATGTAACTCATGACCCAGAAAGGGAACGCCGCCACATAGATGTAGACAAAAGCGGGGATGAGGGGCGTAGCCGAATCGAACGCCGAAGAGAGGGTGCGCACGGTGTCCCGCCCGAAAATGAGGGGCAGGTAATACACGGCAAAGTGGCTCACCAGAGAGATGAGCACATATATTTTCCCGTAAGACGGGATGCTTTTGATGCGGTCAATGATTTTCTTCATTTGTTCAGTCTCTCGCCCTGACGGACCTCGATTTCGTCATCCGCGGCGGCATAATAGGGGGCGATCTCCGCGCTGCCGGGGGGGAGCAGCAGGATGATGGTGGAGCCGCCGAATTCGAAGCGGCCTTTTTCCATGCCTTTCGTGAAGGTGCCTTCCTTCACATCGTTCACGATGCGGCCCACGAGCAGCGCGCCCACTTCCATCTGGATGAGGTCGCCGAAGGCGGTGTGCAGGACCGTCCATTCGCGGGTATTGGTCTTGAATACGGGCGTATAGGTAAGCGCCACGGGGCGCACGGTGTGGTAGATGCCACCTATGTGTCTGCTCCCGCCCGCAGTCCCCGCGCAGGGAAAGCAGTAGCGGTGGTAATGGGCAGGCGTCAGGCGGAAGATGAGGCAGGTGCCGCCCACATACTTTTCCGCGGTCTCCCGGTTGTCCAGCAGTTCCGAAACGGTGTAAGGCGTGCCCTTCACCGTGAGGAAGCCGTCCCGCGTCACGGGCACGACGGTCAGCAGGCCGTCGCAGGGGCTCACGAGAGCGTCCTCCGCCGGATCCACGGGACGGGCGCCGTCCTTGAGGCGGCGGGTGAAGAAGGCGTTGAAGGAGGCAAACTCCGTGTCCCGCGCCTGCGTCAGATCGATGGCGTTATTGCGGGCAAAAGGTTTGATGAGTGCCCTCGAAAGGCGGCTGTCCAGAAATCTCCCCGCCGCAACAGAAAGAACAGGCGAGGCAAAGACCCTTGCCGCCGCCCGTCCGATTGCCGTTTTGTACAGATTCTCAAACATTGTTCGCACCCGATGCGAAGTCCTTGAGGCAAGTGATGGAGCCGCCGTAGCGGACCGCCAGGAAGAAGACCAGCGCGCCGACCACTGCCAGCACGATGATGCCCACACGGTAGGGCTTTTTGACCTTCAGGGGACTGATGAACAGGATGCCCACCATTGCCAGCACCGTGGGATACAGATACGCCCAGCTCACGCGGTCCAGCGCCGTAATGAGGGCGACGACCGGCATGATGAGCGCAGAGGAAGTGACGGGCAGACCCTCGTAGTGATCGAGGTGCTCATCGCTGTTGCGGTTGATTTCCAGCACATTGAAATACGCGAGCCGGATCACCGCCGCCAGCACGAACAGGATCATGCACAGGACCGTGTAGATGTTCGTGGGACAGAGGCTGTAGCCCAGCACCGCCGGGAACACGCCGAAGCAGATCACATCGCAGAGGGAATCGATCTGCATGCCGAAACTCTTTTCGTCATGGGTGCGGTTTTTTGCCGTGCGAGCGATCTTGCCGTCAAACATGTCGCACAGACCGCAGATGAGCAGGCAAAGGACGGCGGCTCTGTAATCCCGCTCCATCGCTTTGAGCATGCCGAACACCGCGGAGCCCAGACCCACATAGGTCAGCACAACGGTGTAATTGTAAAAACCGATCAACATAATATAGAACCCCTTCCGTTTTCCGGGAGCGTGCAATTCTTTCAAAGATACTACATTTTATCATATCGGATGAAGAATTGCAACAAATAATCCGCTAATTTTGTTTTGCGACTTTATTGCGATTGAAAAAACCGTACTTCCGTGGTAAAATGGGGGAAAAAACGGAGGTTACATTTCATGGCATATATCGGACTTTCCATCGGCAATATTTTCACCACCGACACCCCGGAAGAAGTGTTCAAAATGTATCACGACTGCGGGCTCAACGCCGTGGATTTCGGTCTGGACAATTTCTATAATCCCTGGGCGGTCGCGCGCGGCAGCAAGGACGGTCTGTTTGAGAAGAGTTGGGACGAGATCATCGCATTCTTCCGCCCCTACAAGGAAGCGGCGGACAAATACGGCATCGCGTTCCAGCAGCTCCACGCCCCCTTCCCCGCATATGTGGAGGGTTATCCCGAGATGACGGAGCACATGGCAAAGGATGTGACCGTCACGGCGATCCGCCTGTGCAAATACTTCGGCAGCCACTACATCGTGGTCCATCCCATGTTCGCGTCCTACGACAAGCGCTGGGAAGCCGACGAGGAATGGGAAAAGAACATCGCCTTCTACTCCTCCCTCATCGGTGAAGCGAGAAAAGCGGATGTCATCGTCTGTCTGGAAAACATGTTCACTTCCCGCGCCCGCATCTACGAAGCCTGCTGCGCCGACCCCAATGAGGCGGTCGCGTATGTGGAGGAGCTCAACACCATCGCGGGCGAGCACCGCTTCGGTTTCTGCTATGACACCGGCCACGCCTATCTGGTGGGTCACGATGTGTACAGCGACCTCGTGCGGCTGGGCGATGTGGTGGAGTGCCTGCACATCCACGACAACGACGGCATGGGCGACCGCCACATCCCCGCCTACATGGGCACGCTGGACTTTGCCCGCTTCGTCAAGGGGCTCAAGGCCATCGGCTACAAGGGCGCCATCAACTTCGAGGCATCCACGGTCAACCACATGTTCCCCAAGGAGGTACGGCCCGAGGCGTACAAACTCATCGCCGCCACGGGCAGGTATTTCGCAAAGGAGATCGGGCTGGAATAACAGAGAAGTCCTTCTCTCGTGAGAGGGAGGGTCTTTTGTATATATGCGAAGGGAGCCGTCATCCCCGTCTTTCATAACAGCGTCCGGCAAAGATATCCCGAAACAAACGAAAAGATCCGGCTTTTGCCGGATCTTCTTTACTGCTTTTCTTCTTCCTGCTCTTTGAGCGCTTCCGCTTCTTCCGTCTGCTTCAGGCTTTCGCGGTGTTTCGAATACAGGAACACGATGAGGCTCGGCACAAAGGCGATGCCCCACAGCACCAGTCCCAGTTCGAAGTCGATGAACAGCGTGACGAGCGCCGCCAGATACAGGGCGGTCAGGATGGAAAAGACAATGATCTTCGCGGTCTTGTTCATAGTATCACCTCAGTTATGGATGTCCCGTCCGCGGACACCGGCGGGGCGTCCCAGAACGATTTGGATCTTGCGCTCGATCTCATGGCTCACATCGATGTTGAGCGCGCGCATAAGCTGCAGTCCGTACATGCATACATCCGCGAATTCCTCACCGATGCGCTGCACCCGCTCCGGGTCTTTCCCGTCCAGCATGTCCTGCACCTTGTCGGGCGTGAGCCACTGGAAATTCTCCAGCAGCTCGCTCATCTCCACGGTCATCGCCATGGCGACATGCTGGGGATTCTGAACGGCATCTTCGCCGCCCCAGCCCTTTTTGCGGCACAATTCCACGATGGCTTCTTTGAGTTCGGAAACCGTAGTCACATTATCCTGCATAGCAAACTCCAAAGGTACACATTTAATAAGGAGAGGCGGCAGGAGCAAGCCCCCGCCCTACGGGAGGTGCGGCTTGGCTGCCGGGCCCTCATCACCGCCTAACGGCGGAACTTCCCCCTGCAGGAGAAGCCAGGAGGTTCGGAGGGCCGCAGCCCTCTGAGCAACATTCCGCAGGGCGAACTTTGTCCGCCCGAGGAGAAGTTTTGCGTAGGCGAGCCTGCCGACCCGGAGTCAAAATTTCATTCCTTTCAGTTTTTGCGCCCGAAAAATCCCGCAGGATTTTTAGCAAAAACTGCAAACACGCTTGGAAGAAATCTTTGATTTATTCCAAGCGCTCCGTTCGAAAGAAATCTCCTGTTTATTTCGAACGAGTTTTGAAAAATGGAGCCGTCCGCAGACGACTCCATTTTCAAGGCGTTCCTTACTTGATCTCGATGGTAGCGCCGACTTCGGCGAACTTCTTCTTGATCTCTTCGGCGGCGTCCTTGGCGACATTCTCTTTGAGGGTCTTGGGAGCTTCGTCGACAACAGCCTTGGCTTCCTTGGGGCCCAGTTCGGGGCACACTTCGCGGACAACCTTGATGACCTTGATCTTCTCGGGGCCGACATCCTTCAGCACGACATCGAACTCGGTCTTCTCTTCCTCAGCAGGAGCAGCGGCAGCGGGGCCGGCGGCAACTGCGACGGGGGCGGCGGCGGATACGCCGAACTTCTCTTCCATGGCCTTCACGAGGTCAGCCAGTTCAAGAATAGTCATAGACTCTACAGCAGAGATGATTTCCTGAGCGTTCATTATATGTTCCTCCATAAATTGTTGATTGTAAGTTGTTGATTATTCTTCGCCGGCCAGTTTCTTGCGGTATGCATCGACCACGCGGGCGAATCCGGACACAGCACTCATCATGCTGCCCATGAGACGGGCGATAAGGACTTCCTTGCTGGGCAGGGTAGCCAGGGCTTCAACACCCTTCGCATCCAGGTAAGAACCGTCACAAGCACCGGCTTTGATGGCCAGTTTCTTGATCTTCTTGCCGTACTCGACCGCGATCTTCGCGGGAGCGATCATGTCTTCGTAACCGAAAGCAACGGCGGTGGGTCCTTCCAGGGAGGCCTTCAGCTGCTCACCGTAGGGAGCATCCTTGGTAGCCAGGGAAATCATGCTGTTCTTGATAACCGCGTATTCAACGCCGGCCTTGCGGAATTCCACACGCAGAGCGGTGTCTTCCTCAACGGTCAGACCGCGGAAATCGACCAGAACGACGGTAGAAGCCTTCGCGAACTTCTCCTTCAGTTCGGCAACGATGTTTTCCTTCTGAAGTCTTGCCTGAGACATCTTCTTTTCTTCGGACATTAGTTTAACACCTCACATTCCGTCCAACTCTACCCTTGCGCCTTGCGGCTCGGGGGCGACGGTATTAAAAACGCCCTGCACACAGATGCAGGGACGACAGTAAACTATCTTCTCCCGCACCTCGGCGAGCATCCGGAAGGATTTACGCTTTCGCACTCGCTGTCTATGGCACAGATGTTTTCTAACCTTGTGTATGATACTGCTTTCAAGGCAATTTGTCAAGTTAAAGAATTGCAAAATCCCATTAGCCATTCCCGCCGCCGCTTCGTATCTATCTGCGAGAAAACAAAAAGGAGCAAAAAACCATGACGACTGAGAAGATGAGAAGAGAAATGATGCTGAATGAAAACGAGGACCTGACTGGAAACCTGACCGGATCCACCGTCTTTTACGACAAAGGCGGCAGAAACTACGGACACGGCACCGTGCTGTCCGCTTTGAGGACCGCGGCGGGCGAACTCATGCTGATCCTGGATAAGGGCATGAGCGGAAAGATGCCCGAAATCGTGATGCAGAAGCAGATCTACGGACTGCGCAGAGTGATGCAACCGGCAGGTCTGTACCGCTGAATATCATAGCAAAACCGAGGCGGGACCATCCCGCGGCGGTTTTGCAGTGCTTACAGTTTCCTGGTGGGATATTCTTTTCCGCCGTCCTCCACCGCGACC
>JAZLLT010000018.1:0-6216 GCA_045598325.1 Clostridia bacterium | reverse complement strand
GCGCGCACATTTTCGTAGACCTTCGCAAGGTCCTCTTCGGAGAGCGCGTAACCCAGCTGCGTGGCGGCGGCACTGACCGTCTGAATGTCGGTGGAAAAATCAATGGTCGCAGGCGCAGCGGACGCGGTACGGCTTTGCGCGGCATCGGAAACGCTGTGCATGCGTCCGAAGGAAGTGATCGCTTCGACCGAACGGATGAGCGCGGTGGAGTCGATGTCGCAGAAAGTGCCGATGGCTTCGCCCTTCGCGCTCATAACGCGTGCAAATGTGCACAGGGACGGAAGTTCTCCCGCTTTGCTCGCGGTGTAGACAAGACTCGCGCCGCTTCTGACCGCCTCAAAGGCGCAGGCTTCCGCCATGGAGAAGGTATCACACACGCGGATTCCGATCGCGGCGTCGCCGAGGCTGCCTTTTTCGACGATATTTGCGATGAAGGTGCCGGATTCGCAGGGCAGCATCGTGCCTTCTTCATCGGACAGAGTGACGGTTTTCGCACCGACGGAAACTGCGGCGTTCACGGCGGAAATCAGGAACTCACTTTCGGCGCGGCCCGCGTCAAGAGCGGTAAATTCGATATCATCGCACAGGGACTTTGCTTTTGTCACGACGGCGGTGATCTTTTCCAGCATCTTGGGCGCTTTCAGATGCTCGTAATATTCCATCTGCGGAACGGAGACGGGCAGTTTCACATTCAGCCTGGGATGAGCAGCGTCCTTTACGCAGGTCCATGCCAAATCGAGATTGTCTCCCGTCACGGGCACGGACACAGTGGATTTCTTGGTCTGCGCGGCGATGGTCTTGATGAGGATCTCATCCGCCTTGTCGCCCACGGGAGCCGGCATTTCGATGATGTCGATGTTCAGTGCATCCATCAGGCGCGCGGTTTCCAGTTTCTCCTTGAAACTCATGCTGTTTGTCAGGGAAAGAGTCGCTTCTCCGATTTTGATCTTACGCATTTGCATCTCCTAAAAAATGAAGCCCCGGACATATGCCGGGGCGAAAGATCGCGGTACCACCCGAATTACCCGCCTTGACGGGTATCTCTTGACCCTGTAACGGAGGAATCCGGGAAAGACTACTCCGTTCGCCTTTCCTGCTCGGGAGCGAGACAATTACCGACCCCGTCCGCCTCGCACCGTCCGGCGGCTCTCTGTACGGTTTTTCGGGAATTGATTCTCCCTCATCGCTAAATAATGCAAGTAATATACCACTTCCCTGCATTTTTGTCAATAGAATTTGAATGTTTATCCAAGTTTTACATTAAATAGGAAATCGACATTCATATTGCCTTGTGCCCCGATGATTGATTACGCCAATAGCAATGATGTTAAATAATTATTTCCGATTATTGCTTTTTTATTTCACTTGTGCTATAATCATCGTGGTATGTTGTGATACTCAGGTTCCGGAGTGTAGTATGAAGAAAACTGTTCTGAAGGTGCTGTCTCTGCTCCTCGCGCTCATGCTGTTTACTGCCTGCGCGGAAGGGGCTTTGTTCCGTGTACCTTCAGGCATCAAGGTCATCGAAGACGGCGCTTTTGACGGTTTGCCTTTTGAGGATGTCTATGTCCCCGCCAGCGTCACATCGATCGGTGAAGATGCTTTTTCCGGCAATGTCAGGACGATCTATTCCTTCACCGGTTCCGCTGCGGAAACCTACGCGATTGAAAATGGCATCGCCTTCGTTCCCGTGGATGTCACGGATGTGCTCATTGATGTCCCGCCCTTCGTTTCTCCTTTCAAAAGATTTGAAGTGTATGTGGACTATCATTCCTATTATGATAGCCAGGTCACGGTTTCTCTCATGAAGGACGGCTCTGTCGTTGATGAAGCGGTTTCCTCAGACGGACATACGGTTTCCCTTACGGCCTGCGCAGGTGGGCTATATGACTTTGCCGTCACCGTAACCGGCGGCGGATTCGAAAACGAGTTCTTCTTCGAAGGAGAAGTGGAAGTCTACGAGCCGGTGCGTCTGATTTCCGACCGCATTGTCATGGCAAAGGGCGACATCCTCTGCCCCGTCGATGAAACGGAAAGCGGAACGATCCGCTCCATTACCTGTGAAAGCAGCGGCATCGCCGTAAACGGTTCTGCGATCAAGGCACTGCAAAACGGCGAGTATACGCTCACCTGCGTCGTCGAACGCGATGGTGAAGACATCTATACCGATTTCACCGTCACCGTCGTCGACAAAGCGAGTGATATCCTGACCGGCGAAACGGAATTGATCCTGCCCGTCGGCGAAACTTATACCATCCTGCCCGTGGTCGTGCCGGAGGGCAGCGGCGACGGCGTGATCACATTTACTTCTTCCGATTCTTCTGTTGCGTCTGTAGACGGAAACGGTGTCGTCACCGCTCTTAACCGGGGCACGACCGATATCCTTATATCCACTTTCGGCACGGAGACCGTTCTCCCCGTGCGCGTGACCATTCAGACGGAAAGCGTGAGGATCATCGCGCCCTTTGATACATTCTCCCTTCTGACCGGGACACGGAACCAACTTTATTATGAAATCACTCCCGCGGAAGCGGATAATGTGTTTGTCTGCTGGACTTCTTCCGACGAATCCGTTGTGAACATCGACAGCCTGACAGGCATCCTGACGGCGCGTTCCGCGGGCGAAGCGCTCATCAGCGCCGTATCGGAAGACGGAAGCGGCGCGTCTGATTCCATACGCGTATCCGTCCGTCAGGGCATCGACTCGGTCAGCATTTCCGTACCCGAAAAGATGACCGCCGGCGAAACCGCGCAGATAGTGACCGCGTATGAACCTTCAAACGCAGTGAACACGGTTTTGTCCTTTGAGTCGGATGACCCGTCTGTGGTGCTTGTCAACGAAAGCGGCATCCTGCGCGCAGTTGATGCGGGAAGCGCCAAAGTGACCGTCCGCACAGAAAGCGGGACGAGCGCCGACGCGGTGATCGCTGTTTACGATGAGCCAATTGGTCTTTCTCTGCTTACCGATGTCATCTCCGTCGGAACCGGCAGGAATTTCGATCTGAGCAGTCTCGTGCGGCTTTCTCCCGAAGGCGCCGACAAGAGCCTCATCACCTATTGCACCTCTGACGGCAGCATCGTTTCCGTTTCGGAAGACGGCATCGTCGCAGGCCTGTCCGCGGGCGAAGCGATCGTGACCGTCAGCGCCGGCGCTTACAGCACCGAATGTGTGTTTACCGTCGTGCCACCCGCAAGCGATACGATCGCCCTTTCAAGTTCCTACCTTATCCTTACCGACGGCGAAACGGGAAATATACAGGTTTCCAAGCCCGTTTCCGCGTTCTATACCGATGCTCCCGGACTCATCGATGTGTCGATGCCCGATATGCACTACCTGACCGTAACCGCGAAGGCGCCCGGCAACGCGAAGGTCTTCGCGGTCTCCGCCTCCGGAACCGTGACCGTTCTTGAAGTGCAGGTCAACCCCATCGTCATCACATCCATCACACTGTCCGAAACCTCACTCGTTCTGAATCCAGGTGAGGAAGCCGTGCTGTCCGCGTCCGCGGCGCCCGCAAACGCTTCGGAAAAGGAACTGATGTGGATTTCCTCCGACGATTCCGTCTGCGAAGTGAACGGCGGCACCGTGCTGGCGACCGGCGCGGGCGATGCGGCGGTGTATGCCCTGTCCCCCTCCGGCATCAGTGCAGCGTGCAGCGTTCATGTGCAGACTGTTCCGATGCAGAGTGCTTCCCTCATCAATGAATCCGTTACCGTATTTGCAGGAGAACAGTTCGAAATCGAATACGAATTTACCCCTGCCGATGCCTCCCCCTCCCGCTTTGACTGGAGTGCAGACTGCGCTGTCTGCTCCGTCAGCGGCAATACCGTTACCGCAATCGAAGGCGGCACCTGTGTGATTACGGGAACTTCTGTTGACGGAAGCGGCATCACGCTTACTCTGACGGTCTATGTGGAAGATATCCCGCTTCGGGAACTCATGCTGGATACGACCGATCTCAGCCTGACCGCAGGCGAAAGCAGACAGATCGGCTTCAGCTTCTATCCTTACAACGCTTCTTTCGGCGAAGTGACCTTCACTTCGACCAACGAGTCCGTGGCATCTGTCGACATGAACGGCATCGTCACCGCGGTTTCGGCAGGCGCCTGCGATATCATCGTCTCCGCGGGTCATGGCGCGTATGAAAAGGCGCAGACCGTATCCGTGTCCGTTGCAAGCGGCAGTTCCGTCCGCTACCGCGCGCTCATCATGGGTCAGTTCACTGTGCCCGGCACCTCCACCTATCTGCCCTTCAGCGTGAACGGCACCTCTTCCGTACGCAGCGCGCTCGCCTGTTCCTCCGTTAACGGCGAGCAGTACGAAACGATCTATCTCGGCGCGAGTCCCGCCCGCGAGACCGTGCAGAGTGCCATCGAGCATCTGGCAAAAACCGCGGACGAAGACGATGTGACCGTGTTGTACCTGCTGGCGCACGGACACTACAACAAGACGGACGGATACTACATGAGCACCACCTCCGGCAGCATCATCAAGGGCACCGCGCTCATCACCGCCGTCACGCAGATCCCCGGACATGTGGTGCTGGTCATCTGCTCCTGCAACAGCGGCGAGATTTTCAGAACCGCGAATCTGCAGACCGTGATGAACAGCGGCGGTTCCTATACGACTTCCCGCGGGCAGGGCCATCTGTCCGTCATCTGCTCCACAACCGATAGCAGCAGCAGTTTCTATAATGTAGACGACCCCACCCTGTCCTACGATTTCTTCACCCGCGCTTTCAACCAGAGTATCGGCTGGAACATGGTGTCGGGCGGACCCATGAGCATGCTGGCAGACGCCAACTCCGACAGCAGCGTGACCGCAGGCGAACTCGCCTCCTTCCTCCCCTGGCGGACACAGTATCTGATTTCCTCCTTCCGTCAAACCTACGGAGACGGCATCTTCTGGGGAAATGTCAGTCAGTATCCCAGGTCCTTCATCGCAAGCGGCGAAAGCGATTTGATCATTGTTTCAATGAAGAGGTGAGCATTATGAGATGTTCCTGTCAAAATTGCGGCACTTACATGGTGCACAGTGAAAGTTTTCAACTGGGCTGCGTATGCCCTGAATGCGGTCAGAGATGCAAACAGTGTCTCGGCACGAACACCGTGGTCAGCAAGGATGACCTGAAACAAACCGCGCTCAAATATGTTTCCGACATCAAAGAAAGTTTCCGTGATGAAGATGAGTACAGAGATTGAGCGCAAATTTCTCATTGAAAAGCCCGATGAGAACATGCTGTATGAACTCGACGGTGCCGTGCGGTCGGAGATCGTTCAGACTTATCTTGTCAATACGGACGGCATGGTCGAGCGGGTGCGCAGGCGTGATTTCGGAACGCATGTGGCCTATTATCACACGCGAAAGAAGCGCCTGAGCGCCATGAGCGCTTTCGAGGATGAAAGCGAAATTACCGAGAACGAATATGCGTTTCTCCTGCAAAGAGCGGACGAGAGCAAAAAGCCCATCGTGAAAACACGCTGGGCGATTCCTTTTTGCGGGCATACTGCCGAAATCGACATCTATCCTTTCTGGAAGCATCAGGCGGTGCTGGAAATCGAGCAGGAAAGCGAAAGCACTGAGTTACCCTTCCCGCCTTATCTTTCCCTCATCCGCGAGGTAACGGGAGATCACGCCTATTCCAACAATCAACTATCCAAGTCTGTACCGGAAGAGGATCTCTTTGCCTTCACGAAGGACCTGTCCCGTTTTTCGGGGCGTCCTTCCTATGACGGAAGTGGCGACATCTTCGTGTCCGTTGACGGCAGCGACGAATATGACGGAAGCATCGGGCATCCTTTTGCCACGCTTGGACGGGCTGTCCGCGCCGTCTCGGAAAGAGATAGCAGGGAGACGCCCGTAACGGTTGCCGTGATGAAGGGCACTTATACGGCACAGGAACTGACTTTCGGAAAGGAGTGCAGCGGAACGGAAAACGCTCCCGTCACATTCCGTCCATTCGGAGACGGCGAAGTCATTCTGAACGCGTCCGTGCGGCTCGACCCTGCCCGTTTTGATACTGCAGACGGGAAAGTATACTCCTGCCGTCTCGATCCCGCGCTGATCCCCGATGCGGGGATGCTGTTTCCCGTCGGCAGTCACGGCTCCTGGGGAATGTATGATTCCCATGTGCCCGGCATCAATCGCGAACTGTACATGAACGGAAAACGGATGCAACTGTCCCGCTACCCGAAAGAAGGATATCTCCATTTGGC
>JAZLLT010000017.1:0-9517 GCA_045598325.1 Clostridia bacterium | reverse complement strand
TGTGTGCGCAGAGTGCGGCAAGCCCACCCGCGTGCCCTTCATCCCGAAGTCCGATCGTCCCATCTATTGCAGTGAGTGCTTCGCCGCCAAGCGCCAGTAATTCATACATAGACGGACAAGCAAAAACGCAGCCGCAAGGCTGCGTTTTTCATAAGGAAAGGCGCAGTCATATGACTGCGTCTTTTGTTTATTCCACTTCTTTCGCCTGCGGGTCCAGATCCATGAACCAGGTGTATTCGCCCTTGAATCCCAGATCGATATCGGCGAGGGAACCGTTTCTCTGTTTTCTGATGAGGATCTCAGCTTTGCCCGCGTCTTCGGGTTTGTGGCTGTAATACTCTTCGCGGTGAATGAACATGACCACATCGGCGTCCTGCTCAATGGCGCCCGAGTCACGGATATCGGTGAGGACGGGGCGATGATCGCCGCGGCTGGAGTTGGCGCGGGACAACTGGGACAAGGCGATGACGGGAACATTCAGTTCCTTTGCCATGGCTTTGAGGTCGCGGGAAATGCCGGCGACTTCTTCCTGATGGGAACCGAACTTGCCCGTACCGGAGATGAGCTGCAGGTAGTCGATGAGTATGACATCGAGTCCTTTTTCGATTTGCAGACGGCGCGCCTTGGAGCGGATCTCGGGAACGGTCAATCCGCTGGTGTCATCGATATAGATTTCGCTTTCGGCGATGACGCTCATGGCATCGCCCAACCGCGTCCATTCCTCTACATCAAGGCGCCCGCTTCTGATTTTTTGCAGTTCCACCTTGGCTTCGGTACAGAACATACGCAGCACCAGTTGCGAGGCAGGCATTTCCAGAGAGAATACGGCAGCCTTCTTGTGGGCGCGGATGGCGGCGTTTTCGATAATGTTCATGCCGAAGGCGGTTTTCCCCATGGAGGGGCGCGCCGCGATCAGAACAAGTTCGCCGCCGTGGAAGCCGGTGGTCGCTTCATCAAGTTTCCTGTAGCCCGCTGGGACACCTTCGATCTTGCCCTTGTTCTTGGCAAGGCGCTCGATCACCGTATAAGTGTCGACCAGGACCTGCTGAATGTGGGTGAGCGCTTCGCCGCCCTTGCGCATGGTGATGTCGTAGACGGATTTTTCGGCTTCTGCCAGCAGATCGGCGGTCTCCTTTTCGCCGGCATAGCAGTCTTTGACGATGGTTTCTCCGGCGCGGATCAGTTTGCGCAGGGTGGAGTGATCTTCGATGCTGGAAACGAGGGTCTTCACATCGCTCTGCGCGGGAACGGAACGGAACAGTTCCACGAGGAAAGGCGTTCCGCCGAGAGCCTCCAGTTTCCCGCGGCGTGTCAGTTCTTCCGAGACCGTGATCACATTGATGGCCTTGGACTTGCTTGACACCGCGAGCATGGCGGAATAGATCTCGCGGCAGGCGGGATCGTAGAAGTCTTCTTCTCTCAGCGTTTCCTGTGCTTCGATGACGGCTTCCTGACTTTTCATCATACGCCCGAGGACGCCGCGCTCGGCGTCCGGATTGTGCGGAAGCGCGTTATAACCCTGTTCCATAAATACCCCTTATTTGGTGACGATGGTGGTGTTGACGATCATGCGGACGCTGATGCCCGCCCAGAGTTTCACGGTGACAAAGGACTGGCCGGCGGCGCGGATGGGCTCTTCCTGCTCGATCTTGCGCTTGTCGATTTCCACGCCGTGCTGGGCTTTGAGCGCGTCGGCGATCATGTCAGCGGTGACGGAACCGAACAGTTTGCCGTTTTCGCTTCCGCGTGCCTGAAGCTGAATGACCTTGCCCTTGAGTTCGCGGCTCTTCTGCTCGGCTTCCTGCTTCTTCACTTCTTCGCGGTGCGCCTGCGCGTCCTTGGCGCGCTGTACGGAATTGAGGGTCTCCGCATCGGCTTCCTTGGCAAGTTTGCGGGGGAGCAGGTAGTTGCGGGCGAAGCCTTCGCTCACTTCGATGATGTCATCTTTCTTTCCGCTTCCCTTGATATCTTTGAGCAGCAGTACTTTCATTTTAGGTACCTCCCGGATACTATTCTTTGTCTTTATTTTCTCTTGCTTTTTTGATTTCGGCGGTCAGACCGTGACTGCCGAACAGCATGCTCATCGCGCCGTAGAGGATGACGAGCGTACCTGCGAACAGGAAACCGATGATCAGGAATGTGATCTTGCCGCCCGTGCGCATGGGAGTCATGCTCAGTCTGTCATAGCAGGACGCGAGAAACTGGATGTCGCAGGCGACGATGGCGGCGGCTGCTGCGGTGAGCAGCACCATTTCGCCGCTTACATTGACGCGGGAAAGGATGAATCCCAGAATCATGAACACGAGAAGCCCCGCAGTCACCTTGATGGGCATGCGCCATGCCGAAACGGGTTCGTAGTCGGCGCCTTCGATTTTGCGGCGGGTGCGGATATAGCAGGCGGAAAGCACGCCGGGCAGCGCGTTTACGGCGCTCAGGAGCACAATGAATATGGTGGCTCCCATCTTCACCGTTTCGCCTGTGATTTCGCTGTATGCTTTCAAAATCTCATCTGTTTCGGTCGCGGTGAACGCGTTGCCCATCGCACCGTACATGGTGGACAGGAGTTTTGCGAGGGAATCGCGCATTTCGGGCGTCAGGGAAAGGAACAACTCATCCGTCAATTTTGCGGCGAGATCTCCGAGGTTCGTACCGTAGACGAGCGCAAGGAAACCGACCGCGGCAACAAGCCCCAGAGCCTGGGCGGCAAGCCCGCCTGTCAGCGTTTTGAAAAAAGGCTTTCCCCGCTGAATGTTTGAGACAATGAACGCGCAGGGGAGATTGACCGCCAGCAGGTACAGAGCCGCGCCGACAGGTCCCATTGTGATCAGCGCCGTTATCTCATTGGCCAGCATGAAACATCCTGCCGCCAAAACATCGCCGAATCCGAAGGCGACAAGCCCGGTCAGCAGGGCAGCCAACAAAAACAGCCCGGAAAGCAAACCCAGTACGGGTACAATAAAGAATCCGCCGCTGACCAGCAAACCGGCGGCGACGCCGATGAGTATCTTGAATATGGGTTTCAGATCCCTGCGCTCGGGGATCCGGGTATCCGTATAATTCTCCACGGGGGTCCTCCGTATGGTTAGTCACTTTATTATAGCACAAAATACACTGCGCGTAAAGTGCAAATAATAAGAAAAGCGGCATGGCTCTCGCCATACCGCCTATGAGAAGTCCGATTACTTGTCGATGCCGGTCAGGTCGCTGGTGCAATGGGGGCAGCGGGTGGCATCCTTGTGGATCTCCTGCTTGCAGAAGGGGCACAGACGGGGCTCTTCCTTGGGAGCGGGAGCGGGTTCGTCCTTCTTCTTCATGTTGGTGAGTTTGTTAAGACCCTTTACCACGAAGAACAGGCAGATGGCGGTAGCGAGGAATACGAAGATCGCCTGCAGGAAAGCGCCGTAGGGGATCTCGGTTCCGTTCTTGACAACGGTCTCGATGCCGGTCTCGGCGTCGATGGTGATCTTGTCACCGATGACCCACTTCATGGACTCGAAGTTCACGCTGCCGGTCAGGATGGAGAGGAGGGGCATAATGATGGAGTTGACGAGCGCGGTCACGATGGCGGTGAACGCGGCGCCGATGATCATACCGATTGCCAGATCAAGGACATTGCCCTTGAAGGCGAACGCTTTGAATTCGTTCCAGAGTTTCTTCATAACAAAAATCTCCTTATTTGATTTTACGAACATTATAACATACGGTAATCCTTTTATACAAATATATTATTGTTATTTTTTCATTGTTTTGACGCGGAAACGCGGTAAAATAATCCGGTTTGGAAAAGGCATGTCTATTGTAATTTGAGCGAGAACTGTTTATAATGGAAACAGTATTCAGATGGGGAGGTTTGTTATGACACTTTATGACAAAATCGCATCCTTGAAGCCCAAGGCAGGCACAAACCGGCAGCAGGCGCGCCTTTACGCGGAACTGCACTATGCCGCGGATGTTTCCACCGCGAACGGGGGCAAGTATGATAAACTGATCTTGAAAGCCGTGGACGGAGTGCTCGCCGCCGTGTCGGCGGAAGGTGCCGTGACGAACAAAGTTCTTGACGAAGCCGAGCAGACGCTCGCGCCCATGGCGAAGACCGCGAAGTCATATACCATTCACTGCATGGGACACGCCCACATCGACATGAACTGGATGTGGGGTTACAACGAGACCGCGTCCCTGACGGTGGATACCTTCCGCACGGTCCTCGACCTCATGAAGGAATACCCCGAATTCAAGTTCTCCCAGTCTCAGGCGTCTGTTTACAAGATCATCGAAGAGCACGCGCCCGAAATGCTTGATGAGATCAAACAGCGCGTCCATGAGGGCAGATGGGAACTTTCCGCCAGCACATGGGTGGAAAACGACAAAAACATGCCCTCGTGCGAATCCCTCTCCCGCCACATCCTCTATACCAAGCGCTACCTTGCGAAACTCTTCGATATCGACCCGAAGGGCATCGAGATCGACTTTGAACCCGATACTTTCGGCCACAATATCACCACGCCCGAAGTCTGCGCGCAGGGCGGCGTGAAGTATTACTATCATTGCCGCGGACGCGAAGCGGCTCCCTGCGCCTATGTGTGGCGTTCCCGCGCGGGCGCCGAACTGCTGGTCTACAATGAGCCCCACTGGTATAACACCCAGGTGGAAAGCGACCTCATGTTCGATTTCCCGCAACTGTGCAAAGAGATGGGCTCTCATTGCGCGGCGTTCATCTACGGTGTGGGCGACCACGGCGGCGGCCCCACCAGACGAGACATCGAGCGGCTCGCGGAAATGAATTCCTGGCCTGTCATGCCTACCATCAAATTCAGCACCTACGCCGAATTCTTCAAGGAACTCAACAAGACCCGCGCGGCGCTTCCCGTGTACGAGGGCGAACTCAACTATGTCTTTACCGGCTGCTACACTTCCCAGTCCCGCATCAAGATGGCGAACCGTCTTTCCGAGGACCGAATGGGCGACAGCGAAATGCTCGGCGCGGCGGCGCATACGCTTGCCGGCATGCCCCGCAGGAATGAGATCATGGAGAAGGCGTGGGAGAACCTGCTGTTCAACCAGTTCCACGATATCCTTCCCGGCAGCGGCGTGACCGAGACCCGCGAGTACGCTATGGGACGCTTCCAGCAGGGGATGGCGACCATTCAGGTGAACGCCAACCAATCCATGCGTGCCCTTGCCGAAGCCATCGACACCTCAAAAATCGATGAGGATTACGATCCCGATTCCTTTGCGGAGGGCGGCGGTGTCGGTTACGCGACCGGTCACGAACTTGGCTACAGCATGCCCTGCGCCTGCCGCGGAAACGGCAAAAAGCGCATTTTCCACATTTTCAATACCACACAGACGGATTATAAAGGCGTTGCGGAACTGACGGTCTGGGACTGGGATTTCGATTCCGCCCGCGCGGTCTTCGCGAAAGCCGACGGTACGGTGATCCCCTCCCAGCACATCCGGGACGCCGAGTGGTACTGGACGCACAAGTACAAGGTGTTCGTCATCGAAGCGGAGATCCCCGCTTTCGGATACACGACTTTCACCATGACCGAGGCATCCATCGCGGATAACATCCACCGCGGCTATCCCACCGACCGCAACCATCATTTCAATGATGATGTGCTGACGCTGGAAAACGATCTTGTCAAAGCGATGTTCGATCACGAGACTATGGAACTGGTTTCCTTCACCGACAAAGCGACGGGAAAGGAACTGGTCGGGAAGCCCTCTGCGGCGTTCAAATTCGTGGACGAGGGTACGCTGCACGGCGGCTCGGCGTGGGTCGTCGGCGACAGGATGCGCACCACGAACCTGAACAGATCGCAGAAGGTCAAGGTATACGACAAGCAGGAAGGCGCGCTCCGACAGAGCATCAAGTACGAAATGAAGTTCGGCGAGCGTTCTCATCTTGAAGTTATAGTGACGCTTGACACGGACAGCCGCATGCTCGAATATCTTGTGAATGCGGATTTCCACGAAGTCGGCAATGAGGAATCCTGGCCGCAGCTCTGCTTCGAAGCGCCCTTCGGATATACCGCCAAAGCGTACCGCTACGATGTGCCCTACGGTATCCTCGACCGGGAACCCACTGCCCACGATGTGCCCGCCAATTCCTTTGCCTGCGCGCTTCCGGAGGATGAAAAGAATCCTGCGCTCATTCTGACCTCCGATTCCAAATACGGTTTCCGCGGCTGGAACGATATACTGGCGCTGAACCTCGTGCGCGGCTCCACCAATCCCGATCCCTATCCCGAGTACGGCATGCACCGCATCAAACTGGGGTTGGGCATCGTCGAGACGGCGGAAAAGAGCAAACTCTATGACGCCGCGGCACGCTTTATCCATCCCGTCTGCGTCTGCTCCGCGCGCAAAGGCAAGGGCATGCTGCCGGTGGAAGAGAAATTGCTGACCGTGCAAGGCAATGTCCGCATCGCCGCCGTGAAGACCGCCGAGGACTTCGACGGGCTCGCCGTCCGCCTGTTCGATATGGGGGAGGGCGCCGACTACACGCTGACTTTCGCAAAGAATGTCGCTTCCGCAAACGAGGCGGATGTGAACGAAAATCCGGGAAAGAAACTGACGGCAAAGAAAAACGCCGTCAGCGGCAGCGTAAAGCCCTACGAATTCAGAACCATCCTCATCAGGTTCAAATAATCAATAATGAAACGGCCGCGGTCAAGTCCCGCGGCCGTTTTGACGATCGTTATTCACCGTATTCCCGTTTGAATTTCTCGCTGTCGAAAGGTGCCTTTCTGCTGGGGCATCCGTTCCTCGGGCAGATCATGCAGGAAGCGAAATGCTTCTCGCTTACATAGTAGAAGCCCGAACCGCTCTTGATGGGGTGCATAAGGAAAGTGTCGGACAGTTCGATGCCCGTCTTTTCATATACATCGCCCAACAGGTCGAAAAGCGGCTTTTGCTCCGTGATGGGCCAGTCGATGACGGAACCGGGCCCCATGTTGAATACATTCTCCGTACCCAGTTCATCCTTGACCATCTTGTAGGCGGACGCGCCGAAACTCTTGAGTGCGATCTCACAGATACCGTGCGCCCAGAATTTATGCAGATCGTCATCGAGACTGCAGGCGTATTCGTAAGCCTTCCTGCCGCTCGTGAATACATAGGGATAGACGGTATCGGTCTCACCCAGGTTCACACAGATCACGCGGCTTGTGAACACCTGACCGCCCACGCTCAGATGATGTCCGTCGTTACTCTCGATCTTGTCACATCCGAGATAGCATACCGGCTCCAGAAGCGGCATCACTGCATCGTAGATATCCTTGAACTCGTCTTCGTCATCTTCCGACACATGCAGCATTTTGACTGCGGTATCATAGGGGACCGACCAGGGCAGATCCTTGATGATTCTGCGTTTTTCCATATCCGTATCTCCCTTGTTTTGATGAGTATATTATACGCCCGGAATAATGAAGATGCAATACTTAAATTATGTTATTTTAACAAAAAACTGAATTGACAAAACGGGGAAGGGGCTGTATAATATACCGCGTTGTGAATGGTATGCGCCTTTAGCTCAGTTGGTAGAGCACCTGACTCTTAATCAGGGTGCCCAGGGTTCGAGTCCCTGAAGGCGCATGAATGAAACCGCAAGTTTGCTTGCGGTTTTGTTTTGTTATTCTTACTTTTAACTAATCCATTACCCACAAACCCGTTTCTTATGCTATAATACGATTTGTAAAAGAAGACCTCTGCGAAAAACAGAGCGTCGAACGCCGAAAGGCGCACATAAAAGGAGGATTACCATGCAGTATACCCGCGAAGTGGAAGATATGGTATGCGTGGCGAAGGGTCCCAACCACGGCCCCGCCCCGATTCCCGAAGAAGGCAAATGGATTCAGGCCAAAGAGATCAAGGATATCTCCGGCTACACCCACGGCATCGGCTGGTGCGCTCCCCAGCAGGGCACCTGCAAACTGTCCCTGAATGTCAAGGACGGCGTTATCCAGGAAGCGCTCGTTGAGACCATCGGCTGCTCCGGCATGACTCACTCCGCCGCCATGGCCAGCGAGATCCTGCCCGGCAAGACCATTCTCGAAGCACTGAACACCGACCTCGTCTGCGACGCCATCAACACCGCAATGCGCGAGCTGTTCCTGCAGATCGTATACGGCCGCACCCAGTCCGCCTTCTCCGATGACGGTCTGAAGATCGGCGCGGGTCTGGAAGACCTCGGCAAGGGCCTCCGCTCCATGGTCGGCACCATGTACGGCACCAAGGAAAAGGGTACCCGTTATCTGGAAATGACCGAAGGCTATGTCCTCAAGATGGCTCTTGATGCGGACGATCAGGTCTGCGGTTACCAGTATCTCTCTCTGGGCAAGATGATGGACGCCATCAAAAAAGGCATGTCTCCCAACGAAGCCTACGAGAAGAACATCGGCACCTACGGCCGCTTCAAGGCCGAAGACGGCGCGGTCAAGTGGATTGACCCCCGCAAAGAATAAGGAGGAGCAGCATAATGGCACTGTTTGAGAATTATGAAGGCCGCATGCCTCAACTCCAGCCCGTTCTGGACAAGTATGGATTCAAGAACTTTGACGAAGTAAAGGCTTTCAACAGCGCTAAGGGCGTTGACGCCTATAAGATCGTCGAGAGCACCCAGCCCATCTGCTTCGAAAACGCGAAGTGGGCCTACGAACTGGGCGCCGCCATCGCCATGAAGGAAGGCGCGAAGAACGCCGCCGAAGCAGCCAAGTACATCGGTGTCGGTCTTCAGGCTTTCTGCATCCCCGGCTCTGTCGCCGATCAGCGTCAGGTCGGTATCGGTCACGGAAATCTGGGCGCCATGCTGCTTGATGAGCAGACCGAGTGCTTCGCTTTCCTCGCCGGCCACGAGTCCTTCGCCGCCGCCGAAGGCGCCATCAAGATCGCTCTGAACGCCAACAAGGTCCGCAAGAACCCCCTGCGCGTTATTCTGAACGGTCTGGGCAAGGATTCCGCCATGATCATCAGCCGCATCAACGGTTTCACCTATGTGCAGACCAAGTACGATTACCTCTCTGCGGATGTCAAGGAAGACCACGCTCTGACCGTCGTCAAGAAGGTTCCTTACTCCAACGGCGACCGCGCCAAGGTCAACTGCTATGGTGCTGACGATGTCCGTGAAGGCGTCGCCATCATGTGGCATGAGAATGTGGATGTTTCCATCACCGGCAAATCCACCAACCCCACTCGCTTCCAGCATCCCACTGCCGGTACCTATAAGAAGGAACGCCTCGAAGCAGGCAAGAAGTACTTCTCCGTGGCAAGCGGCGGCGGCACCGGCCGTACCCTGCATCCCGATAACATGGCAGCAGGTCCCGCCTCCTACGGCATGACCGACACCATGGGCCGCATGCACTCCGATGCCCAGTTCGCCGGATCATCCTCCGTTCCCGCTCACGTGGAAATGATGGGCTTCCTCGGCATGGGCAACAACCCCATGGTCGGTGCGACCGTGGCCGTTGCAGTAGCAGTTGCTGAAGCACTCGCCAAGTAATCCTGCAAAATCAAGGCA
>JAZLLT010000016.1:0-10451 GCA_045598325.1 Clostridia bacterium | reverse complement strand
TGTTGGCTCCTTCAGGGCGCACGGTGTTGAAGCCGTGGAGCATGGAGATGGAAGCGCCCATGCACAGCACGCTGTCAACGGCATTGAGGGGAGCGGAAGCACCCAGCGTGTAGCAGCCGATATCGCCGGTCACGGTGAGCTTCAGCTTGGAAAGCACATAGTATACGCCTCTGTGAGGGCAGCCCGCACACATGACGGGAGGACGGGCGGGAATGGGCTCGTCGAACACAGCGGTTTCCTTGGGCGCGATACCCATGGCAGCCGCGATCTTGCTCTGTGAGAGTTCGCCGATGCAGCCGAACAGGTCTTTGCCGCCGTCAACCTTGATGCCCGCAGCCTTGATTTCGGCCTCGAAAATGCCGTCCAGTTCCTCTACCACATAGAGTTTTTCGACTTTCTCCGCAAATGCGCGGATGGACTCGATGGGCATGGGGAAGGAGAAGCCGATTTTGTAGATGCTGGCTTCGGGGAACACTTCGCGCACATACTGATAGCAGGTGCCGGCGCAGACGAAGCCCATCTTGCTATCGCGGATCTCGG
Source organism: Clostridia bacterium (assembly GCA_045598325.1). GTDB lineage: Bacteria > Bacillota > Clostridia > Christensenellales > Aristaeellaceae > RUG14130. Next base: position 9,911 of record JAZLLT010000016.1, on the reverse strand, counting down.
CGCGGTTCATGTCCGTCTCTTCGGAGAACTTCTTGAGAGCTGCCAGTCTGTCTTCCACCACGAAATGACGCTTGAAGCCGAAACCGGGGTTCATAACATATTTGGGCGCGTTCTTCACATAATCCTTAAGCCCCACTTCGTCGCGCTCGTTCTCCTCGACGAGGCTCTGGGAGTGCGCCACGCGGGTGCAGGTGCGCAGGAATACGGGCGTATCAAACTGCTCGGAGATCTCATACGCCTTCACGGTGAAGTCGCGGCACTCGGTGCTGTCCGCAGGTTCCAACATGGGAATCTTCGCGGCGCGGGCGTAATGGCGGGAATCCTGTTCGTTCTGGGAGGAATGCATGGCGGGGTCATCCGCGACACAGATGACGATGCCTGCGTTGCTTCCGGTATAGGAGGAAGTGAACAGAGGATCGGCGGCCACATTGAGGCCTACATGCTTCATGGCGGTGAAACTTCTGGCGCCTGCCAGAGAAGCGCCCAGCGCGGATTCCAGGGCTACCTTTTCGTTGGGTGCCCATTCCGCGTAGACTTCATCGTACTTTGCCACTTTCTCGGTGATCTCGGTACTGGGAGTGCCGGGATAGGAGGAAACATACTTGACGCCGGCCTCGTACAGGCCTCTGGCGATGGCTTCGTTGCCAAGGTATAACTTCTTCATCTATTACTCCTCACGCGTCAGCGGGTGATCTGAGTTTTGACAAGGCTCTCGCCGCAGTAAGTCCTGCGCAGGAGAGGCTTTTCGATTTTGCCGGTAGGATTGCGCGGCACCTTTGCGAAGATGATGGTGCGGGGGCGCTTGTAGCGGGGAAGATCGATGCAGAAGGCATTGACTTCGTCCTCAGTGAGGGTCTCGCCTTCTTTGACCTCGATGATGGCCGCGGCGATCTCGCCCAATCTGTCATGAGGAAGACCGATGACGGCGACATCCTTGATCTTGCTGTTGGCGCGCAGGAAGTCTTCGATCTGAACAGGGTAGAGGTTCTCGCCGCCGGTGATGATGACATCCTTCTTGCGGTCGACGAGGAAGATGAACCCGTCCTCGTCCTGCATCGCCATGTCTCCGGTGAATAGCCAGCCGTCTTCAAGGACATCTTTTGTGGCGTCTTCATCGTGATAGTAGCAGACCATGACGCCGGGGCCTTTCACGGCCAGTTCGCCGACTTCGCCCTGTTTCACATCCTGACGGTGCTCATCCACGATGCGAACCTGCCAGCCGAAACCGGGAACGCCGATGGCGCCGACCTTGTGGATGTTCTCTACGCCCAGATGGACGCAGCCGGGACCGATGGACTCGGAAAGACCGTAGTTGGTGTCGTATTCGTGCTTGGGGAAGATGGCCTTCCAGCGCTTGATGAGGGAAGGCGGCACGGGCTGCGCACCGATGTGCATGAGACGCCAGGAGGAAAGATCGTAATCTTTGATATCGACTCTTCCGTCATCGATGGCATCCAGAATATCCTGTGCCCACGGAACGAGCAGCCAAACGATGGTGCAGCGTTCTTCGGACGCGGTGCGGATGATGTTTTCGGGCTTGACGCCGGTCAGCAGAACCGCCTTGGAACAGGAAATGAGGGAGCCGAACCAGTGCATCTTCGCGCCGGTATGATACAGCGGGGGAATGCAGAGGAACACATCGTCCTCGGTCTGTCCGTGGTGCGCCTGTTCGGTGCGGGCGGAATGCATCAGGCTTATGTGCTTGTGCAGGATCGCCTTGGGGAATCCGGTGGTGCCGGAAGAGAAGTAGATGGCGGCGAAATCATCATCAGTGATTTCGACATCGGGCTTCTCGCTGGACTCGTTTGCCACGAGATGCGCATAACTTTCCGCAAATACGGGGCAGCCGTCGCCGGTGTAGAAAAGGAGTTTCACTTTCGGAATCTTGTCGGCGATCTCTTCGATACGGCCGATGAACTCGCTTCCGAAGAAAAGCGCATCGGCGTCTGCCAGATCCAGGCAGTAGCGGATCTCATCGGCGGTGTAGCGGAAGTTGAGCGGTACGGCGAGGGCGCCGGCTTTTAATACACCGAAATAAATGGGCAGCCACTCGATGCCGTTCATCATGAGGATGGCGACTTTGTCGCCCTTCTTGATGCCGCGGCTGATGAGCAGGTTGGCGCAGCGGTTTGCCTTCTCGTCAAAGACTTTCCAGGTGATCTCGCGGCGGAACTCGCGGTTCATGGGCGCCTCGATCAGTTCGTATTCCTTCCAGGTGCCGCGGCGGCGTTCCTGCACGGCAGGGTTGCGCTCAACAAGCGCTACCTTGAACGGGGCTTTCTTTGCATTGGCTTCCAGAAACTGAGTAATAGGCATAAGGTTATGTCCTTTCGATTGTATTCGTGGGAGTAACAAAAAGCCCTCCCGCCTGGCTGCGAGAGGGCGAACAAATCGCTTTACCACCTCTGTTCACCGTGCCCTCACGGGTCACGGCCTCATCGAGTACTTTCATACTCTATCACTATAACGGGTGCATCCGTCGCCGCCTAATGGCTTTCGCGTTCAGGGCGCCGCTCACGGGATGTATTCATCAACCGCTCCCTGCCGCCTCGCACCATCCGGCGGCTCTCTGAAAGGTCTGCCATTGATTACTTGTTCCCGGTCATCGCGTTTGAATGAATGGATTATAACACCCAATATGCAGGATGTCAATAGAAAATTGCATTTTTTCTGGAAAATGTTCGGCTTTTTGCTCAGATTACGATGTCTCCGATCCTGTATCCTTCAGGAAGGGGTTCTTCACGGAGGAAACGGAAGTCCGGATCCTCCAGCACGGGAAGGAATGCTTCGAAGGGGATGGACTCCCACTCACTTCCGTAGGAACTGGCGCCGAACCAGCCGCCTTCCACGGCTTTCAGATTGATGTCGCGGGCGAACTTGGTGCGATTGTCACAGTCGTGGATGACAACAGGCCAATGCTCTTCGGCAGCCTGCTTCATCGTTTTCAGCGTCAGGATGCGGCTCATAACGGGGGACAGGTAACCCTGACGGTAGATGTACATATTCTCGCCCCAGTAGTTGCCGATATTGTTTTCGTTGAGGTGCAGTTCGGCAAGGTTCATGAAGTCGAAGCCGGTTGCCAGAAGTTGATCCTTTTTCTTCTGCAGCTGAGCATAGAACTCCCGTGTCATGGGCGTTTCGATGCCGACCATGGGAATGTACTTTTTCGCGATGGCGATCTTTTCGATGATCCTGTCGGAGCAGTTGGTGGCACCGAGGTTAAAGCGGATCTCATCCAGTCCCGCTTCGCCCAGCACTTTCAGTTTCGCTTCATCCGCGTGGATGCCGTTGGTATACAGATGCTGATAGATGCCATGCTCGTGGATCTTTCTTATAAAAGTATAGTATTTCTCGATTTCCATGAACGGCTCGAGATATACATAGGCGACACCGCTGGGCTTTTTCTGAATGGAAAGAATGAGGTCCAGATCCTCTTCACGGTATTTGGTTCCGCCGATTTCCCACATGCCGTCGCCGATGGGCGGGATGCAGTCCAGTTCACCGTAATTATAACAGAAGGGGCAGGCGGCGTCGCACTTGTTGGTCTTTCGGATGGCGGAAAGCCCGGTACCCGTCAGGCAACTGACGCAGCCCTTGGGGAAACGCGCGTCATCACCGATATAGCAGGTGCGTCCCATGAGCGTTTTAAGACCCGGAATCTGCTCCTGAAGTTCTTTTTGCTGCGCTTGGGCCGCCTCTTCGATCTGTGACAGTACGGCCAGAGCGATCTCGCTCTGGATATTTGTCAGTTGTTCTCCCTGCTCGGTGAGGTCCGCGAAAAAGCGGAACCAGTCGAGCGCGTCTTTCTTGGAAATATACATAAAATGCCTCCGAAGTCTCAGATGCTGTAAATTTTATACGAAATACTTTAAGAAAGAATTAAGAAGGCGTGGTTTCAAAAGGTATTTTTTGTTGCGAGGCCCGTAATAACTTGATTTTGGCGTACACTTGTGTTACAATACATTTGTATAACTCTGGGGTTATATATAGATCGGAGGATCGATATGAAAAATAGAATCATCTCAATGTTGCTGGTACTGGTGATGCTGCTCACATCCGTTTCTTTTGCGGATGGCGATGTTGCCGTACCCGAAACGAATGAAACGGTGCAGGATACCGTGACGCAGGAGGAATCCGCGCTTGATGTGAGCGGGGAAGAGATTTCCGCGCCCGCGGCAATCCCGGAAGAAACCGGAACGGAGGACGAATCTCTCGCTGCCGCAGAAACAGCGCCCGAAGCGGAAGCGCCCGCAGCGGAAGCGCCCGAGGCGGGGGAAGCCGAAGAAGAGCAGCCCGCAGGTGAAGATGAGGAAGTGACCTCTTCCGAAGAAGCGGAAAGCGAATCCGAAGCGCGGGATCCGGATGCCGGTGAAACCGGAGAAACGGATCAGACCCGAGACGAGTCCGAACAAACGGCAGAAACCGCCGAAGCGTCCGAAGAGCCCGCCGGTGAAGGCGAAGAGCCTGCTGCTGAAGGCGAAGAGGGCGCTGCCAAAGGCGAAGAGGGCGAACCGGAAGTGAGCGATCCGTCCTGCCGCGGTAATATAACCTTCACGCAGGGCTATGCCAATATCGGTATCGCTTATCTGTATGAGACCGCGAGCATCTACACCGAACCTTTCGCGACCGTGAAACACAGCGGTGTGGTCTATGTCATTTCCCGCGTCAACGCGGGCGAAAGCAGCGAACGCGTTGAGATCGTCTACGCCGATGGCGAAGGCGTTAAGTCCGCATACGCAAAGCCCGGCAATGTAATCCCTTTGACTGCCGATGAAATCGAACACTATCTTTCTGAAATCGGAAATTCCGAAACTGTATACACCTATGCCGAAATTCCTTCTGTAAAACTGCTCTCCCTTAAAATCGAACTGATTCCCGATGAAACCGAAAATGAAGAAGATCCCGAAACCGGGGACCCCGAAGTAACCGACGAGCCCGAGGTAACCGACGAGCCCGAGGTAATCGACGAGCCCGAGGTAACCGACGAGCCCGAGGTGAACGACGAACCCGAAGGAACCGACGAGCCCGAAGTGAATGACGAGCCCGAAGGAATCGACGAGCCCGAGGTAACCGACGAGCCCGAGGTAACCGACGAGCCTGAAGGTACCGACGAACCCGAAGTAACCGACGAACCCGAAGGTACCGACGAGCCCGAAGTGAATGACGAGCCCGAAGTCATCGCAGAGCAGCCGCAGGACATGATCATGATGATGACTGCCATGCTCATGAGTATCGCGCCCGAAACGGATTATCCGGACCCCACTACCGTATCCTTTAACGAGCATTCTGCCACCTTCGCCCTTCGCGAAAAGCGCGCGCTCGGCTATACGCTCAGCGAGAACGCGAATCCCCATGTCGGATTTTTCTCCAGCAATCCCTCCGTCGCGACCGTGAGCGGCAGTGGCGAAGTGAATGCAGTCGGTGCCGGTATTGCCGTCATCACCATCGTTACCATCAACGGTCTCAATGACAGTTGCGCCATCACCGTTCTGGACGGACCTTCCGATCTCATTGTGGATCACGAAGAAGTGACCGTCAAGGAAAACGGCATGTTCACCGTGAACACTTCCTTTACGGGCGATGTCTACGGCGAAGTTACCGTGAAGGAACTGAAGAACGCGACCATTGCCTCTGTCGAAGACGCGGGCAACGGAAAATTCATCATCCGCGGTCTGCTCTCCGGCAGCACCGATCTGGTGCTCGCTACCTATAATAACAATACCTGTACGGAATACACTGCGACTGTCCACATCACCGTTGAGAGCGATGTGGTGCGCGTTGAATTCCTCAATCCCCGCGCGACCATCGGCTACAAGGAGAAAGTGAACCTTCTGCCCGTTGCCTATGACGGACGCGGAAATGTCATCGACACCGCCATCACCCTGACCACAAGCAACAAGAGTTATGTGGTAATTTCAGGTCCCGAAGTGGTCGGCCAGTATTACGGCACCGCCACCGTGACCGCGACCGCGGAAAACGGCGTGAGCGGAAAACTCACCGTGAAGACCGTCTACGCGCCTTCTTCCGTCACCCTGAACGAAAAGACGCTTACCATGGCGGAGGGCGAGACCGCTGCCTTTACCGCGACCCTCAACAAGAACGCCGACAGCGCAATCACCTGGGCTGTCGATAAGAGCGACATCCTGTCTGTTGACGCAAACGGCAATGTCACCGCGCTTGCATCCGGCACCGCGATGGTCAAAGCGACCGCTTTCAACAACAAGTATGCCGTCTGCACCATCACCGTCGTGGCAGCCCCCACGGACATCGTGTTCAGCGAGACGGCTTACACGCTCGCGGAAGGCGACAAACTGAATACTTCCGTTCTGTATACACCCGAAAATGCCGGCGGCAAAGTCACCTACTTTGTCGAGGACGAGACGATCGCCGCTGTTGACGAAAACGGTGTTTTGACCGGTGTATCCTATGGCACGACCCGCGTCCACGCGAAGGTCCATTCCTTTGTGAACGGCAGCGACTATGAAAAGAGCGTGCCTGTGACCGTGACGCCCGCCGTGTCCGAAGTCCGTCTCGAGTGCGGCCGCAATACCATCGGTGTAGGGGAGACCTTCTCTCTTAAGCCCGTTGCCTATGACCGCTTCGGCAATGTTGCGGAAACCGCCTTCACCTACAAGACTTCTTCCACCTACTATGTGAAACTGGCGGACGATCAGATCACCGGTCTGCGTGCCGGCACGCCCACCATCACCGTGACCGCGAAAAACGGCGTGTCCACCGCCGTCAAGTTCACGGTAAAAATCGCGCCCACGACTCTGAAGATCGACACAGCCGCCTTGAAACTCACGGTCGGCGGATGCACGGATCTTACCTATACCATGACCAAGAACGCCGACAGCGCAATCACCTGGTCCTCTTCCGATGAGAGCGTTGCCGTTGTGGATGAGAATGGTCATGTGACCGCAATCGGCACCGGCACCGCGACCATCACCTGCGCCACCTTCAAACCCGCCGTCAAGGGCACATGCACCGTCTCCGTCACCGAATCCCCGTTGAGTCTTGCGTTTGAGCAGAGCGTTTACGAGGTTGCGGAAGGCGCGTCCATCGAGCCCAAAGTGGTGATGGACATCGATTCCACCAACGCGGAGATTGTGTACACCGTTTCTTATGATGGCAAACTGCCCATTGCTTCCGTGAACGGCAATATTGTGACCGGCGGCTATTCCGGCATCGCCACTCTGACTGCGACGGTCCACAACACCGTAGAAAACAGAGACATCACCGCAGAGACGACCATCAGCGTCACCGCCGCGCCCTGCACCATCGAACTGCGCTCCGACCGCACCACCATCGGGCAGAAGGAGACCGTGGATCTTAAACCCGTCGCGAAGGATGCCCGCGGCAATGTCATCGAAACCGAATTCACCTATAAGTCTTCCTCCACCTGCATCAAGGTCGTGGAAGGCGGTCTGTACGGAAACAGCGTATCTTCCGCCAATATCACCGTGACGGCGGCGAACGGCGTTTCCGTGACCAAGAAATACTCCGTCACCTATGCGCCCTCTTCCGTCAAACTGAACGCGACAGCCGTCACGCTGGTACCCGGTCAGACCTATGCCCTCATGGCAATGACCTACAAGACCGAGACCGCGGACATCACGAGTTGGGTGAGCGACAATGACTGCGTTACCGTCGACGAAAATGGTCTGGTAACCGCAAATGGCATCGGCACAGCAATCATCACCGCGACGACCTACAACGGCAAGGTCGCGAAGTGCACCGTAAATGTTGTCCTCGCGCCCGAAAGCATCGAGGTCGAAACCGGCGTCTACACGGTCAAGGAAGGCGAAATCTTCACGCCTGTCATCACCCTTCTGCCCGAAGGATGTGTAGGCAGCGTGACGCTGACCGCATCCGACAGCGACGAGAAATTTGACATCGTTACCGTGAACGGCACTGCCATCCGCGGTAATGCAAGCGGTACCGCCACCATTACCGCGTCTGTAGAGGACTATGCCCACGGCGGAACCATCACCAAGACCTTCACCGTCATCGTGGAAAGCGCACCCGTATCCATCGGCATCAACGAATACACGATGATCGGCAGGGGCGAAATCGTCGATCTCGCGCCCATCGCTTATGATGGCAGAGGCAATGAGATCGAAACCTCGTTTACGCTGAAATCTTCCAGTAATTCTTATATCGCAGTCAACGGGACCCAGATCAAGGGCGTCTATCCCGCTACCGCGAAAATCACCATCACCGCGGACTGTGGTCTCAGCCGTGTTGTATCCATCAAGGTCACTTCCGCTCCCACGAGCATCAAACTGAATGATACCGCTCTGACCATGCAGAAGGGCACCGACAACGCACTCACCGTGACGCTCACGAGCGGCACCCACAGCGACATCCTGTTTGAGACCGGCGATGAAACCGTGGCGACTGTCGATGAAAAGGGCGTCATTTCCGCGGTCGGCGAAGGCGAAACCGTCATCTCCGCCACTACCTTCAACGGAAAGAAAGCCACCTGCACCGTTAAGGTAACGCCGCAGGCGCAGAGCATCGCCTTCACGAGCGGGGAACTCCTGATCGCCGAAGGCAGCACCGTCACCCTGCCCGTCGTCATTACGCCCGCGGACGCATATACCGCCGTATCCTTCGTGTCCTCCGACACTTCCATCCTGAGTGTTGACGCGAAGGGCAACTTCAAGGCACTCAAGGGCGGCACCGTGACCGTGACCGCCACGGCATACAGCGCGGCGGCAGGCGCGGATATCACCGCGACCTGTGATGTGACCGTTGCCCAGCAGATTTCCGAAATCGATCCCGGCGTGGAACGGGAAATCACAATGGGCGTCGGCGAAACCTTCGACCTCGCGCCCGTCGCGTATGACGCGGATGGCAATGTCGTGCTGTCCTCCTTCACCTACACGACCGCCAACAAATACCGCGCGAGCGTTACCGGAACGACCGTAAAGGGTACCGGAGCCGGCACCTGCGACATCACCGTCAAAGCGACCGACGGCACCAAGACGGTCGTCAAACTGACGGTTCTCGCCGCGCCCGCGAAGATTGCCGTTCCCGCGGCGATGAAACTCTCCTATAAGCAGAACAGTACTATCCCCGTGGAACTGCCCGCAAAGACTCACGCGGTATTTACCTATGCAAGCGACAATGAAGCCGTTGTGACCGTTGACGGAAACGGCAATCTGTACGCTGCCGGCATCGGCACCGCGAAGGTGACTGTTAAGACCCATAACGGCAAGTCCGCCGTCTGCACCGTAACCGTCTGCGATGCGCCAGAAAGCGTGAACTTTGCAGATGCGAGTTACACGGTGAAAGAGGGACAGACGATTTCCGCTTCTGTCGTGTTTGCGCCCGAGGGAAGTTGGACCAAAGTCGATTATACCATTGATAACATGAGCGGCGAAGAAATCGCTGCTGTCGACGAAAGCGGCGTAATCACCGGCGTATTGTACGGAAACTGCACGCTCACCGCGACCGCGTACCGCTATTCTGACGGCACCGTGCGCACCTGCAGTGTTCCCGTGACCGTGGAACCCGCTCCCGCTGAAATCATTCTGAACTGCGACCGTCTCGGCGGCATCGGCGTGGGTGAGACCATTGATCTCTTGCCCGTGGCGTATGACGCACGCGGAAACGAAGTCGACACTGCTTTCACGGTCAAGAGCGCATCTGCTTATTACGCGACAGTAGTAACCGGCACCACATCCATCAAGGCTGTCCGCGCCGGCAGTGTGAAGATCACCGTGACCGCGGATAACGGCGTCAGCATCACCGAAACCGTGAAAGTGACCGCCGCTCCGTCCAAGGTGACCCTCTCCGCCGCCAATGTGACCGTGCCCGTGAACGGTACGGCTCTGCTTGAAGCGACCGCCAACACCACGCCCGACTGCAAAAAGGACTGGACCAGCAGCGATGAAACGGTTGCC
>JAZLLT010000015.1:0-7175 GCA_045598325.1 Clostridia bacterium | reverse complement strand
GCTCCTGCCGAATGGCAGGAGCCTATTTTTACGAGAGATGTCTGTAAGCCGAGTTCTGTATTAAACGGTCATCTTTCTGGGTCTAAAGTTGCCAGTAGACTCAAGCGTTATCTGTGAGCGCGACGGGCAGCCGCATATTGCTCAACCAAACTTGCACCGGGTGGGGTTTACAGGACGGACGAGTCGCCAGGCCGTCGGGGAGCTCTTACCTCGCCTTTCCATCCTTACAGAATTGCTTCTGCGGTATATCTCTGTTGCACTCTCCCTGAAGTCGCCTCCGCCGGCATTTCACCGGCACCCTGCCCTGCGGTGCTCGGACTTTCCTCAAGCATTTCTGCCTGCGACCGTCTGGCATCCTCGAAAAAATCGTCAGTCCGTTACGAACAGCAGCCGTCCGCAGTTGTCGCAGGTATGCACAGTATCGGAATTACGGAGTTCACGGAGCGTTGCCTGCGGAAGTGTCATGAAGCAGCCGGTGCACTGGTTGTTGACCAGTCGGGAAATGGGCGGCGTAGCGTGCTGCTTGACTTGTTTATATCGCTCATAATCCGCGGGAACGAGTTCCGATGCTGCTTTATCTGCTTTATCGCGCAGCTGTTTAAGTTTGATTTTATCGTTTGCGAATTCCACATCGTATTCCGCTTTGAGCGCGGTGTATTCCGCCTTTGCCTTCGCGGCACGCACGCGGACTTCTTTCATGCGGTGCTCATCGCTTTCGCACTCCTTGCGAATGCGCACGATTTCCTTTTCGCATTCTTCGATCCGCTCAAGGAGTTTCTGGGCGCTCTCGAGTTTTTCGGCAACCTGAGAGTCGTCCAGATTGGCGATCTCACCGATTTCCTTCGTGAGATCCTCAAGCAGTTTGCTAAGACGCTCCGCCTCTTTCTCAAGTTCCTCAACGCGTTCACCGGATGCGTCGATATGTGCCTCGATCTTCGCGTTTGCGCCCTGCTGCTCCTTCAGGAAATCCGTCAGTTTCATCAGCTTGCCGCGCTTCTCGCTCTGCGCCATGTCGCTTTTGAACTTGTCGGCTTCCAGGTCGAGTTGCATGTAGTTCCAAAGTTCGGCTAAATTCATGGTATTGCCCCCAAATAGTGATTATAGCATTATGCCATATTTAGTTTATGAGTTCAAGAGTCGCTTTGTGATGTTTTTGAAAATATGAACGCGGGATATCCCATTTTCACGCAATAGGCAATAGTGTTGCACCTTGCCTTTTCAACGGCAGCAAAGATATCCTTTTCGCTCTCTTCGCGCACTTCCGGAAGACCTTCGTGCATCTTGCGGTTCGGTTCGATATAATCGGCCACAAAGATGATGGCTTCGGTCAGCGACATCTGTTCGTTTCCGATACTGTGATAGCGGATTGCCGTGAGGATGTTTTCGTCTGTGATTCCGAATTCTTCTTTCGCAATGACGACTCCGGCCGGCGCGTGAAGCACTTCCGGAACCTTATCTTCTCCGTCAAAAAGAAAGATGTTCCCCCTCTTGATGGCACCCATCTGTTCTTCCGGCGAAAGGCTCTTGGCGCAGTCGTGAATCAAACCGGCAACCGAGCAGACTTCTTCATCCGCGCCGTATAAGCGCGCGAGTTTCACGGCGGTATCACGAACACCGAGGCTGTGTGTATAGCGGTGCGGAGTGATCATGCCCTTCAATTTGACCGCCATTTCCTCCTGCGTCATCATAGGTCTTCCAGTTTTATTTTGCTGTCTTTGCTCGCCTGACGGTAGATCACGAAGCGGTTTCCGATGACCTGAACGGGTTCTGCGTGAACGAGTTCACACAGTTCCTCACAGGCTTCCCGTGCGGTATAGGAAGCGTTCCGAAGCACATTCACCTTGATCAGTTCTCTTGCTTCCAGCACATCCCAGCACTGTTTTACCGTGTTGTCGGAAATACCGTCTTTCCCGATCTGAAGAACGGGATCCATCATTGCTGCCATAGAACGAAGGGCGGCTCTTTGTTTGGTCGTCATAATATACCTCTTATTCCATGAATTCGAATTCCATCTCGCTGATGATGACCGTGTCGCCGTCCGTAGCGCCCTTTTCACGAAGCGCATCGATGATTCCGGTCTTTCTCAGGCAGGAGTGGAAATAGTTGAGCGAATCAAGATCGCCGAAATTGACACCGCGTACGATATCATCGATGAGTGCGCCGGTAACTTCGTATCCGTCACGCGTCTTCTTGATTTCGAAGGTACGCTCCTCAAACTCGGGGGCAACGATCTCGTCTTCCTCGTAAGGCTCCACTTCGGGAAGCGTACGCAGATAATCGGTGATCGTCCGCAGCATGTCTTCCATGCCGCTGTGTGTGGCGGCAGAAATGGGAAATACCGCGATGCCGAGCGGGTCAAGTTTCTCCTTGAGACGCTTTAAGTTCGTAACATCTTCCGCGATATCCATCTTGTTTGCGGCTACAATCATGCACTTCTCACGAAGTTTTCCGTAAGAATTCAATTCGTTCATGATGGTATCGAAATCTTCAAGAGGATCTCTGCCTTCGCTGCCGCTGATATCGATGACATGCAGAAGCATCCGCGTTCTTTCGATATGACGCAGGAATTCGTATCCGAGACCGATGCCGTGACTCGCGCCTTCCACGATGCCGGGAATATCCGCGACGATAAAGGAATAGTCGTTATAGTTGCAGATCCCCAGGTTCGGTTCCAGCGTCGTAAAGTGATAGTTGGCGATTTTGGGTCTCGCGCTTGTCACTACGGAAAGGAGCGTCGATTTACCCACATTCGGGAATCCGACCAGCCCGAGATCGGCGATGGATTTGAGTTCGAGGATCAGTTCGAGGCTCTTTCCTCTTTCTCCGGGCTTGGCGTAGTTGGGTGCCTGACGGGTCGCGGTAGCGAAATGCTGGTTGCCGTAGCCGCCGTTTCCGCCGTGCAGGATGACACGCGGCTGATCGACTTCGAACATGTCTGCAAGGAGCGCACCGCTTTCCGCGTCGCGGATGACCGTGCCCTTGGGAACGAGGATCTCGACGGATTTTCCGTTGATGCCGCTTCTGCGGTTATTCATTCCGTCCCTTCCGTTTTCCGCTTCAAATGAACGCTTGTAGCGGAAATCCATCAGCGTATGCATGCGGTCGGAAGCGATGAAGATGATGTCTCCCCCGCGCCCGCCGTCGCCGCCGTCGGGACCGCCGGCCTGAACGAATTTTTCTCTGTGGAAGGAGACACATCCGTTTCCGCCGTCTCCGGATTTGATTTTGATTTTGACTTTATCTACGAACATAGTTACTCCGATTTTTCATATTCACAGATGTCCCTGACCGGGCATCTTTCACATTCCGGTTTGATTGCTTTGCAGCATCTGCGTCCGTGCCAGATGAGCAGATGATGCATATGGGGCTTCTCACCCGCGGGGATGATTTGCTTCAATTGCTTTTCCACGGCATCGGGTGTGTTGGCGTTTTCCACAAGCCCGAGCCTGTGAGAAAGCCGGAAAACATGGGTGTCAACCGGGATTTCATCGCATCCGAATGCGGCCATCATGACCACACCCGCCGTCTTGTTTCCGACACCCGGAAGTGCAGTCAGCGTTTTCCGGTCCTTGGGAACTTCGTTTCCGAATTGTTCCGAAATCACTCTGCACGCGTCAATGATGTGACGCGCCTTGGCATGAAACAAACCGCACTCACGGATTTTCTCTTCCAACTGTTCATAAGTGAGTTTGCAGATGGATGACGCGTCAGGATAGTCACGGAAAAGACTCTCTGTCACCTGGTTCACGCGCTTATCCGTGCACTGGGCGGAGAGAATCGTCGCCACAAGCGTTTCATACGGATTCGAAAAGTTCAGTTCCGCTTTTGCTTCCGGGTAAAGAATACTCAACTTCTCGCCGATGACTTTGGCTTTTTCGGTTCTATTCATAGTCCGTGCAATCTTCGTTATCAATCCCAAGCAGGTATTCCATTGCTTTTACCATTGCGTTGTCTTTCGTTACTTCGGCTTCGGAATCGTCAATAATGAACCTGGTACCGGCATTCTCGATGAAGATATCCGGCTCAACACCTACTTTGTGAATGGAATTTCCGTTCGGTGTATAGTAAGCACTCGTGGTCAATTGCATGCCTGCGCCGTCACCCGGGAAAACATACAGCGATTGGACGATGCCTTTACCGTAACTAGTGCTTCCGATGATGGTCGCACGGCCGTTTTCCTTGAGCGCGGAAGCGACGATTTCACTTGCCGACGCGGAATTTTCGTTTATCAAAACCACAAGCGGGATCTCCACCTGATACGAATCTGCATAGTAAAACTCGCGTTCCCCTGCTCTGTCTTCGGTATAGACGATAAGACTTTCCGGTAGGAAGAGATCGGTAATGTCAAGACAGATATCCAACTGTCCGCCGCCGTTCTCACGAAGGTCCAGAATAATGCCTTCTGCTCCGCTGCCGATAAGCGTATCGACGGCACTTTTCATTTCCGAAACGGACTCGCCGAAGAAATCAGTCAATTGGATATAGCCGATTTTCTCATTTACCATTCCGGAAAAAACACGCTCCGAAATCACTTCATCGCGCATGACATCGAATTCAAGAAGTTCATTGTCGCGCTCTACGGTCAGGTGAACATAGGTGCCCGCTTCGCCTTTGATGTGCGAAACAGCCTCGGTCAATTCCGTATTGTTGAATGCAACCAGTTCCGTATTGTCCGCTGAAAGAATCAAATCGCCGTTTTTCAGTCCTGCTTCTTTGGATGGACCGTTAAACACGCGCAGGATCTTCAATTTTCCTTCTTCCGTCACGGTAACCTGAATGCCGATGCCGACATAATGCCCCACACGGTCACTGTTGGTCTGTTCCATCTGCTCAGGCGTATAGTAGAAAGTATAAGGATCATCCACAGATGCCATCATGCCGTCTATCGCGCCCTGTAAAAGCGTATCGGAATCCAGTTCGATGTAGTATTCGTTCATCAGGCGCTGATATACTTCATCGAGCCTGTCATATCGCGAACTGCTTTCGGCGGAACCCGTTTCATCAATCGTTGTGATAAACTCGGCATTTCTGAAGATGAACTGTGCCGTAACATAAGCAGTAACGGAAATGATGAGAAGCGCCGTGCAGACAATGACTGCAATCGTTACGATCTTGCGGGAGTTTTGTTCCATTGATTGCCTCAGATCTTGTTTTTCTTGTCGTTATTCTGTTTGCCGAGCAGCATCAGAAGTTTGAAGGTCACCGCGTCATCGAATGCACGCAGATCGAGACCTACGCTCTTTTGAATCTTATCCAGACGATACACCAGCGTATTTCTGTGGATATAGAGTTGGCGTGCTGTTTCGGAAAGGTTCAGGCTGTTCTCGAACAGTTTTTCGATGGTGAACAGCATTTCATCGTTGAACAGTCTGCTGTTCTGGCGGTTGAAAAGAATTTGATGGAAAGCGGATGCGGCTTCCACGGGAATCGTGGAAAGGAAGCGCTCGAGCACCAGTTTGCGATAGTTGAAAATCTGCTTTTTCGAATGGTAAATGCGTCCGTCGGTAATGGCAAGTTTTGCTTCCCTCAGGCTTTCGAACAGATGTGCCACATCGTGCTTCACATCACCGATTCCGATATAAGCGGTGCTTCCGGTTTCGGAAAGAAGCGTATTGGAAAGCGCCTCGGCATACTGATCGAGGTCTTCGAATTCGCACCTTTCGTCGATGGTCTTTACCAGCGCGACGGCATGTCTGCCCACTTCGCAGACATGGTCCTGACTGTCATCGTCAAACAGATTTCTGATGATGTTGACTACATCCTCGCTCTGCACATCGTTGAAATGCAGATAGATGACCGCGCGGTCCTGTTCCAATGCGATGTTCTCGGCATTCGCCATCGCTTCCATCTCGCCCGCGTCGATTTCACCGTCGAGAATCATGCGGATGGAACTGTCTGCGCTGTCCCGTTCCGCTTCATCGCGAAGAACGACATTGATCAGTTGGATGCAAAGTTTCGCGCAGCTCTTCACCTCTTCGCTGTCGCCTTCCAGACACACATACAGGGGCTGAGACGAATCGGTACCGATCAAAGTGAATGCACCATTTACAAATGGGACGGTAGGATTCGACTGAAGTACCTCGGGAAGATTGAACTGGTTGTTCTTGCTCTCCGGAAGAATCACCTGCCCGTTGTAATCCAGCAGCATTGCAGGCATGGACAACTGGCCGAAAATGATGGTGATCTTCGCGAGTATATGCTGATTCAGGTACATGGGTGCACCTCCACTCATTTTACAGATAATTATATTATAACCGCCGCCAAAGGGATTGGCAAGAGTGTCAACCCAATTAGCGGCGGTTTTTAACCGAAACTATCCGATTATTAACAAATTACTTGTTCAGCAGAGTGGTTTCAGTATCCTTGTCGAAGAAGTGAAGGCGCTCGGTATCGAATGCGACAACGATATCGTCACCGGTACGGGAAGTGGAGCGAGGATCGACGCGGGCGATGATGTTGCCGCCTTTGCCGGAGGTGGAGAGGTAGAGGTAGGTTTCGGAGCCCATCACCTCGACGACTTCGACCTTCACCTTAATGGTGGAATCACTGAACTTTGCAACAGCTTCTTTGCTGTCGGAGATGTTCTCGGGACGGATGCCCATGTAGACTTCCTTGCCGATGCACTCGTCGGAAATGAGTTTCTGCAGTTTCTCTTCGGGAACCTTGATCTCGTTGTCACCGAACACGGCATAGACGCCGCCGTTCTTCTTGACGAGTTCAACATTGAAGAAGTTCATCTGGGGAGATCCGATGAATCCGGCCACGAAAAGATTGGTGGGATAGTCATACAGGTTCTGAGGAGTATCTACCTGCTGAATGAAGCCATCCTTCATAACCACGATGCGGGAACCCATGGTCATAGCCTCGGTCTGGTCATGGGTAACATAGATGAAGGTGGTCTGCAGCTTCTGATGCAGTTTGGTAATCTCGGTTCTCATCTGAACACGCAGTTTGGCATCCAGGTTGGACAGAGGTTCGTCCATCAGGAAGACCTTGGGCTCACGGACGATTGCACGGCCCAGAGCAACACGCTGGCGCTGACCACCGGACAGAGCAGCGGGCTTACGATTCAGCAGAGCTTCGATACCGAGGATCTGTGCGGCTTCCTTGACGCGACGATCGATCTCGGCCTTGTCCATCTTGCGCAGCTTCAGACCGAATGCCATGTTGTTGTA
>JAZLLT010000014.1:0-24143 GCA_045598325.1 Clostridia bacterium | reverse complement strand
GCATCGCCAAGTCCATAGAATGCTTCAGCGGGAGAGATGTAGAAAACCTCATCACCAATCACACCATTGCCGTTGGCATCCTGGGCTTGCATATCCATACCAATATCAATCAAGTCCCAAATGGTTTCCGGCATCTCAAGTTCCAGATCCTGCATCCAGTCATACCTAATATGGAACGGGACAGTATATGTGTTCTTTACTCCATCTACAGTATTCGCGTTGATCTGCCCATACACATAGGCTCTTCTGTATAACACACTTGACATCCGTCATAAACCGAGTATAATAAAGTCGACTTTAGATTTCTCGTTTTGGCATGAGGTATTATATGGTTTATATCAAGCGGAATATGGAAGAAGCGATCTTGAAGGCATCCGTGCAGTATCCGGTCGTGATGGTCTGCGGACAAAGACAGACCGGCAAGTCCACCATGCTCAAACATATCTCGGAGAACGATCGCGTGTATGTGTCATTTGACCGGCTTGAAACAAGACGGCTCGCAGAGAACGATCCGGCGCTGTTCTTTGAAACTTATGGACACAAATTACTCATCGATGAGTTCCAGCGTGTACCGTCTTTTTTGCTCGCCATCAAGGATCTTGTTGACAATGCTTCTGATCACGGCGAAAACCCGAACGGTATGATTTGGCTGACAGGTTCACAGAAGTTCGTCATGATGAAGAATGTATCGGAATCTCTTGCTGGAAGAGCAGCGATTTTCACAATGCTCCCATTGTCTCAAAGGGAAATCGATGGGCGTTATTCCGTTCCTTTCGTGCCTGAAATCGATGTGCTTAAAAGCAAGCAGACCGATGGCAAAACGCTCAAGGAGATCTATGAGCGCATTTTCCTGGGCGGTCTTCCCAAGCTCGTCAGCGACAGAACAATGGACCGCGATTTATATTATTCCGGGTATATGAACACTTATATTGAGCGGGATGTAAGTGCGCTTGAACAGGTAGGCAAGCTTGACGAATTCAGAACACTGGTCACTTATCTCGCAGCAAATACGGCGCAGGAACTTGTATATGAAACGATTTCCAGAGAGATCGGCGTATCCGCCCCTACGGTAAAGGAATGGATTGCCATTTTGGAATGTTCGGGTATCATTTATGTTCTCAAACCGTATTACAGCAACATAAGCAAGCGTCTTGTCAAGACCCCGAAATGCTACTTCCTCGATACAGGCCTTGCGGCGTACCTGACCAGTTGGCCTACCGCGGAGACACTCATGAATGGCAATGCTGCCGGCGCGTTTTTTGAAACCTTTGTTGTCGGAGAGATCTTGAAAAGCTATTTTAACAGCGGTAAAGAGCCAAATCTGTATTACTATAGGGACATTGATAAGAAAGAGATCGACCTTCTGATGACCGGTCCGGATCGTCTGTATCCGATGGAAGTCAAAAAAGCCAAGAATCCATCGGCTCCTGACAAAAACTTTGGTGTGCTCGATAAATTCAACCTCAAGGTTATGCCGGGGCTCATATTGTGTTCGGCAGATGCGTTATTCCCGATCAATCGAGAGGCTTGGCTTTGCCCGGTGTCTTTGATTTGATTGATATAAGAAATATCTTATGAGTGACAGCTTATCCGGTTCTGTTTATCAAAAGTGTCAGACAAAGTTACAGAGTGGTAGAGAAGCATAACTCCATGGAAGCAAAGATAGATATTGGTTCGACTGACGAACTTGAAAAAGAAACTGCCGCCGTCCTCAACATATAAAGTAAGGAAATCAATCTGATTCTGGAGCATGACGGAGAGCTGAACTCGTTGGAAATCAAAAAGACAGCCAATCCGGGAACGGAACTTACAAAAGTACTTTCGCTGTCGGATAAAACATCAACTGCGAGAGGAAAAGGCGCGATTATCTGCATGAGGTTGTCGGTCGGTGCAATTGACAGGGATATCTATTCGATTTCCGTTTGGGTGATCTGATGTATTAATGTGGTTTTGAGGGAAAATCTGAATCCATGCTTGGATAATTGCATCGGAAACCGAAATGTCTATTTTCCCGCTGCGGAAAGCTCCGGTTCAAGCGGACCGCATCGTATTTATCGGAGGACAGTATGGAAAAAGCGAATTTTCTGCCGGATCAGGAGCTTACTTATGTGCCGAACGCGCACGCGGCACAAAATCCGTTCCCCGCGCGGGAAACGGAATGCGGCGCTCTGCCGACCTATGAGGGCAGCCGTCATCTGCTGCCCCAACCCTACTGGGAGGGGCATGAGGATGTGATCGCCTGCCATGATAAGGTGTGGAGGATCGCGTTTTCCAATCTGCGCATGCCGGATACGGAGAGCGGCTTCAAGTCCGCCTTCATCGACACGGCCTTCAACGGCTATCTCTTTATGTGGGATTCGGTTTTTATTCTCATGTTCGGCCGCTACGGCTCGCGGGCCTTTCCTTTCCAAAAGACGCTGGACAATCTGTACGCCCGTCAGCACAGGGACGGGTTCATCTGCCGCGAGATACGGGAGAATGCGGCAGGCGAGCATTTCACGCGCTTTGACCCCTGCGCCACCGGTCCCGAGGTCATGGCCTGGTGCGAATGGGAGTATTACAAAACCACCGCGGACAAGGCACGCCTGAACGATGTATATTACCCCCTGCTGGCCTATCACGAGTGGATGGCGGAGCATCATACCTGGCGGGACGGTTCGTACTGGTCCACCGGCTGGGGCTGCGGCATGGACAATCAGCCGCGTCTGGAGCCCGGGCTGGATGTGAACTACTCCACCGGACACATGGTCTGGATAGACGCGACGCTGCAAGCGCTTCTGGACGCCCGCTGCCTTGTGAATATGGCGCGCGAGCTGGGGCATGAGGAGGATATTCCGCCTCTTTCGGCGGAAATCGAGCTGCTCCTGCGCATCGTCAACGGTCGCCTCTGGTCGGAAAAGGATGCCTTTTACTATGATGAACGGCGCGACGGCCGTCTAAATGGGGTCAAATCCGTAGCAGCTTACTGGGCGCTCATAGCGGATGCCGTACCGACGGAACGCATGGAGCGTTTCGTTGCGCATCTGAACAACGAAACGGAATTCAAGCGTCCCAACCGCGTGCCCACGCTCTCCGCGGACGATCCCGCATACTGCGATTACGGCGGTTACTGGCGCGGCTCCGTGTGGGCGCCGACCAACTACATGATCCTGCGCGGGCTTGAACATAACGGGTATGACGCCCTTGCGCACGACATCGCGCGCGCCTGCGTGGACCATGTCACCCGCGTTTTTCTGGATACCGGAACTGTTTGGGAAAACTACGCGCCGGAATATCCCGCCCCGGGCATCGTGGACGGGCATCTCGGCGCAAGGGATTTTGTGGGCTGGAGCGGTTTGTTCCACACCTCGATCCTGTACGAATACATCATGGGCATCAAGGGCGATCCGGTACACGGAAAGTTGCGCTGGGATGTGCGGTTGACCGAAGCGCACGGCATCACCGCTTATCCCTTCGGCAGCGGTTCCGTAAACCTGCGCTGCGAAAGGCGCGCTTCAAAGACAGATGAACCCGATATCACGATTGAAGCATCCTGTCCCGTCGAAGCGGAAGTGCTTTGGGAGGGCGGCCGCAAGGTCATTACCGTGAACAAATAGCGCAGAACAGGGCCGGTCGAAAAGGACCGGCCCTGTTTTTTTGTGCGCATTTACAGATACGGCGCGACCTCCGCCAGCATCAAGAGGTTCGAAGTCTCACACCAGCAGCTGCCGTTGAACACGCCGCCCACGCACCGTTCGCTCTCCCAGTCGGACATATTCACCCGCTCGCAGATAAAGCCCTGCGGCAGCTTCTCGCGCGGCGCGCGGATGGTGTCGTCATTGAGCAGACTGGCATCCTTGGGAACATCCCAGGAATAAACCGGGCGCTCGTCCGTGGACATATACTGGCTGATGGTGAGGGCAATATCCCGGAGCAGTTCGAGATAGGATTCCTTGCCCGTAAAGCGGTAGAGCTTCAGGATGCTGTCGCCCGAAAGCGTGCAGATTCCGGGCGCGGAATGCTTGTTTTGAACATTGGCGAACACGCTGCCCACGGTCTTCATGCCGAGGCGGGCAAACTCGCTCCCCTCCGGAAAACGGTAATTGTAGCTTACGACCCAGCTGCTGCACAGGTGCAGCATGAATTCAGCACGGTCAAGCCATTTTCCGTCCCCGGTCTCTTCATATAAGGTCACAAAACTTTCGAGCAGTCCGAATGCGCTCTCGCTGTCCG
This sequence comes from Clostridia bacterium, assembly GCA_045598325.1. Taxonomy (GTDB): domain Bacteria; phylum Bacillota; class Clostridia; order Christensenellales; family Aristaeellaceae; genus RUG14130. The sequence goes on along the minus strand of JAZLLT010000014.1, from coordinate 19,931 downwards.
GACCCTGAAGGATCTCCCCGGGGCCTCCGGTCGTATAGCCAATGAGCGCGTCGCGGGTATAGTATTGCTCCGCACTTTGAAGCGCGATGTCAAGATAGCGTCTGTCCCCGAAAAAGCGGCAGGCGCACACAAGACCGGCGGGCGCGATGGCACCGCTCGTGGAGCCGCCCGCGAAGATTTCGCCCGTATCAGCGCAGATAAACTGCCCGAACTGATGATATTTCTCCCAAAGGGACACGAACGCGTCCGCAAGCTTCCGCGTGCCCGAAAGGAACGCCTCCGGAATGGGGCGGTTCCGCTCCTCATACAGTTTGAAATACTTGAACAGAAACAGCAGCATGTCCGCGGATTTCCGTATGAGCAGCGGATTCACGCCGCCTTTTTCGTATACGATTTTTCCGTTCTCATCCGTGCCCTCATAAAACAGCCCGCAGGGCGCCTGCGTGCGGAACAGATGCCTGAGCGTCGCCTCGCCCCGCTGCCACTCGGTTTCTCCGCCGAGCTTCATAAGCGCATAGCCGGACATTCCGCCTCCGACCCAGCCCGGCTGCCAGGCTAGACAGGCGTCCCCGAAGGGAACGGTGCGGTAGAACTCCGCGCCCGGCTGCCAGTTCATTGCGTTGAATTTGTTTTTCTGTATCTCGAACTGTTCCTCAAAAGGCAGTATCCCGGGGCGCTCCGCGTCCATGCCCATACATTTGCGGTTTTCAAAGAAGGTACGGAAAAATTCCTCCATGCTTTCGCAGGGAAAATCAAAGAGCTTATACGGGATTTCGATGGTCTCTCCCGCCCGGAAGGACATACCGGGATCCGAGTCATGGCGCATGAACGGCCAGCGGTAAATGCCGTTTTTGCGCATATGCGGATATGTGATGCCGATTTTTCCTTTTTCATAGGACAGACCGAGATTGATCCCGCCGATCTGCTGAACGGTGAACAGCAGTATTGCCCGCTTTTCCGTTTTCGAATACACGCCTACGCAGGGAACGCTGACATCCCCCGTCGTGACCTCGATGATGCCGCTGCCGTCCTCATTCAGGCGTATGACATCCGTGATGGTCACGGGCATGCCGGCAGATGCCTCATCTGCGCGGAACATGGGCGGGTACTCCCGCTTTACGGAGCGGAAGCGGTTCCCGTTATAACAGCAGGCGGGAAACAGAACATATTCGCTGCCGTCCGCCGAAAATTCCGCCGAAAAACCGATATAGGCGCTGTCACAGCTGCCGCCGATGGTGACGCTCAAGGCGTCCCCGCGCTCCGTGTACACGCCGTCCGCGCTGCCGGGCGCTCTTTGGAATAGCACCGTAGGATGCTTCATTGGTCTCACCCCGTTACAGATATTATGAAAAGTACGCTCTTCCCGCGCCGAACGGGACCTCTGTTTCGCCTTCACGCAGCGTGGAAATTCCCTCATCTGTCGTTATCGTGCCGCTCCCGCGGGTCAACACCCGCAGGCGGGAGGGACCGGACAGATCGAGCTTGATTACGGCGGGCACATCCGTTTTGAGGAGCGTCACGCCGTCCGCTTCGATGCGGATGCCTTCGCCCGTGAACACGCTCAGCGAATGTCCCCGCACGGGAATGTTTACGATTCCCTGTTCCTTCGTCATGAATGAACCGAACTCGATGCCGCTCATGCTCATCCGTATCAGTTCCTGAACACCGGTATAGGCCATCAGCGTTCCCCAGGTATACATGGGTACGCAGTTGGGCGTGATGGAGCCGGTGACGGTGCTGTAATTTTCGAGCACCCAGCCGAAGCGTTCCCGGTTGAACGCGTACATATCCGTGCTCTTTCCGGCGAGCATGGACGCCGCGTCATATTGTCCGCGGCTGCGCAGGCCCTCGTATACCAGAAAATTCATCGGCGCCCAGGCGCAGCCCTCCCAGTAATCCTGCTTCTGATAGGACGGATGACGCTTATCGACGCTCGGAATGACATATTCCCCCCAGAATTCTGTGGGATTGAGCAGATGTCCGCGGACAAGGCGCACAAGGCGTTCCTCCGGGATATCACAGGCCAGCATCGGATAGAAGCTCGTCGGGGTATAGACGGTCTTGTAGCTGCCGTCAAGACCGCGGTTGCAGTAGATGCCGTTATCCTCGTCCCATAGATACATGTTGATCGCGGAAGCGGCCTTTTCGTACGCGTTTTTCATTTCCGCGCATTTTTCCGCATCACCCAGTTCTCCGGCAATCATGCTCAGGCAAAGGCAGTCCAGCGCGTAGACGGAGCTCATTCCCACATCGATGAAGTTTTCCTTCTCCGCGTACATCGGGCTGTTGTCCAGTCCGGTCGCAAGCGCCCCCTCCATCGCCTCGGAAGTTTCCGAAACTTTGAGGACCCTGTCCGCACCCTCCGGACCCAACAGTGTGATGAGTCCGGTCGCCGCGTCGCTTTTCCGGGCGGACAGAACGCGGTTCGTCTCATAAAAATACGGGAAATACAGTTTGAGCGGCTCGATTTCACCGAACTGCCGGTAAAGCTTCCACAGGCAGTAGCTGCCGATGGGCGGATTAATCATGGAGGAGGAACCCCATTCCCAACAGCATTGCGGCAGATACCCGTTTTTGAATTCGCTGCAGATGGATTCGAACTGGTCATAGGCGGATTCCTTGTGGCGGAGCGCCGCGGGCAGCGCGTCCAGCAGGTTATCCCAGTAAAAACTGTAATAGCAGGATTCGGGTGCCCAAAGACGCGACACATCGATTTGGAAAGCGCCGTTCATGTGGTCATATACCTTGTTCCAGCCCGCCGCCCAAATCATGGACGGAACGGTCTCGCCTCCAAGATAACCCGTGCCCCTGACACAGAGCGCTTCCTCGCGCCGGTGCGCTTCGCTGATCATCTCTTCCAGCCGCTCGGCACTCGCGCCGCGCATATCCGTGATGTATACGGTCTGCGCCGCGTCGGCAAGCACCGTGTTCTCCCTTATTTCCATGCCGCCGCACAGGACATACACCTCGATTTTGCTGCCCGTACGGTGGTTTATCATCGTAAAGCCGTGATCCCCGGGCACAACGGCTCCTATGGGCTGCTTCAGGCGGCTGCCCACGAAAAAGCCGATGGTGAAGCGGTACAGGCGGCTGAAGGTGACGGGAGAAAGCTTATAGACAAAGCCCGCCTCACCGCAGGCAAATGAAAGATCGAACACAAAATCCTCATACCGCAGGGTCAGAAGGGAATATCCGCCCGTCAGGGAAACGGGACCCATGTGCTCGACCCGGGCTTCGGTATAGTAATCAAAGGACGGATTTCCCTGGATGCCGCTCCATGTAAAGCAGTCGCTTCCTCGCGTTCCGTCCGTCCTTTCGATGCCGGTGCGAATCTCGAACAGCTCATCCTTATGCATGACGGCGTTGATATATTTTCTGTTGTAATGACCCCAGTCTGCCATTTGGGACCAGTTCCTGATGGTTTTTTTCATAACCGGACTCCTGTCGGCGCCGCCCGATGCGGCGCGTTCTCCTTACGGACAGGAACCCTGCGCATTTGCAGGGTTCCCGTTCATACGGTATATCGTTAATCGAGGTTCATCTTCACGCGGTTTTCCTTCCAGACACGGGTGGCGTATTCCTCATAGCGGCCGTATTCATAGCTGCCGTACAGGTCGTTTTTGATGGTGGCGATCATACTGCCGATATCTTCGTCGCCCACGACCAGCTCCACCATCTTGCCCTTCCAGTAATCGTCCGCGCGGACATAGATGCGGCTGATCTCCAGATCGTCGATCGACTCGATGCCCGTGAATTCGGTTGCCTCGCGGAGCTGATTGGCGAACTTCATCTGCTGGTTCACCGTCCACGAGCGCTCGGAAGGATCCTGCGTGCCGAAAAGGGTATTCTTGAGGGAATCGACATAGGAGGCGTTGCCGGGATACATGAAGTTGCCTACCGGCAGACGCTTCATTTCCTCGCTGGTCAGGTTCAGGGATTTGCCTTCCTTGAAGATCGGGAAGTCGTTCTCGTCCAGACCTTCCCACAGCTCTCCCTCGGGTCCGCACAGCATCAGGCGCTGGCCTTCATTGGAGAATACCCAGTCGAGATACGCGTAGATCGCTTCGGCGCGACCTTCCACATACTTTCCGTCCTTGTAGTTGGCGTTCTGGGTGATGCAGATCACATTCCAGCCGACCGCGGAGGACTGTCCGGAGACAATGGTGGAAGGATCGACACCGTTTGCCGCCGGAAGCGGGACAACATCATAGGGATTTTCGCGGCCGGCCGCTTCCAGGATGCTGCGCGCGGAATCGGCGGTATTGATGCCGTCCACACCGCAGAATACGGCGACCTGCTGCTTTTTGAGCTTGGTCATAATCGGCTCGGCCATTTCGATGGAGTATTCCGGGCTGATGAGACCTTCCTTGTAGAGCTTGCGGAGATACGCGATGAATTCCGGGAACTTGGGATCGTTGATGATGTGCACGAGTTTGCCGTCCACATCCCTGCGCATGATGCCGTAGCTGTCCTCGGGGATGCGTCCCTCGCCGAAGCAGCACCAAAGCAGACCGAAGGTCACCTCCGCGGAGGCGGGCTGGAACGGAACGATGGACGGATCGGCCGCCTTGACCATCTTCAGGTATTCGTACAGGCCGTCCAGCGTGGAGATGTCGGGAGAACCCAGCTGCTCATAGATCTTGCGGTTGATGACCAGACCCGTGCCGTAGCCCATCCAGTCTCCCTGCTTGGGCCAGTTGAGCATACCGTATATCTTGCCGTTGATGCGCGTGAAGTCCACCGTCTCCTTGGCAACATTTGTGCGGTAGCCCTCGTATTTGTTGTAGAAGTCATCCAGCGGCATGATCTTGTCGCTCAGGCCGTCCTCGCTGATCAGGTTGAGCCAGGTGCTGTCGCGGGGGATCATGATGACCTCGGGCAGCGTGTTGCTGGCGACCATCAGGTTGAACTTATCCTCGGCGCTGCCGCCGGGCCAGGTGAAGTTCACCTTGACCTTTTTGTTGTCGATGACCCACTTGGAAATCAAGTTGGTCTCATCGAACTCATATTTGCCTACATCCCAGCTGTAGTTGCGGTAGAACTCGAACTCCAGCAGCTCGTCCTCGGCGTTCTGTGCGCCCTCATCCTTCTGTCCGCAGCTCGTCAGCAGAACCAGCGCCAGCAGCAGAGAAACGGACATCAGAAGAACGCGTGTAAACCTTGCCTTACTCATGACCGAACCAACCTTTCTCGGGGTGTTATTCCTTCACGGCACCCAACATCATACCTTTGATAAAGTATTTTTGCAATAAGGGATACAGTAAAATGATCGGACCGATGGTGAGAATGATCGCCGCCGAAACGATTGACTGGCTCACCGGCGACTGCGTGAGCTCGGATTTGACGGAGATGGGCAGCTCGGCCAGAAACTTATCCAGCTGGCTTTCGTTGACGATATCGATCAACACATTCTGAAGCGGCTTCAGATCCGGTCTGCCGTTCATGTAGATATACGCGTCATACCAGGAATTCCATTGGGACACGCCGTTGAACAGTCCGATCACCGCCACGATCGGCGCGGAAATGGGAATCATGATACGGAACAGGATCTGGAAATCACCTGCGCCGTCGATTTTCGCGGATTCCTCGAGCGCGGGCGAAATACCCTTGAAATAGTTGATGGCCAGGATCATATTGAACACATTGATCAGGTTCGGAATGATGTAGACCAGGTAATTGTTCGTCAGTCCCAGTTTGCCGTATACGATGAATGTGGGGATCAGGCCGCCGCTGAAGTACATGGTGAAAACGCACAGCTTCATGTAGAGTTTTCCGCCGATGAGCTTCGGTCTGGACATTCCGTAGGAGAAGATGAGTGTGCAGATCAGAGCAAGACTCGCGCCGATGAGCGTGCGGGAGACCGTGATGATCACGCCGTTGTAGAACTTGGGATTGATCAGCACAAAGCGGAAGTTGTCCGCGGTCAGCTGCTTCGGGAAAAGCGAGATGCTCTCGCCGGACGCGTCAAAGGACAGGGCAAGGGTATTGATGTAGGGATATACCATCACCATGCCGAGCAGCGTCAGGATGAGGTATATGTTCACCTCGAAAATCGGCGTCTTCCTGCCGCACAGGGCGTAAATCATGTAGGCAAGCAGGAACAGGCAGCTCAGCAGGATGCCCATGCCCATCTTGAATTCTACGCGCTCAAGGTCCACCCGGAGCAGCGCGAAGGAGAGGATGAGCACGGCAGCCGCCGCAAAGCCGAACAAGATGCGTCCCGCGCGGAGGCGTCCGTTTTTGCCGTGCTCCGCAAGCACGCAGTACAGCGCGCCCGCGGCAGACAGAATGAACAGGGGCAGCGCCCACGAAGGAGATGTCAGCACCGCCTGTCCGCCGCTGCCCAGCACCTGCACCGGGAAAACGATTTCCCTGCGGAACAGGAGCTCGAACGCGGAAAACGAGATGTTCTGATACATCACATTGACCAGCGGGAGGCACAAGGCAGAGATCAGCGCGCCGGCCAGCAGTATAGCCATGGCGAGCTTTTTCTTATCCTGCAGGCGATCGATGTCCGTTTTCGTGTTCACATTCACCGGCACCATCCCTTTCTTCATAACACTCGACCTCCCCGCGGGCAACTACCACAGAGCGGTACCGACGGTTTTTTTGCAGATACTGTTCGCGGCTGCCAGTATGGTGACCGATATGACGGAGCGGAACAAACCCACAGCCGTCGCGTAGGAGTAGTTGCCCAACTTGATGCCCATGCGCAGAACATGCGTATCCACGATCTCCGCGACCTCGAGCACCTGCTTGTTGTTCAGATTGTTTGTCAGCTGCATGATCGGCTCAAAGCCGTAGGTGAGCAGGCTGCCAACCGTCATCAGGAACACGATGATGGTCGTGGACACGATGCCGGGCAGCGTCACATAGCGGATCAGTTGCCAGCGGTTCGCACCGTCGATATTGGCGGCCTCATACAGCGACGGATCGATGGCGGACATGGCCGCCAGAAACACAATGGTGTTCCAGCCCAGATTCTTCCACAGATCGCTGCCGATCAGTATGTACCAGAACATGCTCTTCTCGCCCATGAACATAATCGGCTCATTGATCAGTTTGAGACCCGTGAGCAGATCGTTGACCGTGCCGTTATAGGACAGAAGCGTTCCGATCAGTCCGCCCACGATGACCCAGGAAATGAAGTAGGGCAGGTAGGAGATGGACTGGAAGATCTTCTTGTAGCGCATGCTCTTGACTTCGTTGATCAGCACCGCCAGCGCGATGGGCGCGGGGAATGTGATGAGCAGACGCAGCGCGCTGATGGCCACCGTGTTGCGCATGATGTTTCCGAATTCGGGCGAGTGGATGAAGGTCTCGAAGTGCTTGAAGTAGACCCAGTCGGCCTTGAGCGAGAACAGCGGATCCCCCATCTTGTAGTTCTGGAAGGATACGATGAGACCGTACATCGGGAAATAGAAGAAGACCAGTATGAAGATCATGCCGGGGATCACCATCAACTGCAGCTGACGCTGTTCCCACAAACGCCCGAGCAGGCTTTTGTTCTTCATGGCAATTCCCCCCTTTTTTTGTGATTATTTCTTCTTGCGCAGCACGAAGAAGCAGGCGAGCGCTCCGAGCACAACCGCGGCGCCCGCGGCGATACCGATAATCAGTCCGGTCTGTGAGCCGCCTTCGGAAGCGGTTTCCGCAGCGGGCACAGCTGCCGCCTCGGTAATGGGTTCCTCGCTGTAGGGCAGGATCGTGATGGAGGAGTGCGACTCATCGGACTTCGTCTCGTCCTTCGCGTCTTCCTGCGTAAAGATCGGCGCGACGATGAAATAGCCCTTGGTTTTCACGCAGGGGGTGCGCTCGGAGTCATCCCACATGTTGACGATTTCCTTGCCGTTCAGGCGGAAGATCAGGTTGACCGCTTCCTTGCCGGTGGTGGGAGAAATGCCGTCGATGGCGCCGATCTCCACATCATAGGTGCCGGCGGTGAAGGGAGCGTCCAGCTCCGCGATGTAAGGCGTCTTGCCCTTCGTGCCGCCCAGGTTGTTGTCCACGCCCTGATACTTGGCGGGGTGCTTCTGCACCTCGACGCGCTGACCCTTGATGAGAATCGAGTAGCAGTTCGCGTCCCAGAAGAACTTTGTGGAATATTCCGGCACGCGCAGACCGAAGGCGATGAAGGATGCGTCCACATTGGGCAGCGAACCATCGAATACCATGCGGAACTTGATGATCTTGTTGTGCAGCTCATCAAGATCGGTATACACATAGGAAACATTGTGACCGGACTGATAGCCGTTGAGCTTCACGCTCTTTCCGTCACCGGAAATGCCCTCATTGAACGACAGCACGCTCTTGGTGTCGGGATTCTCCTTCTCGCCCTGCCACATGCCGTCGATGGGATCGTTCAGCTCCATACCCGTAAAGGAAATGGCGTGGTCCAGCGTGACCTCCTCGTATTCGGCCAGACCCGTGAAACAGGTGCCGAGCGCGAGCAGCGCGGCCAGCATAAACAATAACAGCGATCTTACAAACTTCATGACGGTCCCTCCTTAATGTTTATAGAATTGAATATCCATGATTCTCCAGAATTGACCCCAGGAGCCCATTGTTTTTTCCTGCTGGTCGATGCGCACATATCTGGCTGTCTGCGCCTGCTTCAGGCGGATATCCAGCACGCTTTCGCAGCTGTCTCCCATTGCCACAGGCTCCGACCATGTCTGCCCGTCATCCGAAACGCGGACGGTGTAGGAGCGGGGACTGTTGTAGGTTTTGGGCGTACCGCACTTCATGACGATGCGTGAGAAGGTCTCCGCCTTTCCCATGTCGATCATGAACCAGTCTCCCGGCTGCTGCGCGTTTTCCTCGATGCGCCAGGAGGAATAGGTGTCGTCATCGTCGATAGCTCTGTCCGGCGTATCATATTCGCTGTATTCGGACGAGGCGGAAGCGGTCCAGCCTTCGCGGGAAAGCGGCTCCGAGGGCGCTTCGTAGGGCGCGGCACGCAAAATAGCCGGTATGGCGGTGTCGTCCGGATCCGCTCCGTGCTTGACGCCGGTAAAGAAGCCCGCGCCGCCGGGATAGTCCGTACCCGGAAGCTCTGCCGGGGTGGTCTCCCGCTCGCCCAGAAACACATTCCCGTCGCCGATCACGGGCAGGTTGTCCGTGTTCTTGGAATCCGTTTTGACGGTCAGAAAATACTGGTTCGCGTAAGGATGGCCCCAGCCGAGGTTGTCGTTGAGCGCAATGCCCTCACAGCGGTTGTCCGTGTAGACGATGCCCTCGCCGGAGCGTCTGAAGCAGTCCCACACAAGATTATGATGGAATTCCGTCTTCACTCCATCGGTGCTGAAATTGACGAAGTAGGCGTAAAACGCGCCGCCGTCGCTGGTGAAGAGCACCGTATTGTAGATCTGATTATAGGAGATGTCGCTGCCGGCATACTTGGCGATGTTGCCGGCTAGGGAATTGAAGCTGATAGCCGAGCGGCCCGTATTGCACACGGTGTTATAGCGGATAGTGTGCCCGCCGACGAGGATATTTTCCGCTGTACTGCGGGTGCCGAACTCCTCATCCGCGAAGATGCCGGACACATAGGTGCAGGCATAGCCGGTATCGGAGATATAGTTATTTTCCACCCTCGTCCTCAGTCCCGCCAGATACAGGCCCGCGCCCGCGCTGCAGTATATGGTGCTGTTGATGAAGGCATTGTCCCTGCCGCTGATGTAGATGCCTACCTGACCGCACATCGGTGTCTTTTCGGCATTTTGCTGTCCGTCGATGTAGCCGTCGCGTGCATCGGCGAATTTCTGGAAGTGGCTTGTGTATTGCGCGTACATTTTGTCGATGGTACAGTGCTCAGCCCGCGCGAGGGTCGCGGACGCGGCAAACAGATCGATGCCGAACACATAGATATACTGTCTGTCCGTCAGATCCAGTCCCAGCACGCGTTTTTTCATCTCTATGGTGTGCCCTACGGGAGCATCGCTGTCCGGCATGCGGATATACAGCCTGCCGTCCCCCAGATACCATTCGCCGGGCGCGTCCAGCGCGTTCAGAGAGTTGGTGATGTAGCCCTCGCTCATTTCCGCCGAGTACGCAGTCTGTACATCCTTGGGGAACCACCATCTGCCCGTCATATCTTTGACGGTCATGCTGCCGCTCGTTGAAGAAACGATGTCGGCGCTCTGCCAGACCCACGCTACATTATTGCCGCCGACATAGAGTCCGCCCTTCCAATAATCATCCGGCTGGTCCAGATACAGGCTCGTAATCCTGTCAACCTGCTGCCAGTCCACCGAAAAATGACCGCGCGTTGGGAACAACGCGGAGTAGCTGCCCTGCACCGGGGAAACGCTCCGCATGTCCTCATTGGGATAACGCGCCTCTATAACCACGCTGCCGTCCACGAAGATCTGGTTCTTGCCGATTCCCAGATCGCCCTCCGCGTCCGTTACATAAATATCATCCTTATATAAGCGGAAATCGGATGTCACGATATCCGCGCCTGAAATGACGACCTTTTCGTTGTTGTAAGCCGAGAAAAGTATGCCCGCGTCGGCTGTACCGCTCATGGCAGGACGCACTGTTTCACGGTATGTACCCTCCCGAATGTAGCATGCGTCACCCGCTTTCATCAGGGAAGCCGCTTTGGATATGGTTCTGAAGGGAGAATCGAGCGTACCAAGGTTGCCGTCGTCTCCCGTTTTTTCGGAAACATAGTAACATGTTCCCGTCACTGTGACCGGCGCGTTCTCCGCCGGGATATAGTCATGCGTCAGATAGGTCGGCTGTCCGCCGGGCACGGAAGCTTCCGCCTGTGAGGAAGTGTCTTTCCCGTCCGCGCAGCCCGTCAGGAGTATCAGCGCCGCCAGCAGCAGCGCGATGAGCGCATTGTGTTTCTTCATACGGATCCCTCCCGGAAAGCCAACTGTGCCAAACCTGTTCATATTGGCAGCGGTCCCGCTGCTCCTGCCGGAGACGGCAGGACCGCTGCATGTATCAGTTGTTATTTGTTACGGTCCGCTGCTCCGTGCGCAAAGCCGGAAATGCGGCCGTTTCCCGGTCAATTACTGCAGGCCCAGGAACGCCTCGTCGACGCGCATGAAGGAGTTGGCTCCGACCGCGGTGCAGGGCACGAAGATCTCGAAGGTGTATACGCCGGGTACCAGCTCGATGTCGGTCACGGTGATGTTCTGATACGCATCATTCGTATTCTCTTCCACGGCGGGCAGAGAGGCGGACTTGACTACGGTTCCGTCCGCGGCGACGATGCGCAGCTCGGTCTCGCCGAAGGTGGCGGCACCCAGAGTTACCCATACGGACGCGGTGTAGATGCCCTCTTCCGCGATTTCGATGGTCTGGATCACCTTGAAGTTGAAGATGTCCGCGCACCAGGTAGCGGCAGCGAGATCACCGGTGTATGCGGGACCGTCGGAGAACAGGACGCTCCAGCTCTCCGCGTCGGACTCATAGGTCCAGCCGGGGAAGGTATCGCCCTCAAAGAGCGCCGGATCCTGGGTCTCCTCGAAGCTCGGGTTCACGAGCAGGTTCACCGGTGCGGCTTCCTCGGCGTTGACGGCGAAGGACAGCATCAGTACGGACAGCAGGGTTACGAAAACCAGTGCCTTCAGAAACGGGGTCTTCTTCATTGTGTTTCCCTCCTTAAAAATATCATCGAACACCCGGCGCTCTGCCGGATGCCGGATTCTCTTTCATCCCCTCCGTTCGGAGTATCTTTATTATATGGTAAATTTAGTGTAAAGAAAAGACGCAATAAGTAAGGATCCGTGTACAATATGTCAGCAGCAACGGAAAACGGTGCCAAATATGCAGAATGTGTACTATTTCGTCAGATTACGGAACAGCGGCGCAAACTCCGTTTGATTTTTCGCGTCGTTTATGGTAGACTAACAGCGCCGACGGACATATGAAAAGGATGATGGCCATGTTCAAAAAGCACCCGGATAAATTGTGGTTCTTCCCGGTCGCCCTGCTGACGATCGTGTTCGTTTTGTTCGGAATTTTGTCCTGCCGGCGGACCTGTGAGCAGTTCCACAGCGACAAATCAAGTTCGTTGTCCTACATTACCTCCTCTCTGTCCGATTCTCTGGTATTCGGAAACGCCCTGTCGGTGGAGATTGCCTCGATCCCGGAGCTCAAGACGCTGAGCACGCAGAACGAAATGAAGGGTTCCTGCATGAGCGACCTCAAAACGGTTTTCGACACGCTCGTGCGTACATCGGATGTCAACCACATGGTGGAGTCCGTCTACATCCTCTTTTCACGCTCCGGCAAAGTGCTGACCCCCGAGACCCTGTATAATCAGAACACATTTTATGACCGCGAAATTCTGGAATACTGCAGGGAGAACGACCTCGCCTTCTGGTATGGCTGCCGCAGCGTGCAGACCGGAGGTCTTTCCTATATCCGCCCCGCGGGCGTGATCACCATCGTCCGCCGCATCCCCTTTGAGGTGTTTCCCGCCGACGATCTGGTCGTAGTCAATCTGAATGTCGACGATCTGCTCTCCGAAATCTCACATTATGAGCAGGTATTCCTGATCTCGGACAGCGGAATCGTGGGTTCCGACGGAAACACGGAAAAGGCAAACAGTCTCCGGGAGCAGCTTCCGCAGGGACTGTACGGCAGCAAGGGTACGCTCGCGCTGCCCGGCGAATATCTGTACTACCAGCAGCTGGACTCGACCTCTATCTATTGCGCGATCCTCACCACAACCGGGCAGCTCTTCAACGCGTGTCTGCCTGAGATGAGTATACTGGTGCTGATCTATCTTGCCAGCATGCTCGCGTTTTTCTTCCTGATGCGCCTGTTTTCCCGCATTACCTCCCGCCGCTCGCAGGATTTGATCCGCAAAATCAGCGACGGCACCGGCAGTCCCATCGCTCCGGAACATGATCCGTCCGCGGCGCTGGATGATGTGATCGACCGACTGATCACGAGCAACCGTCAGATGACCGAAAGCGAGAAGAAATACATTTCGCTTATTCAGAGCACGGTCATCGCCGACATCATACATGGGCATATCGGGTCCGAGCAGAAGCTGGAGGAGCATCTGGCCTACTGCGGTCTGCGCTTCGAGCATCCGTATTTCACGGGTTTTGTCTGCCTGACTACCATCGATGATACGAATCTGGAAACCGACGCCACCACGGCCTACAGCGTCACTCTGTTCATCAAGGACCTGATCGAGCGGGAGTTGTCCCCGAATTTCCGCGTCTATTTCCACACTTCTCTGGATAACCGGATTTATTTCTTCATCAACCACGACATAACCTATGAGACCTTGAACACCCTGCTCAAGACCTCGCTGCACCATATCAACACGCTCGCGCAAAGTAATTACGATGTGTCCCTGCTCTTCTTTACGGGGCCTTGTGTGGATTCGCTTTCGAAGGTCTCCAATTCCTGCTATTCCGCCGGACGGCTATCCGATGCCCATATGCCTTCGGAGCTCATAAACGGCGGAGGCGACGCCTCCTCTCCCCGTGAGGTGCCCGTTCATCCCACCGCCATCATGGAGCAGCTCATAGGCGGCTTCCGCAAAAACTCCCGCGAAATGGTGCGCAAGGGGATCGATTCCTACTTTGACGACTATCTGATGCCCGCGCAGCTGCCGCTTGAGCTTGCCAAAAACATCACCTGTATTCTGGCCAACAACATCCTGAACGAGATCTGGATGGGCAACCGCGAGCTTCATGTGGATGAAATGCTCGCGTATCTTTCCGGCCTGTCCGCCGTCAATACCGCGGAAGCGCTGCGCGCAAAGACGGAAAGCCTGCTGACGACCCTGTTCGAGAGCCGCACAGCCGCTGCGCTGGACAGCGGCAACATCGTCAAGTATATCCCCACCGTGACGGAATATATCGGGAATTTCTATTACAAGGATCTTTCCATCGCCGACATCGCCTCCTGCGTGGACCTGAACCCCCGGTATCTGGGCGAACTGTTCAAGGAAGCTACCGGCAAGACGCTCATCCAATACCTGAACGAGATCCGCATCGACCGCGCAAAACGGCTGCTCAGCGAGACCGATGCCGCAATCCGCGAGATCGCCGAGAAGGTCGGCTATAACGGCACTCACGCCTTTATCCGTCATTTCAAAGCACTCAACAACGAGATCACACCTTCCGAATACCGCGATGCGCATCGCGCACAGTAATTGTAGCCTGACAAATTTACAGGAAAATTAAAGGAAATGGAACTCCCTAAATGGATTTCTATTTCCTTTTTTATAAGTCTTGATGTTTATTTGATTCTCTTCGCACCATTGCCCTACACGCTTCCCACTGGTCTGACATTGCCTGATTTGCTCAGCCAATTGCTTCACCAATGCTCTGTGTTTCAGTTCTCCGCTCGTCATCTTGGGCCTCCTGTCTATGACTAACCGTGTCTAATGGAATCTAATAGACCCTATGAGAATCTATTAGATTCCATTAGCCCTATCGATTATCTCACATCAACATGGCCTCAGACAAGGTACGGTTTTATTGAGCGGTTACTTAACTTTCATCATACCCATCTTGAACGCATTCACCGGGCTGTTCTGGTCGATGGCAGGAGAGTTGTCTCCGTCCTTCATAAAGTGCTATGAAGATGAGTGAGAACTTTTGATAACCTGAGCCAGATTATCATATGGGAACTATCCGGCGCATAAATCGTACCGGTATTGTCAATGTGTTTTTCTGTTTGGTGATGAAATTTGCTCAGTTCCGCGGTTTTTCAAGCATATGGATCCCGGCGGCTCCTGATAAATAGGATTTTCGGAACTGTGTCGGGGACACTTTCATTTCTTCCTTGAAGATGCGGTTGAAGTAGGGGATGTTGCTGTAGCCGGAATCGATGGAGATCTGTGTGATGCTGTCAGAGGTACTGATGAGTCTGCGGCAGGCGTATTCGATGCGACGCTTCTTGATGTATTCAAAGGGGGAGCAGTGCATCACACTGCCGAAGAAGTAGGAAAAATAGTTCTGACTCATGTGGGACAGGTCGGCGAGTTGGTCAAGGGTGAGCCGGTCGCGGAAGTTGCCGTTGATGTAGTTGATGGAGTCCGCGATCTTCGCGTAGTTCTTGGAAAACTCCTGCACGGAGAAGGGCTCCTGACCGACGCTTTCGTAGCCTCTGTAAATGAGCGCAAGGATCTTCATCAGCAGCGACTTGATGATCAACTGGTAACCCGGTATCTTATTTTCCGATTCTTCCTCGATTTCGTGGATTATGGCGTTTATCTGCTCTGTCTGGCTGCTTTTCGGGATCAGGTGGTTGTAGTCGCTTTTGTATTCGTAGAAGGCTTTGATGAACTGGTAATCCAGCGAACTTCCGCTCCAGACGAAGGACGGGTCGAATATGATGACTTTGATGGCGGTATCCTGCACCCGCGTGATGCCGTGATATTCGAGGTTGTTGATGATGAGGACATCGCCCGCGTGGAAATTGTACATTTTACTGTCGATGAAGTAATCTCCCTCGCCTTCGACGATATAATTGAGTTCAAGGCATTCATGGAGATGAATTCTTATATTATTTCCCGAGGAATATTCTTCGGAAGTCAGGTGATTTTCGAAAATATCAAAGGGAATTTCGTCGTTCAGATGGATTTTATCAAAGAGAAACTGCATATATGGTCTCCTTTACCAAGTTTCACGGGATACATATGACCCATTTATTATACATCGAAAGAAACGAACAATCAATATATGCGTAAAATAGTGCAAGTATAAAGTAAAATCAATATTGTAAATTTTAAATTACGGAATATAATTTGTTGTATAAGCGGATGTTGTGTATCCATGTACCTAAGCCGGCAGGCTTATCAATAGAAAGGACGGTAAGTTCTATGTTCAAGAAGGTAGTTTCTGTTGTGGTCGCAATGATGTTGCTTCTCCTGATGACTTGCCCGGGCGTTTGCGAGAATGTGGCTCCGGAAGAAGAAAAACCGGATTACTTCTATGTGAAAAATGCGCTCGGCATGGCCATCACCGAGGTATATATCCATCCCGGCAATGTCAAAGCGCTGGGCAAGTGCCGCAACACCGAATGGATCCGCGTGGGCGAGACCGGCAAGATCACTTTGACCGAGAGCGAAATCGATACGCCTGTTGCCTACACGATCCGTTTCTGCATGTACTGGAATAACGGTTACTTCTACTTCGACGCCGACGGCTGCCGGCTGAAGGATGTGCTCGGCAAGACGCTGGTATTTTCCCAGTTTGCCGATCATGTCGAACTGGCGCTCGAAGAGTAATCCCCGCAGGGGACAGCAATGAAGCCATTGCCATCGGGCATATTATTAGAGAGGAAGGTAAGTTGAATGTTCAAGAAAGTAGTATCTGTATTGGTTGCCGCGGCGCTGCTGATGATGGGATGCTGCGCATTCGCAGAAACCGCACAGAAGGATCCCCATGACATCGAAGGCACGGTCACGATCGCCGTTCCCGCATGGAACATTACCGACCTGCAGATCCAGATCGGCGATTTCCTCGATGCATATCCCTATATTGATGTGGAAATCGATCCCTTCGGTTCCGAAGGCGCGCAGACCTATCTGACCGCGCAGGCGCAGACCAACTCCATGCCCGATATTCTGGTCGGCGACTGGGGCAGCCTGCCCTTCTCCGTATCTCAGGGTTGGGTCATGCCGCTGGATGAGTTCCTGGCAAACGACGCGGAAGCGGAGTATGTTCCCGCCTCCCTGCTTGCGGACTATACCTATCTCGATAAGGTCTACGCGCTGCCCATGGACCTTCAGTTCCAGTGTGTTGCCATCAACCTGGATCTGCTTGACGAACTGAACCTCGACCAGCCCGATTATGACTGGACGGTCGAAGAGTACACCGACCTCATGAAGGCCGCGACCACCAGCAAGACTTCCGGCACGGAAAGACTGTGGGGCTTTGACTCCTACATGATCCCCGCGCTGAACGCGGAAGCCGGATATAATACCTACAATCCCGAAACCAAGAGTTTCGACTTCACCAACCAGTGGTCCGCCGCGTTCAAACTGTTCAAGGATCTGCGCGCCGTTCCCGGTCTGGAAGCATGGATGATGAGAAACTCAAATGTTGACGGTGCGACCAGTGACTATACCAGAAAGTTCGGCGAGAGCGATGCCGATGACATGGACATGGCGTTCAAGTCCGGCAAGGTTCTGTCCGAATCCTTCATGCTGACCTCCGATGCCTCCTGGATGCGCTACATGAACTTCGAGTGGGAAATGTATCCGCTGCCTCAGGTCGAGGAAGTCGGCAGCCGCCAGTGCATGCACGCGAACCACGGCTTCATGCTGAAGGGCGCCCAGTGCCCCGAGGCCGCCTATGAACTGCTCAAGTGGCTGACCACCGGCGCGGAAGGCAATGTGAAGAAGATGGAAATGTACTCCGAAAAAGACGGTGACGATTTGAGCACCGGTTATCTGTGGTACTTCCCCTCCACGCTGCATCCCGATGTAGTTGAGGCGTTCAGCGAGAATCCCCATGTTCAGGACGGCATCCTGTATATGTATGAGCATATGGGCACCGCGGTCCGTTCCGACCTTTACAAGATCGTTCCCGGCTTTGAGCAGATCAACAACGAATGCATCGAGTCCATCATCAACGACGCCCGCGATGATCGCCGTGAGGCAGCGGCAGTTGCGGCCGAGATGGACGAGAAGGCGAACAAGCGCCTGACGCTCGCCTGGCTCGAGTTCGAAGAGAGAATCATTGCCAACGAAGACTGAGAAAAGGCACTGCTCCGCAGTCGACTGTGATCCGGCCCGCTTGACCGCGGGCGGGTCACGGGAGAAGCCCAATAACAACAGGAGGAATTCAGAAAATGAAGCATCTTCTTTTGAAAAAGATATGCTCGATCGTCCTTGCCGCACTGATTATCATCACGGCGGCGGGCATCGGCACGGCTGCGATGGCCGAAGAGAAGGTTTCCAAGACCAAGGTCCTGGTCTGGCACACCTTCAGCGGCAACGAAAAGAAGGTATTTGAAAAGGAAATCGTCTCCGCGTTCAACAAGAGCCACGACGATATCCGCATCATGCCCGTAGCGATGGACTGCGCGCTTGCTACCGTGCTGTCCATGGAAGCCGAACATAAGGCTCCCGATATCCTCATCATGCCTGTTGACAGGATCGGTAGCTTCACCGGCGAAAACCTGCTGGAAAATCTGGCGGACGAAGAAGGCTTCGATGCCGTCAAAGCATCCCAGTTTGCAATCCTGTACGATCTGATGGGCGAAGAAGACGGCTGCTATGCCATCCCCTTCAACACCCTGATTGATGTGGCCGTCTACAACGAAGCGGCGCTGGGAGGATCCGCCGCCCCCGCCACCGTTGAAGAACTCGTTGCCATGCAGAAGACGGTTGCCGTGAGCGGCCGCGACGCGTCCTCCCTGCTCCCGCTGTTCCTGAATGCGGGCGGAAGCGTGATGGATGAAGGCTACACCGCCGCGGCAGGCAATCTTGACAGCGAAAACAGCGTGAACGCGCTGGCGACTCTCGCCTCTATGAAAGACCTGTTCCATGTCTGCGAGGAAGGCACTTCTCCTCTTTCCTGCGTCGTCTCCGGTGAAGATCTTATGACCATCACCAACAGCAAGGCGTTCTCCGTGGACGGAATCGGAACGGAAGGCCTTGTGGCAGCCGTTGTGCCGACTGCCAACGGGGCGGAAGCCGAGAGCATCATCGACTGCGAAGCGGCGACCATTCTGGCTTCTTCCAAAGTCAAGGATCAGGCCTGGCAGTTCGTTCAGTATCTCGCGGGCGAAGAAGCGCAGGGCATCCTTGCCAAGTGCGGCGATCTCCCCGCCAATGCCGCTGCCGCGCAGAATGTGGACGCCTCCGTCAATCCCTTCGCGGGAGCCTACTTTGAGGCAATGAAGGGTGCCCGTCTGAGCATTGTGAACAAAGAGCAGAGCGCGGTCATGGACTTCATGGACAGCGCCTTTGAGAAGGCGATCAACGGCATCAAGGCGCCCGAAAGCACTCTGAGCCTCTGCGCTTCCCAGATCGACGCCGTACTGAACGGCACCGAGATCCCCCAGGACGAGGATGATGTGGTCCTCGAAGCCGAGAACGGTCTGCTCTGCGGCGGAACGAGATTCGCGGAAAGCGATGCTGCTTCCGGCGGCAAGTATATCATCGGTCTTGACTACGCCGAGGGCGAACCCAACAAGATCGTTTTCGAGAATGTTCCCGTTGACAAGCGCGGTACTTACGAACTGCAGATTTGCTACATGTCCGCAATGACCGGCGATATCGGCGTCAAGGTGAATGGCGTAAGGATCCCCTGCGGCTACACGCCCACCGACCCCAACTGGAATTTCGTACCCAATGTGGTATCCATCAAAGTTCCGTTGAAGGGCGACGGCACCGACAGTCTGGAATTCTGCGATTATGATGCCACTGCCTACGCCGGCATCGACTATGTGAAACTCATCTACAAGAGCGACGCGTACGAAGAACTGGTGGAAGGTGAAGCGCAGGAAGATCCTGCCGCTGACGGCCGCATCGAGTTTGAGAGCGGCGAACTGACCGGAACGGCAGTCGCCAATCCTCAGAACGGCGCATCCGGTGACAAGATCGTGACCGGCATCGATCCCGCACCCGACACCCCAAACAAGGTCATCTTCAACAACCTGCCCGCAAAGAGGGAAGGCCAGTACATCCTGAAGGTTACCTACAGCACCGTCATGGACGGCACGCTGGAAGTGATCGTGAATGGCGAGTCCATGGATCTTGACTGGTATCTCACCGATCAGACCGGCACCTGGGCCTACGCGGCGGGCGAAGTCTCCATGGAGATCCCGCTGAAGGGCGACGGCACCGATACCCTCGAATTTGCCATCAAGAATCCCTACACCTACCTGATGCTCGACTATTTCAACCTCGAGTACATCAACGAAAACCTGGTCCTTGAGGCCGAGGATGCCGCGTTCTTCGGCGGTGTAAGAGCCGCGAAGAGCGTCGA
>JAZLLT010000013.1:0-34706 GCA_045598325.1 Clostridia bacterium | reverse complement strand
GAGTTTGGGGTCGCGGCCCGTGCAGGAGGACAGTTTGCCTACCAGCGGTGCGGCTTCCAGTTCGTTTTTCTGCCTTGCCACATCGCGGGCTTTGCGGGCGGCTTCGCGGACTTTCGCCGCCTTGACCGCCTTGTCGAGGATGACCTTCGCACTGTCCTGATGCTTGAGGTCCTCCAGATGCACTGCCAGTTTTTCGCTGATGAAGGCTTCCACGATGGGGCGAACCTCGGTGTTGCCCAGGCGTCCCTTGGTCTGCCCCTCGAACTGGGGATTCTTTACATTGACTGCCAGCACCGCCGTGATGCCCTCACGGAAGTCGTCGCCGGAGAGGTTGTTGTCCTTCTCCTTGAGCACGCCGGTCTTGCGGGCATAGTCGTTGAACACCTTGGTGAGGGCGGCTTTGAAGCCGGTCTCGTGGGTACCGCCTTCGGGGGTTGGGATGTTGTTGACGAAGGAGAACACGCTCTCCGTGTAGGAATCGGTATACTGCAGGCACACGCGCACGCGCATGCCGCCGGTGTCGCCCTCAAAGAGGATGGGTTCGGAAATGGTGGTCTTTTCCTCGTTCAGGTACGCTACGAAGTCGGTAAGCCCTCCGTTATAGCAGTATTCCACATGGCGGTGCTCCTCGTCCCTGGCGCGCTCGTCCGTGAACAGGAAGCGGATGCCGCTGTTGAGGTACGCCAGTTCCCGGATGCGGTGGCGCACGGTGTCGGCGTTGAAGTTGACTTCCTCGAACACGCGGGGATCGGGCTTGAAGCAGATGGTGGAGCCCCTCTTGCGGGTGTTGCCCACCTTCTCAAGGGGCGCGACGGGACGGCCGGAGGCGATCTTGTGCGTCTTCGGGTCTTCGGTGCTTTCAAAGCGGATGGCGTAGTGGGTGTAGTCGCGGTACACATCCACGGTGCACCACTCGGACAGGGCGTTCACAACAGAAGCGCCCACGCCGTGCAGACCGCCGGAATAGGCGTAGTTCTTGTCATCGAACTTGCCGCCCGCGTGCAGTTGAGTGTAGATGACCTCCACGGCGGACACGCCCATCTGGGGATGGATGTCCACGGGCAATCCGCGCCCGTTGTCGGTGACCTCACAGGAGCCGTCCTTTTTGAGCGTGACGGAAATTTCGTTGGCATAGCCGTTGCTGGCTTCGTCGATGGCGTTGTCCACAATCTCCCAGATCAGGTGGTGAAGCCCGCGGGGACCGGTGGTGCCTATATACATACCGGGGCGCATGCGCACGGCGTCAAGCCCCTCCAGTATGGTAATATCTTTTGCGGTATAATCCTTGCCCATGAAAAAACCTCCGCTGCGTGCGCGCAGGCACACAATTATCTGATTATGCATTATAGCACAAACGAAGAAATTTTGCAAATCCGCCGCAAAATCCCTTTTCAAGAAAAATAACTTGCTTTTTCCGCCTTTGTATGCTATACTTCCCCTTGTCTGTGGGTGATGACAGTCCGGCCCCGTGCGGCGTCATGCCGCGAACCATGTCAGGGCCGAAAGGCAGCAGCATTAAGCGGAAGTTGGCGTGCGCCGCGGATCAGCAGGGCCCGAGCCCATGGATATTTTTTATAAACAAAAAGCCCGCCTGAAAAGGCGGGTTTTTGCGTATGTTCGGGCGATTACTTCTTCGCTTCGAAATACTTGTTCAGTTCCGCGACCAGCGCATCCGCGTCGGTGCCGTGGGCGGCGCAGGCGTTCTCGATGGACTCGGCGGTGGCGTGGGGGCAGCCCAGGCAGTGCATGCCGAAAGCCATGAAGATGGGGGAGCAGCCGCGGTCGATGCTCAGAACTTCGCCGATACTCATATCCTTGGTAATCATGATGTGACCTCCATATCGTTGATGGCTCACATCATACACGAGAAAAGTTAAATCGTCAACTGTTTTCTCCCGAAAACGGAGGTTATTTTCAATGAACGACCTGGAATATCTCATTCAGCAGAACGCACTCTTTCCGTTCAAAACCGTGCTGGTCGCGGGCGGCTCCCGGGGAATCGGGCGCGCCGTGGTGGAAGAACTGACTTCCCGCGGGCTCTGTGTCTGCTTTCTGTATGAGAAAAATGAGGACGCCGCGCGGGCAGTGGAAAGCACCGTGGGCGCGCACGCCATCAAATGCGATATTGCCGATGAAGCCTCCGTGCAGGAGGCTTACGCGGAAGCGAAAAAGCACATGGGCAGCGTGGATGCTCTCGTTGTGTGCAGCGGCATCGCCATGAAGGGTCTGTTCACGGACATCACGGCGGATATGTGGCACCGTCTTTCGGGTGTGGATCTGGACGGCAGCCTGTATCTTGCCCGCGCGGCGCTTCCCGATATGATCTCCCGCAGGAAGGGCGCCATCGTGTTCGTGTCCTCCGTGTGGGGGAGCGTGGGCGCCAGTTGTGAGGTGCATTATTCCGCTGCGAAGGCGGCCATCCACGGGCTGACCAAGGCGCTTGCCAAGGAGGTGGGCCCGAGCGGCATCCGCGTCAACTGCGTTGCGCCCGGCGTCATCGATACGGACATGAACCGGGATCTTACGGAGGAGGATGTGGCCGCGCTCAACGATGAAACGCCGCTGGGCCGCATGGGCTGCCCGTCGGAGGTCGCAAAAGTCATTTCCTTCCTGCTGAGCAGGGACGCCTCCTTCGTCACGGGGCAGATCCTCGGCGTGGACGGCGGATTCGGACTGTAATATAAATCACATATACGGAGGCTCATATGAAAAAGTTTGAAGCGAATTTCGCGTCTCTCGGACAGTATGAGGCGCCGCAGTGGTTCCGCGACGCCAAGTTCGGCATCTGGAGCCATTGGGGTCCCCAGAGTGTTCCCATGTACGGCGACTGGTACGCCCGCAGCATGTACATCGAGGGCAGCCCCCAGTATCTGTACCATCTGCGCCATTACGGCCATCCCAGCAAGTTTGGCTACAAGGACATCTGCGCCCTGTGGAAGGCGGAGAACTTCGATCCCATGGGCCTCATGGAGAAATACTACAAGGCGGGCGCCCGCTATTTCATGAGCCAGGGCATGCACCACGACCACTTCTTCAACTACGATTCCGCCCACAACCGCATGAACAGCATGCTGGTGGGACCCAAGATGGACATCCTCGCCAAGTGGAAGGAAGCCGCGGACAAATTCCATATGCCCTTCGGCATCTCCGAGCATCTGGGCGCGTCCTTCGAGTGGTGGCGCACCAACAAGGGCGCGGACACCAAGGGTCCCTACAAGGGCGTTCCCTATGACGGAAACGATCCCGAGTGGCGCGATTTCTACTATGACAACTACGAGCATGTCCACGGAGATCTCACCTTTATCGACCGCTGGTACTCCCCGAACAAGGCCTTCCACAAGTACTGGCTCGATGTCATGAATGAGATGATCGACAAGTTCCAACCAGACCTGCTCTACTCCGACGGCTCCCTGCCCTTCGCGGACATGGATCAGGACACCACCATCGGCGAGGGCGAGTACTATGAGGGTCTGCAGGCGGTGGCGCGCCTTTACAACACCAGCATCGAAAAGTACGGCGAGAACCGCGCTGTGTACCTGCAGAAGAACCGCCATCCTGATGTGTTCAAGGTGGGCGTGCTGGACATCGAAAAGAGCCAGCTCCCCGGCATCATGCCCGATCCGTGGCATACGGACACCTGCATCGGCAACTGGTTCTATAATGTCCGCGACACCTACAAGACCCCCGCGCAGATCATCGAGATGTTGGTGGACATCATCAGCAAAAACGGCTGCATGCTGCTGAACATCCTGCAGAAGCCGGACGGCACCATCGATGACGAAG
Source organism: Clostridia bacterium (assembly GCA_045598325.1). GTDB lineage: Bacteria > Bacillota > Clostridia > Christensenellales > Aristaeellaceae > RUG14130. Next base: position 30,923 of record JAZLLT010000013.1, on the reverse strand, counting down.
CCAACTGGATCCTCGAGGAGATCGGCAAGTGGTTTGCCGTGAACTCCGAAGCCGTCTACTGCACCCGTCCGTGGGAGGTCTTCGGCGAAGGCCCCACCCTCGTGAAGATCCAGGGCTTCACCGAGGACAAGACCGCCTGGACCCGCGACGACTTCCGTTTCGTCCAAAAGGACGGCGCGGTCTACGCCTTCTGTATGGGCGCAAAGGGCGGCGAGACGCTGGTCATCCGCTCCCTCGCAGGCAGGGAAGTCTCCTCCGTGGAACTCCTCGGTGTGGGCGCGGTCCCGTTCCGCAAGGAATTCGGCGTGCTGACCGTGAAACTCCCCGCGACCCTTCCCACCGACTATGTGGCGACGCTGAAGATCAGATAAAGCAGGCGGCTGCGCAAATGCGCAGCCGTGATTTTTTGTCTATGAAGCAAATCGTCCGCCCCCCCTTGGCTTCCCCTCCGGGGAAACTGTCGCCGCAGGCGACTGATGAGGAGCATGTTTCCCACAAGATTATTCGGCTGCACGATTCCGTGCAGCCGATTGCCTATACCTTCTTTCCGAACATCCCGTGCCGGTTGCAGTACCAGTACAGACACCGCACCCTGCTCCGCTTGAAATACGCCTCCGCGTTCCCCTCGGGATACAGTTTCACGATCTGCACTCCCATATCGGTCACCGCCGCGATAAATGAGATGTAGTGTTCCTTGCTCATCTCATGGGCGAGAGTCACATAGTATTCGTCCTCGATTTTTTCGATGACGGGTGTGTGCGCTTCATCGGCTTCCTCGGTTTCGGAAGGTGTCAGCGTGATCCCGCAGCAGGAGATCACCGCTTCGCCCGAGGCAAACAGCATGTTTCCGCAGACGGGGCACACATAGAATTTCGCACGCAGCATATTGAACGCACGGTTGCGATTCGTGACGGATGTACCCGCGAGCAGCTCCGCGACCGATACACCCAGCGCCGCAGCGAGCGGCTCAATGAGTGTGATATCGGGATAGCCGCGCCCCGTTTCCCAGCGGGAGACTGCCTTGTCGCTTACGGAGAGCTTTTCCGCCAGTTCCGCCTGCGTCAAGCCCTTTTCTTCCCGCAGCCGTTTGATGATCGCGCCTGTCACATAAGCATCCATAAACTCAACTCCTTCGGGAAGATGATAGCACAACAGTGGCGTAGACACAACCTATGGAGCGTAGAACTCACCGTTTAGGTATTCTTCCGGGGCACATATCAGGGACAGACTTATAGTTCAGTCATTTGATCCCACATCAGTACCCCGTCTTCAATAGGCAGCCTGTAATACTTGAGCGAACCCATCGACCAGAAATCATGTTTTCCACACGGATATCCTTCTTCAACGGTGATATCTACATGATCCGAGTATACTTGCTCAAAGTATACTTTCTCGGAATAGACCGCGTGGGCATGGCGGCTTTCAAGGTCAAGACACATCATCTGCTTCACGGAATCATCCCGGTAAATCAGATTGCCGTTCAAGATGATGTATTCATATCGGGCAAAACTCCATCTGTAGTCGTATAGATAATCATGAGTGTCTGCGACAATCGCAGAATCCCCCGTTGATTCGTACACTCCGTAAATTGCACCGCTTTTATCAATCACATAGTATACACCGTCGCAGTAAATGGGGATAAACTTATCGTAGTTATTGCTGATGTTCAGGCCATTCATGAAAATCAAGCGGGTGGAACAATTCGCAAGAGAAAACTGCAATATCCTGTTCGGCAGGATAAAGGATATGGTATTCCCGAAATAAAGGACACCGCATATGATATCATCAAGCGCGACGGAGTCACTTAACAGTTCAAAACTGCCGAGGGAGGCGTGGTAACGGGATATGGATAAACAGGACTCGTCTTCCGGCTCAATGACCATGCAGAAACCATCCTCACAGGGAAATAAGGCCGCAAAGCAACCGGGGACATGCTCTAATATGCATACCGGTTCGGCATCATCAATGCTCTGCTTGTAGATATCATACCATTGAGGCCCCCAGGATTCACGGTAATCATAATCACCGCGAGCGGTATATGTTATCCCTTCCGATATCGTAACCGAATCGAAATCATTGATATACCCGGAGGTATCAAGGCAGGTATTGATACTTTCGGCGCAGCACGATGCCGCGAGCATCAGAATGCAAATTAACAGAAACAAAAGGCGTTTCATTTGTGTTCTCCGTCATTCCATCCCGCACAGGGTCTTGAGCAGGGTCATCGCGTATACCCTGTGCAGGTAGTCGTTCGGGTGGTTCACATTGTTGCCCGTGGTGTCCCGGTACCGCTTGCGCGTGAGCATCGCGCCGTGGACGCTGCTCATGGGCGCGACTGCGATGCCGGGTTGTTCGAGCGTCAGCAGGAAGGGCTCAAACCGCGGCTGATCGAACCAGACACTCTTTGCCTCCGCGTTTGCCCACATGGTGGAAATGAGCAGGACTTCCATTTCGGGATTGCCTTTTCTGCTTTTCTCGATGATGGCGCGGATATGCTCGCGGTACTCCTCGCTGCTCTTGCCGCCCTCGTTCATGCCGAACGCCAGTACCAGCAGGTCGGGCTTGTATTTCGCCACCCGCTCCTCCGCTTTCTCTTCGCCCCACACGGAGGTGGTGCCGGAAACGGCGGTGCGGACGAAGTTGACGGGGCTTCCGTATTGTTCCGTGAGCGCGTCGGTAAAGAGGCGGCAATAGTCGCTCTGGAACGGCGGCAGACCGTGATTGGCGCTGCAGTCCCATCCTACCGTGATGCTGTCGCCGTAAAAGACGATGGTGAGCGGCTTGCCTTCCTTGAGCAGAGCGTTCGTCCGCGGAAACAGAGAGCGCTTGTCCTGCGGGATTTTGCCCGGGAAAGTTCCGCCGTGGCGGTAACTCACATAGATCTGATGCTGATAGAGTTCCGCTGTGCCGGGGAAGGTGATGTAGCCCCTGTCTTCCGGCATGGTGAAGCATTTGCCGGGGCGGTCTTCGGTGAGGTAGTATTCGCTCCTTTCCATCACGGGGATGGCGCTGCCCGCGGGGATGCGCAGACATCCGCCTTCGAGCACATAGTCCCGCCCTTCGGTAAAGCGGGTCTGCAGGTCCACGGAGACCACCTCGGTGATCTCGCCGGCGGGATAGAGCAGGGTGATGCCCTTGACCGTGCCATCCGCTTCGGCGACGGGGAACACGCTTTCGCGGTAACAGTAATTGCCTTTCCAGATGGGATAAAGGATGCTTGACATGGTGACCTCCGTGAATGGTATAACCACCTCATCCGTCGCTGTGGCGGCACCTTCCCCAAGGGGGAAGGCAGGAAGTCTCGGCTTCCTCTTTGGGGCGCGAAGCTGTCAGCGAAACTGACTGATGAGGTCGTTTCTCATAGTAATCGCCCTCCGCGCCTTACGCGCAAAGGGCGTTATGATCAGATTTCCTCCGTGAGCCCCGCCACGATTTCCGCGCGGTAACCCAGTTCTTTTTTGAGATTTTCCCGGTCGGGTAGGGTGGAGCACATGATGGGCAGTCTGCCTTCCGCATAGGCGCCTTCGCAGGCGGCGGGTACGAACGCGGTCTCAAAGGGCGTGAGGGTCATCTCGCCGCCGTCCCAGCCCACCTTGCACTCGGCCATGGGGGTGATGAACGCCATCTTGGGGAAGTCCAGGGGCATCTTGCCGCAGACATTCAGGCGCATGAGGGAGAAATTCTTGTCGCAGATATAGTGGGTGCGGCTGCCGCCCGCGCACAGCACGGTGGCGCCGGGGAGTTTACCCAACCGCACTTCGGGGCGGGTCACATCGAGGGCCTTCTTCGTGTGCAGTTCGCGGGGCTTACCGTCTTTTCCCACGCGTCCCCAGTCCCAGAAACGGTAAGTGGCGTCGGAGGACTGCTGGATCTCGTACACCATCACGCCGCCGCCCAGCGCGTGGACGCAGCCGTGGGGGATGTAGTACACATCGCCGGGACGGGGCGTGACCCAGCGCAGGGTGTCCTCGAAGCGGCCTTCCGCCACGATGTCGGCAAAGGGCTTGTCGGTTTCTTTGATGCCGTAGGCGATGCGGGCGCCTTCTTCGGCAGCAATCACCATCCACGCTTCGGTCTTGCCGAGTTTCCCGTCGTTTGCAAGACCGTATTCGTCATCGGGATGCACCTGCACGGACAGGGTTTCTTTCGCGTCAAGGAGTTTGAGCAGCAGCGGGAAGGGCTTTTCGGTGATGCCGGTGATGCCTTCGTAGTCGTCCTCGAGAGCTTCGGCGAGGGTCTGTCCCTCATATTTGCCGTTCAGGATGATGCTTTCGAGGTTCGGCAGAGCGCTCACTTCGAGGCTTTCGCCCACGCGGTCGGCGGGCGCGTCCTTGCCGAAATACAGGCGCAGGTTGTCACCGCCCCAGGGGGTCATTTCGCCAAAACGGAAGCGGGGTGCCATTTTGAAGATTTCCATGCCGATACCTCCTTACATGCGTTCGGGCGCGTTGATGCCGATGAGGCTGAGCGCGGTGGCGATGGTCTGCTTGGCGGCCTTCGTGAGGTTGAGGCGCGCGGCGCGGGTGCCCATGTCATCGTCCATGATGCGGCGCTCGTAGTAGAATTTGTTGACAGCCTTGGCAAGGTCGCAGGAGAAGCGGGTGATGATGGAAGGCTCGCTCCTGTCGATGGCGGTGCGGATGAGGCCGGGGAAGGAGTCAATGAGCTTGATGACCGCCTGCGCCTCGGGATCGGACAGTGCGGAGTAGTCGGGAGCGGCGGAGCACTGACCGGCTTTCCTCAAAACGCTGGCGCAGCGGGCGTGGGTGTACATCACATACGCGCCGGTCTCGCCCTCGAAGTTGAGCGCGCGGTCCCACCAGAAGTCGATGTCCTTGATGCGGCCGTTGTACAGCGCGAAGAAGATGACGGAGCCGATGCCGATCTGGCGCGCGACTTCTTCCTTGTTTTCCAGCCCCGGGCTCTTCTCCTCGATGATGGAGGCGGCCTTCTCGACGGACTGGTTGAGCAGGTCCTCCAGATATACGATGCGGCCTTCGCGGGTGGACAGGGTCTGTCCTTCGAAGGAGACCATGCCGAAATTGACATGCTCGCAGCCCTTTGCCCAATCCCAGCCCATCAGGTCCATCACCTTGAACAGCTGCTTGAAGTGCAGGTCCTGCTGGTAGGCGACCACATACAGGCATTTATCGAAGTTGTAGGTGTCGTGGCGGTACTTCGCCGCGGCGAGGTCACGGGTCATGTAGAGGGTCGCGCCGTCGGAACGCAGGATGATGGCCGGGGGCATGTTGTAGTCGTCCAATTTGACGATTTGCGCGCCCTGATCCTCGATGAGCAGGTTCTTCTCACGGAGTTCTTCCACGATGGGATCCATCTTGTCGTTATAGAAACTTTCGCCCGCGTAGGAATCGAACTTCACGCCCAGCATGTCGTATACGCGCTCGGCGTCTTTGAGCGTCACTTCCTTGAACCAGGAGAAGATGCGCAGGGCTTCCTCGTTGCCGTCTTCGATGGCTTTGAACCAGGCGCGTCCTTCGTCCTCCAGTGCGGGATTTTCCTTGGCTTCGGTGTTGAAGCGGACATAGAGTTTCACCATCTCGTCCACGCCGCCCTGACGCACGGTTTCCTCGTCGCCCCATCTCTTGTACGCGGCAATCATCTTGCCGAACTGGGTGCCCCAGTCGCCCAGATGGTTGACGCCCACCACGGTGTAGCCCAGAAACTTATACATGTTGTATAGGGCGTTTCCGATCATGGTGGTGGACAGGTGTCCGATGTGGAAGCGCTTGGCGATGTTGATGGAGGAGTAGTCGATGACGATGCTTCTGCCCGCGCCTTCCTTGCTGCCGCCGTAGGACGCGCCTTCGCTGATGGCGGTCTCCACCACATTCCGGGCGTAGGCGGCGGAATTGACGAAGAAATTGAGATAGCCCTTCACGCTCTCCACACGCTCGAGCATGGGGGAAGAAATCTCGGCGGCAAGGGCATCGGAGATCATGGGCGGTGCCTTGTGCAGGCTCTTGCTGAGCTTAAAGCAGGGAAGAGCGAAATCGCCCATCGCGGGATCCGGGGGCGTTTCCAGCATGCCGGAAAGGGTCTCGGCGCTCACATCCGCGCCGGGGAAACACTTTGCGACGGCTTCGGCAGCCGCGGAGGCGGAAAGAAATTTGAAATCCATGACAAAACCTCGATTCGATGGGTATTTGAGGGTATTATACACCAGACAGGGCGAAAAGGCAAATAAAGAGTTGGAAAAATCGGGGAGACGGAGATGGATAAAGTTAGTTGAATGAGAATATGGTAATCAAGGCCCCCTTGTGCAAAGGGGGCTTAAGTTTCCGCTTCCGCGTATGCGAGCGTGACGGGAGAAGATGCGTCCGTTTCTATCGGCAGTTCCGTCTTCCCGTCAAGTGCTTCATGGGGTATGTCAAAGGCGTATACCCTTGTATCCTTCGTGGCGTAATTCCGCTCTGCGGGCGCGGGATTTTTGAGCGTGCACCCGTTCACCCTTACCGTCACATCCTCGATATCCCCTTCCGCGATGCCCAGATACAGCACTGCTTTTTCCGCGGGGATGCCGAGGCGGATGGTGATCCGGAACCCGTCCGCGCTCGCGGGGAAGGGCCTGAACGGCTGATGTCCTTCGGGGCAGAGATCCTGATAAGTCACCACATGGCGGCGGTGGGAAGGGAGCGTTTCCAAACTGCCCGCTCTGCGGTACAGTTCCCGGCGCTTTTTCGAATAGGTCTCGTCAAAATAGTTGTACAGGTAAATGCCCGCTGCGCCGCGGTTGAGATAGTCCGCGGCATAGCCATACACGGTCCCGTTGTCCGCGTGACATTCGTCAGCGGGGCGGTTCACGAGGATCTCCAGCCCCGCGTAAACGGGCATGTCCGGATACCGCTTCACCCACTCATCAACGGGCATGTGGCTGTCGCAGGATTTCCAGCGGGGAGAGATGCAGATGAAGTCCGCCAGTTTCCCGTTCACAATGGCGTCCGTGTCGAAGCCGTAGGCCATATTTTGCGCCATGTCCCGCATGAGCCGCAGCCCGACGGAGATGGGATGTCCTTTCCGCGCGGCGATCTCATTGACCGCGCGCCTGACATCCCGCAAAAACGCCGTCATAACTTTACGGCACTCCGGATTGTTCATGTAGTCAAAGCACAGGATCTCTCTCAAAAAGTCCAGTTCGATGCCGTAAATATCGTACTTTTCGACCTGCTCGCGGATGTAGGCGAGCATCTTCTGACGCACCTCGGGCACGGCGTAATCGAAGCAGTTGCGATAATAGCCGTACTTCTCTCCGATCATCCACCCGTTTTTCTGCGCCTCATAGAAAAAATCGCTCCGCAGGAAGCAGGCTCTGTCATCGGGACAGTGGCAGTCGTTCATGCGTACGGACAGCCACGGGCGGATGCCGCACATGCGGAGGCGTTCAAAACACACCTCATACGGGTCGATGCCGCAGACCTCGCGCAGGACATGATCGCCCTCATAGTGGGAGGCATAGTCCACGGAAACGCCGTTTTCGGTCTTCTGATGGAATTTCGCCAGGGCGTCCGTGAAGACTTTGCTCTCCGTCCTCGAATACTGGCAGAAGCAGCAGATCGCCACATCGCTGATCTGCGTGTCTTTATATGCATCGACAAACGCAAACAAGTCCTCCTTCGCGGGGAGAGGCTTGCGCTTCAATAAATCCGCGAAGAAGGGCTCGATGGCGGTGTTGATGTCGATGTTCAGAAAAATTCCCATTACCTGACCACGCGGCTCTGGGTCACCACGAGATCGGGTTTGATGTCGTGGGAGGAGCCGGGGATGTAGTTGAGCAGGGCTTCGTCTCTGCACAGGCAGATGGATTTCACGGGATTGCGGGTGAGGAAATTATCATAGTAGCCCATGCCATGGCCGAGGCGCACGCGGTCCACGCTGCAGGCGACGCAGGGCGTGATGGCGAGGAACTCGCCTTCCATGTCTTTTCCGTCCGCATTGGGCTCGGGGATCTCATAGGCGCCGGGGGTGAGTTCGCTCATCTTGTCGATGATGACGGCGCGCATTTCGCCCATGGCTGTGCACAGCGGCAAAGACACGGTCTTGCCTTCATCAAAGGCTTTTTCGATGATCGCCTTGGTGCCGGGCTCGGGGAAGCGGGCCACATACACGAACACCCGCTTCGCCTCCTGCCACAGAGCGGTCGCGAAGAGGTTTTCTTCCAGATTTTTCTGTTCTTCGTCAGATAACGGTGTCTGGGGAACGGAGGCACGGAGCATTCTTTTTTCGTTCATGATACTACCTCACTTTTTTGCCTGTGGCGTTGACCGGAAGCGGCTCGTCCGTCACATCGATTTTCATAATGCGCTGATAGGGGGGAAGGGCGGCATTGAGGTCCGAAACCGCCTTGCGGACGGCTTCCTCCTCCACGCCGGGGGCGTAGATCTTTGTGCCCAGTTTGTCGCCCGCGTCGTACACGAGGGCGTCCGCCCGGCCGGAAAGGGCATTCACGATGAGATTTTCGATCTCCTCGGGGGAGACATTCTCGCCGTTGCCGAGGATGATGAGATTTTTGATGCGGCCCGTGATATACAGGTTGTTGCCTTCGTCCAGCCTTCCGAGGTCGCCGGTTTTGAGCCAGTTGTCCTCCGTGAAGGCGGCTTTCGTGGCGGCGCCGTTTTTGTAGTAGCCGCCGAACACATTTTCGCCCTTCACTTGAATTTCGCCGTCCTCCGCGATGCGCACGCGGCAGTAGGAGCCGATGCGGCCGCAGGAGCCGGGAATGAGGTCAATGTTGAGGCTCACGAGGGGGGAACATTCGGACAGTCCGTAGCCGCCGTAAAGACGGATGTTTCTTGCGGCGTAGGCGTCGATCAGCGCCTGCGGGATGGGCGCGCCGCCGCAGACCACGCGGTCCAGTTTCTCCGCTTTATCGAGGAAACGGGTGAAGCGGGTGAGCAGGGCGTCCGCGAGGGCGGGCACCAGATACAGGGCGTCGCAGCCCGATTCCGCCACCATCACGGGGAACTGGCGGATGGAGGGGCACATGTACAGTTCCATGCCGATGGCGGGTGCCACCAGCAGGTGGCACACTTCCTCGAATGCGTGGTGCAGAGGCAGCACGCAGACGGAAACATGCCCCGCGTAGGCGGTAAACTCGCAGGAAACGATGGAGATGATGTTTCTGTGGGTGAGGGGGACACACTTGGGGATCCCCGTGGTTCCGGAGGTGAAGATCATCTCCGCGATGTCTCCGGGAGAAGGGACATATTCGTTTCCCGCTTCCGCCGCGCCTTCTGTGAGGCTTTCCATGGAGATCACGGGAACGGAGAGGGAAAGGGGCTTATCCGAAATGACGGCATCGATGTCCGCGCCCGAAATGAGCGGCTCGATCCGGCTTTCTGTAAGCCCGTCGGGCAGGGGCACCGCCACGCCCGTATAGGCGGTCACGGCATAGTATGCCGTTGCCCACAGGCGGGAGTTGATGCCCGTGATGCCGATGTGCTTGCCGGTGAGCCCCCGCGCAATCAACACGGAAGCGGCCTTTTTCGCGTCCGAAATGAGTTCCGCGTAGGTAGTCCTGCGGTAGCCGTCCTCGGTCTTTTCGGAGATGGCAGGCTGATCCGCGTAGCGCGAAAGGGCATAGTCCAGCAGCTCGCGGATGGTGGTATAGTCTTTCATTACTTGCGGGAAATGGGCAGGGAAGCGGCAGCAACGCTCTGACCTACGCGGCGGGAGGATTCATCCGGCAGATGCAGGGTGACCTTCGCGGCGAATTCGGGATACTCGGTGTCCAGCACTTCCTGCGCCGCCTTCATGATGAGTTTTCCGCCTTCGCCGCTGGATACACGGCCCATGACCAGCACATGCTTGATGTCATAGAAGCGGGTGTAGAAGCCCAGCTGATAGCCGAAATAGGTGCCGATGGTGGTGTAGATGGCGGGCGTGCGGGGATCACCTTCCTTGTGGAGGTCCTGCACGAACTTGAGTTTCTGGGCGAGGGTCAGCTCTTCGGGGAAGACGATACCGTTTACTTCGGCAAGGCGGATGACAGCGTCCTGACTGAAATACTTGACGCCGCAGCCCACATCGCCGCTCCACTCGTCCACGGGGGCATCGGGATTCATGTCCACGGGCACGAACGCCAGTTCATTGAGCCAGCCGGTGACGCAGGAAGAGCCGTCCACATAGCCGCCCGCCTCGGAGGTGCCCATGGCGATGCCGAGAACATTGCTGTCATTCAGTTCCATCGCGCCCGCCAGAGCGGTCACATCGCCGTCATTGGCGACTTCGATGGGCGCGCCGGGAGCGACCAGAGCCGCCGCGTCGGTGTAGATGGTGCGCATTTTGACTTTGTCTTCTTCGGAAAGTTTAATAAACAGGGAGGCGACCATCGCCTTGTTGTCCACATAGACGCCGGCGGAAGAAACGCCGATGCCGTCCACGCGGGGCATCTTGGATCCCGCTTTTTCCATGGCGGCGCGGACATATTCGAAGTGATAATCGGGATCGCTCTGGGTCTTGGGGTTCCAGATGATCTCTTCGCTGTAAATGGACTTGCCGTCCACGACAGAGGAAATCTTGAGGTCGCTTCCGCCGGCGTCAAAGCCGATGCGGCAGCCGTCCAGATGCATGCCCACGGGGGAAGAGGCTTCCTTTGTGGCGGGGGCGTCGATGACATTTTCCACATACTCCACGGTGAAGTCCTTTTCGTAGACGCCGCCCATGAAACCGTTGTCGAAGGCGCGTTCTCCGTCCTTGGCGTAAACTGCCTTCATGTGCTCGTAGATGGACTTGCTTCCGCATACGGTGATCTTCCAGCCGCCGTACACCCACAGCATGGCTTTGATCATGCGCTCGATGACGCGCAGGGTGCGCTCGGTTTCGATGCCTTCTTCAAACACGGTGACGGGGCAGGCGTGTACCTGACCTGCGCTGCGCTCGAGGGCGATGACCACGGTCTTGTGAGCGCCCTTCAGGGCGTCCTGCTCATATTCGGTGAAATATCGATCGATGGGAAGGAATTTTTTGTCGAGTTCCGGAATGATCTTCATTTTATGCCTCCGCGTTGTAGATGGTCTCGCCGCGCAGAATGGTGGCGGAAATGTTGAAGTCTTCGTCCGCGAAGCAGAAGTCCGCGTCCTTGCCTTCGGCGATGGACCCCTTGGTGCCGTCGATGCCGATGGCCTTGGCGGGGTTGAGGCTCGCCATGCGCACGAGCTTGGGTAGGGGCAGACGCTTCATATTGTTTTTTACATTGCGCAGGGCTTCATTGAGTTTGAGCACGGAGCCCGCGATGGTGCCGTCCGCGAGGCGGCACTCGATGCCCTTTACGAAGATGGGCTGACCGCCGAGGCTGTACTCGCCGTCGGGCATGCCGCCCGCGCGGGTGCAGTCGGTGATCAATACGAGTTTGTCCTTTTTGAGGTTCGCGACCACGGAGAACAGCGCCTTGTTCACATGGAAGGTGTCGGCGATGAGTTCGGTGGAGAGGCGGGGCTCGGAGAGGGCGCAGCCCACCACGCCGGGATCACGGTGCATCATGGGAGTCTGGGCGTTGAACAGGTGGGTCACATGGCGGATGCCCGCGCGGACCGCCTTCTGTGCCTGTTCGAAGGTGGCGGAGGTGTGGCCCATGGAAATGAGCAGATCCTTGTGATCCTTGTGGATTTTGCGGACCGCGGTGAGGTTGCCCTTCATTTCGGGGGCGACGGTGAACACTTTGATGAGGGGCAGGTGCTTTTCGATGAATTCGGGATCGCAGGGCTTGATGTGCTCGCCCGCCTGCGCGCCCTTCTTGGAGGGATTGATGAAGGGACCTTCCGCGTTGACCCCCATGATCTGCGCACCCTTGAAGCCCGCTTTCTCGCTCTGCTTTTTCACCTTTTCGATGGCGGCGAACGCGGCTTCCAGTTCCTCATAGGATACGGTCATGGTGGTGGGCAGCCAGGATGTGACGCCGTTTTTTGCGATGCCTTCCGCCATTTTCAGGATGCCGTCCGCCTTACCGTCGGAAGCGTCCTCGCCCAGATATCCGTGGATGTGCATATCCACGAGACCGGGCAGCACATACTTGCCTTTGGCGTCGATGACTTCGGCCTTGCCGATCTTGTCCGGGTCCACGATGCCCTTGATTTTCTTGTCGAACAGGAGCGCCTTGCCTTCGATGACCTTGCTCTCGGTGACGATTTTGCCGTTGATGATCGCTTTCATATTCCTCACACTCCGCACATATATTGCATACTGCATCCAGTATAGCACTTTCCGCCGTCTTTCGCAACACGAAGTTTTCGCTTTTTTGCAGGAAACCGCCTTCGCGCGGCGAAAAAGAAAGACGGAAAGAAGGTATCGTATGAACGCGGAAGAAATGAAACTCCCCGCCGGGGATACTTATATGAATGTGATCCGCTTCGGACACGGCAAAAAGAACCTCGTGATGCTTTCGGGCATCTCGCTGCTCGGGCTTGAAGACATGGGCGAAGCGGTGGCGGAAGCCTACCGCCCGTTTTGGGACGAATACACGGTGTATCTGTTCGACAGGCGCAAAACGATGCCCGCGGATTTCACCACGGAAGAGATGACGGATGATGTGCTTGACTGCCTGAACGCACTCGGCGTCGCGGAAGCGGACTTTTTCGGCGCATCCCACGGCGGTATGATGGCACTCCTGATCGCCCTCAAAAAGCCGCAAATGGTACACAAACTCTTCCTCGCTTCCACCTGCGCACGGGCGTGTGATACCTGCCGCGCTGTCATGGACAAGTGGATCTCCCTTGCGGAAAATGGGGACATCCGCTCTCTCAACACGGATTTCGTCCGCAGGGTGTTCACGAATGAAACCGCGGAAGCCTTTCTGACCTCCATGGGGGACGCCCTCGACCGGGGCACGAAAGCGGACTGTGACCGCTTCATCGTTTTGTGCCGCGCGGTCACGGATTTCGATGTGTTTGACCGCCTTCACGAGATCACCGTTCCCGCCGTTGTGGTGGGGGCGGAGGAAGACAAGGTGCTGACGCACGCGTCTTCGATTGAACTTTCCGAGGGACTCGGCGCGCCCCTTTTCCTCTATCCCGGCTACGGTCACGCGGTCTATGACGAGGCGCCCGATTACAAGGAACGGATGCTTTCCTTCTTCCGCGGTTAAATCTCACGGGGAAAGACGAACGATGCTTCCCGTGCCTTGCATTTCAGGGGAAGTTGTGATACATTGTAGCCATCATTCATTGGAGGAAACCGATATGCTGAAAAATACCGTCAGGGGCATCTGCGCCGGCATCCCCATCATGGTGGGCTGCTGCGTGTTTCTCGCCTGTGAGAACGCCTACGCGGGCGCCATCCTGTTCTCCGTTGCCCTGCTCTCCATCTGCATGAAGGGCTACGCCCTGTTCACCGGCAAGGTGGGCTACATCGCCGAAAAGCACGGAAAGACCGAGATTTCCGAACTGCTCACCTCCCTTCTCGGAAACGCCATCGCCACCTGTCTGCTGGGACTCGTCCTCGCCTACGCCCTTCCGAACCTCGCCGAAAAGGCGAACACGATCTGCACGAAGAAACTCACCCAACTGCCCCTGCAGACCTTCGTGCGCGCCGTTTTCTGCGGCATCCTCATGTATCTGGCTGTCTCCATCTACCGCGAAAAGGGCACGGCGCTGGGCATCCTGTTCTGCATCCCCGCCTTCATCCTCTCCGGCTTTGAGCACTCCATCGCGGACATGGGCTATTTCGCCATGAGCGGCATCGTGTCCTGGGAGGCGTTCGGCTTTATCTGGATGGTCATCCTGGGCAACTCCGTGGGCGGTATGCTGCTGCCCCTGCTCCACAAGGCCGCGGGCATGAACAAATAAGGTTCATCTATACGGTGGGGCTTCGCGGCTTCACCGTATTTTCATGGCATCACCTTTCACGACTGCAAATTCATGATTTTCCGGGGGCACGGCATGAAAAATCCGAAAACCATCTTCAAGCCCGGTTCTTCCTATCTGTCCTTCATCCTCTCCATCCTTGCGATGGGCCTGGCTTACGGTCTGTATAAAGGCGTCATCGACAACTACCTTGCCGAGATCGTCACCATGGGCGAATTCGAGCGGGGCGTCGCCGAATTTTTCCGCGAACTGCCCGGGCTCGCGCTCGTGTTCATATTGGCGGTGCTGTTCATGTTTTCAGCCGAAGCGATGTATAAGATCGGCGCGGTCGTGATGCTCATCGGTATGGGACTTCACTATATCGTGCCGCCGACGCAGGCGATGATCACCGTCGCCATCTGCGTGTACTCTCTGGGCGAGCACATCCAACTGGGCATGAAGAACACGCTGGCGTTGGAATACAGCGCGCCCGGACGCGGGGGAGAAGCCCTCGGCGTCCACAATTCCGCCAACCAGATCGGCACGCTGGCGGGATACATCGCCGTCATGGCTGCGTTCACGGTCATCCCCGCCACCATCCGCAACTATAAACTTTTCTTCCTGATCTCCGCCGCCGTCACCGCGGCAGGCGTGCTGCTCAGCTTGAAACTGCGCGGGCACAGTCAGACGGACAAGACCCGCAGCCGCTTCTATTTCCGCAAAAAGTACACCAAATATTACTTCCTTGAGGTGTTTTACGGCGCCCGCAAGCAGGTGTTTTTGACCTTCGGACCCTATGTGCTCATCCTCTTCTACGGAGCGGACGCCGCCACGGTGAGTTTGCTCTTCGCCGTCTCCGCCGTCTGCTGCTTCATCGCCGCGCCCTTCGTGGGCAAACTCATCGACCGGGTGGGCTACAAGATCGTGATGGTCTCCGACACCCTCATCCTCGTCATCGTCTGCTTTTTCTACGGCTTCTCCCACCGCATCTTCCCCATGCAAACCGCCTTCATCGTGTGCTGTGTGAACTATGTGTTGGACTCCGTCATTTCCCTCGCGTCAATGGCGAGCAATGTCTATGTGCAGGACATCTCGGATTCGCCCGAGGAGGTCCGCGCCACCATTTCCACGGGCATCTCGGTCAACCACATGATCACGATATTGATTGCTCTGTTCGGCGGCTGGGTGTGGAAGACGCTGGGCATCGAGACCCTGTTCATCCTCTCCGCAGTGCTGGGAATTGCCAACAGCGCCTACGCGGCGTCCATCAAGGCGAGGAAAGCAAATGGATAAAGTGCTAACCGCCCTCCTCGCCATGCAGAGGTATCCCTGGGAGCAGGGCTTCACGGCGCAGGCGGCGCTGGAAACGGGCGAAAAAGAATTGATGCTCGCCCTCGCGCGGGAATCGGTCTTCCGCGCTCTGCCCGATGGGCGTCTCGCCATGCAGGGCAGTTCCTCCGCCGTCGCCGACTCCGCCTGCGCGGGCGAAGCGGTATGGCGGGCGTGGGAGGAGACGAGCGATCCCTGTTTCCGTGACGGCGCAATGAAGATGTACGATTATCTCAAAAACGCCGCGCCCCGCACGGACGCGGGCATCATCTGCCACTTCGATACCAAACCCCGCAGGCTGTGGGTGGACGCCGTGTATATGTTCCCGCCCTTCCTCGCGGTGATGGGGGACATTGATGAGGCGGTCAGGCAGATTGACGGCTACGCCGATCGACTCCTCGACCCGCAGACGGGGCTGTTCTTCCATCAGTATGACGCGGACGCGCGCCGCCTCACCCGCCCGCTTCATTGGGCGACAGGCAACGGCTGGGCCCTCATGGGCATCACGAGAGTCGCGAAAGAGGCGGAAAAGCAAAATCATCCCGCTGCGGAAAGGCTCTGTCGGATGGCGGAATCCCTGATGAGTTCCATGGAGCCTTATCTCACCGATGAATATGCCTTCCACGACATCATCGACGATCCGGCTGCCTTCATCGATTATACTTCCGCCCTCATGTGGGCAAGCGCGGTCTGCCGCCTCGATTCCGCCGCTTCCCTTCGCGCATCGGCGGACAAGGTCATCGCCTCCGCCGAAAGGCATATCGATGTCTATGGCATCCTGCACGAAGTCTGCGGCGCGCCCCATTTCGACCAAATCGGCACCTCCGCCGAAGCCCAGGCGGCGTACCTCATCGCCAAAGCGGCGCAAACGAAACAGAAAAACGGACGGTAAAACCGTCCGTTTTCTAATGCGGAAGGGAGCATACCGGTCAGCAGCAAACCCCTTGGCGTCCCCGGCGGGGGACGCTGTCGAGCGGAGCGAGACTAATGAGGGCCCGGCAGGCAGCCGGCGAAACAGAACACTCCTCGTCTGTCACCCGCGGACGGAGATTTTCACTTGCCGCACAAAAAAAGAGGCGGAAAGCGTCCGCCTCTTTTGCTTACTGCTCCGCTTTCGCCTGGGGAGAAGCAGGGGAGATCTGCATGATTTCGATCTTGTTGCCGTCGGGATCGTGGATCCACGCCTGAATGTTGAAGTCCTTGCCCTGATTGGGCATCACATCGATGACAACGCCGTTTTCCTTGAGCGCCTCTACGGCTGCCGCGCAGTCCTCCACCTGCAGGCAGAGGTGGTTGTAGTAGCCGCCCGCGGGAGCTTTGTCGGAGTAGAACAGCTCGATGAACTGGCCGGGCGCCACATGGAGATACTCGATCCAGGGCGTGCCGTCATCGCGGGGAATGGAGAAGGAGTGGGTGAAGCCCAGTTTGCCGACATAGAATTCCAGAGATGCCTTCATGTCGCTCACATTGTAAGCTACATGACCGATGCCCATAATGCCTTTCATGGTGAGACCTCCTTGTGTTTTCTGCGCGTATTATATCATATTCTCCGCGTTTTGCAAGAGGAACTTGATTCACCGCGCGCGCCGCGGTATAATGACGGGGGGTGATCGCATGGATATTCGGGCTTTTGATGAGAAAGTGCGGGCGTACGCCGCGGAGCATCTGATTTCGGGTCAGGTGCGTCTGACTGTCTGCGATGAAGTCCTCTATGACGGATTTTTCGGCTTCGCGGATGCGGACACGGGACGCCCCTTTGCCGAGGGCGACCGCTTTACGCTGTATTCTCTCACGAAACCGTTTGTTGCGATGGGGCTGCTGCGCCTTGCGGACGAGGAAAGGGTGGACCTTGACGCCCAGCCGTCCCGCTATGTCCCCGAGGCGGAAGGCTTTGACGGGCGCGTGACCGTCCGCCGCCTCCTCCATCACGAAAGCGGGCTTCCCGATTTCCTGCAGACGGAGGGTTTCACGAGGCGGCCGGCGACCCTGCGGGAGCAAATCCGCGAACTTTCCGCCTGTCCGTCCTTTTTCGCGCCGGGTGAGGGCAGCCGCTATTCCAACATCAACTTCACCCTCTGCGCCCTTATCATCGAATCCGTGAGCGGGCTGCACTACGCGGAATACATGAAGCGGTTTGTGTTTGAGCCGCTCGGAATGAAGACCGTTTCGGTCGATGACGGAAAGATGCCCGCTCCGCGCCTCGCTTCGGGCAGCCGGGCGGTTGACGGGAAACTCGTCTCGGTAAGCCGCTGCACGGAATATCTCTTCGGCGCGGGTGACCTCACGGGGACGGCGGAGGATGTGTATGCCCTGAACCGCGCGGTGAAGCACCGCCTCATTCTGAAACCCGATACATGGGACATGGCGCTCTCGCCCGCGCCCGTCAGCGGCTTCGGCATGGGCTGCTATGTGGGATTTCTCCACGGGCATCCGCGCATCATGCACACGGGCGGGCACACGGGCTTCCGCAACCTGCACCTGCATCTCACGGAAGAAGACATCGACCTCATCCTGCTTCTGAACTGCGAAAACGCCGCTGCCCGCGAGGACATCACGGAGATCCTGGCGGAGACGGTACTATAAAGGAAAGCATCCCTTGCGGGATGCTCTTTTCTATGCTATTACGATGGTGCCCGTGTCCGCGGCTTCACGCGCCAGCAGGCAGATACGGCTGTCCTCGAAAGCCTCTTCGGCTAACTGCCTGCACAGAGGCGTGCCGATGGAGTTCACGAATCTCACAAACGGGTTTTCCGTCTCCTCGCAGGGGACGATCCGCTGCTTTTCCTCGTTTTCCAGATACACCACGCCGTCGATGACCTCAATCATGCCTCTTGCGCCGGTCACGCGGATGCGGTCATCGTCGTGGCGCTTGGAGCCCGTGGGGCGCAGGAAGTCCGCGGTCACCGTGCCGATGACGCCGTTTTCCATCTGCAGCAGGATGGCGCTCGTCGCCTCCATGTCGCCGTTTCCGCGGTTACAGAGATCGCTGTGGGACGCGGAGACCCACTGCACCTTTCCGCCCAGACGCAGCACCCAGTCCACCGCGTGGATGGCGATCCACGGGATGGTGCCGCCGTAGGTCTCGCGTTGATGGTAGTGCTCGCCGCGGATGCCCATGCGGTAACTCTTGATGCCGTGGATCATGCGGACCTCGCCGATGTCCCCGTTTTTGATGGAGTTTTCCAGCGCCTTATACCAACCGCAGCAGTTGAGGTTCAGCATGCAGCCCAGTTCGGCGTTTCCGCTCCCGTAGAGGGCTTTGAGGCGTTCAAGGGCATCGAGGTCCGTTGCCAGAGGCTTTTCGGAGTACACATGGATGCCGCGTTTCAGGCACTCCGTCGAGATGCCGCTGATGTGGGCGTACCAGGGGTTGATGACGGCGATGTCGGGCTTCACTTCGTCCAGCATCGTTTTCCAGTCTTCATATATGGGGGCACCCAGATTCGCGCCGAGGGTCGCCATGTCCTCGCGGGGACTGCCCGCCGCGACGGCAGCGGGACGGCCAATGAGACCGTCCCGCATCGCGTCGCTGATCTGATGGTGATGCCCGGAGGCACCGATCACGACATATTTCATTTTTTACTCCAGTCCGATATACAGATTCACGCGCAGCATGGTGGTGGAAATCGGCTGCATATTTCCGTCATAGTAGGTCTTGCGCACCCAGTAGTCCTCGCCGGGCACCACAGGCTCGCTCACATCCACGATGTAGCGGCACTGACCCGCCAGCACATAGGAGGAATAGATGACCTCCTCGTTGCTGTTGAGGATCTCCAGCAGCACGGGCTTTGCGTACATGCCGTAGTTGCTGAAGTTGATCTTCACGCGGGTGCGGGTGATGTCGGTGGCGAGACCTTCGCCTTCCAGTTTGCCCGCCTTGTAGACGAACTTGTAGTTGTCGCTTTCGGGGGAGACGACCAGAGAGGCGATCTCCGCGTTGGCGGCGACAAGTTCCTCTTCGGTGCTTTCGAGGGTGGCTTCGGTATTTTCGAGGGTCGCCTCGGTTTCCGCAAGGGTGGCTTCCGTCGCGGCGAGGGCTGCTTCGGTGGCGGTCAGGACCTCTTCGGTATTGGTGAGGGTTTCCTTGGTGGAAGCGAGTTCGGTCTCGGTATCCGCGAGGATTTCCTTGGTGGAGGTCAGTTCCGTCTCGGTGGCGGCGAGTCCGGTTTCGGTTTCCGCGAGGGTCTTTTTGGTTTCCGCGAGTTCCTCGCCGGTGCTTTCGAGGGATTCTTTGGTGGAAGCCAGTTCGTCCTGCGTGGCGGCGAGGGTCGCTTCGGTTTCCGCGAGGGCCGCCTTGACGGAGGTGAGTTCTTCGTTCGCGGCAGTGAGCTTCGCTTCGGTTTCGGCAAGGGTTGCTTTGGCGGCGGTCAGTTCATTTTCGGTGCTCGCCAGCAGTTCCTTCGTTCCGGTCAGTTCCGCTTCGGTATTCGCGATGCGGGCGTTGATCTCATCGATGTTCTTTTCCGCGTTCGCGAGGGCGGCGGTGGTCTCGTTCAGGGTCTCGTTTACGGTTTTCAGTTCTTCCGCCCCTTTTTCCACATCCGCGGTCAGGGTGTCGATGAGCGCCTGCTTTTCAAGAAGTTTCGCGTTCGCCTCTTCCAGTTCGGCGACCTTGGCGGCCTTTTCGGCTTCGAGGGAGGCCAGTTGCGCTTTCAGTTCTTCGATTTCACTCTCTTCGCTCTCGCCGGTGGTCTTTTCTTCGATGGAGGTGCTGATGGTGTCGATCTTGGTGTCAAGGCCTTCGATTTCGGCGTTTCCGCGGTCGATCTGATCGGCCAGTTCTCTGGCTTCCTCGCTGGCGGTAGCGAGTTCTTCTTCCTTGGCGGTCAGTTCCGCTTCCTTGGCTTCCAGTTCCTTTTGAAGCGCTTCGTTGGTTTCGTCCTTGACGGCGCCCGCCGCGGACAGTTCCTCGCACTTGGCGACCAACTGGTTGTAGTTGGATTCGAGGGCGGCGTATGCTTCTTCCTTCGCGGACGCTTCGCCCTTCAGGGTCTCGATGGTGCCGTTCAGGGTTTCGATGGCGGTGTTCGCTTCGGTAAGGGAGGTTTCGAGGGCTTCTTTTTCGGAGGTCAATGCATCATAGGCGGCCTGCGCTTCGGCGATGGACGCGGTGAGCCCTTCCACCTTGGCGGCTTCTTCGCTCGCGGCTGCCAGTTCCGTTTCCAGAGCGGTGATCTGCTCCTGCATGGCGGCGGCTTCCAGAGTCAGGTTCTCGATCTGCGTTTTGCTTTCTTCCGCCTGCGCGGTCAGGGTGTCCTTTTCGTTTTTGACGGCATCCAGTTCCGCGTGAATGGCGGTCAGGTCGTCATTGAGCCCGTCAATCTGTTCCGTGAGTGCTTCCGCCTCTGACTTCAGGGCCGCGATTTCCGCGCTCTGCGCCTGCACGGAAGCGTTCAGGGCAGCGTTCTCCTCAAGCGCCTTTCTGCGGGCGAAGAACAGCCACGCGCTCAGCGCGATGGCAAGCACCAGCAGCACACTGATAATGATGATCCAAGTCTTCTTCATAATGGCACCCTCCGGAACGATATAACCATAGTTATTTTATACTAACATACATTGTAGCATAAAACGCGCCTACGCAAAAGAGGCCCATAAGCGTTAACATAAAATTAACGCCATATCGGATTGGTTTGTACGGGTTTTGTCGTCAATAGATAACAGAAAGCGTGTTGACAATTTTGCCCCGCGCGATTAAAATGACCGCGAAGAATGGAGGAATATTCCACACATGGATTCCGATAAAAAGACACCCTCCGCCACGCGTTCCTCACGGGGGAGCAAACCTGCGGCGGCCAAACCGAAAACCGCGGCAAAGACGGGCACGAAAAAGAAGTCTTCCGGCAAGCGCGCGGCAATGAAGCGCAAACAGCGCCGGCAGAAGATCACCCGCGCCGCCATCATCGCTCTGGCGCTCATCGCCTCCGCTGCCATCCTCGCGGTGCTGCTGAACGGTGATACGACCGACGACACGGGAGAGCCTGCGATAAGCGCGGCAACCGCGACCGCGGCGCCGACGCCCGTACCTACGGATACTCCCGTGCCGACGCCGAGCCCCACGCCCACCGAAGAGCCCACGCCGACGCCCGTGCCCACGGACACCCCCGAGCCCACGCCGTCGCCGAAACCCACGCCCACGCCCAAGCCCGTGAAACTGGATCTGCCGTATCTCATCGACATCGACAAAACCAATCAGGTGCTCACGGTCTACACCATCGGCGAAACGGGTGAATACGACCTCATCGTCAAGCAGTTCATCTGCTCCACGGGTCACTGTGACAAGGTGGAGGACGGAATGTACAAGATGGGCGAGAAGTACCGCTGGAAGAAGATGGGCAACGGCTCCTATGCCCAGTACGCCTGCCGCATTTCGGGCCCCTATCTCATCCACTCCTGCTGCTATTACGAGCAGAACCCCGGCAAACTCAAGACCCGCTACTACGACAATCTGGGTACCAATGCCTCTTCCGGCTGCATTCGCCTCGCCGCGGGCAACGCCTACTGGATCTACACCAACTGCCCGAAGGGCACGCCCATCCGCGTGCATTACAGCGACGCGGTGGACGAGGAACTGCGCGAAAGCCTCAAGCCCGTGGAGATGATCAATCCCAACTGGGACCCCACCGATCCCGAGTGCAGGGAAAAGTACAGGGTGACGCCTTCCCCCGACACGACGCCCGACCCCACGCCCTATCCCGGCGTAACCCCGGCGCCCACGCCCAAGTGGACGGTGCATCCCGAACTGAAAGCCTGGGGCTATTGCTGACAAACGAATAAGAAAACAGCCGCACGGTCTGACCGCAGCGGCTGTTTTTCTGCCATAACTGGACGCTGTGTATATGAATCGAGGAATAGTAACAAACACTTTTCCATGCGTTGAGACCATCGTACAGTTTAATCGCATTCATAAATGCCGGAAAAAAAAGACCATACTAAAGGCTATATCCTTTGGTGTGGTCTTCCGTTTGTGCTTTCCGCTTGAAGGTGTCGGCTTACGAATTATGCTTGTTCTCGCAAATCCCTAAGTTGAACCACCTTTCGGAGCACTCTTTTATTTTACTTCGACGAGTACTTCGACCGTGAAGCCGTTATACACATGGATGCTGACGCGCGCCGTGCCTGCGCGGAGGGCTTTGATGACGCCTTCCGCACTCACCTGTGCGATTTCGCCGTCGTGGCTGACGCAGGTGTAGGTGACGCTGTCATAGGACGGGAAGGAAATGCCGAGGCTGTGCTCACTGCCCTCTTTGAGGCTCACATAGTGGGTGAACAGACTTTCCTGCGCCACGGGGTCGGCATCAATCGAAATTTCCGAAGGCGAGCCGCTCACGATGAGGGTCACGGAGGCGGAGACGCCGTTGCGGGTTCGCGCCGTGATGGTCGTGCGCCCGTCTGTGCCGTGGGCTTTGACGCAGCCGTTTCCGTCCACGGACGCCACTGCTTCATCGGAACTTGACCAGGTGAGCAGGGCGAACTGCCCCACGGGATAGGAGACGGAGAGGTTCACACTGTCGCCGCGTCCGATTGTGACGGTGTTCATGGGGAAGAAGATGGATTCGGGGGCAGGACTGACGGTGACGGGAAGAGAGGCGGAAATGCCGCTTGCAAGACGCGCTGTCACGGTAGCCTGACCGATGCCCGAGGCGGTAACGATGTCTCCGTCTGCGCAGACGACCCGCTCGTCGGAGGAGGCGTAGGTCACCTGACCGCTGCCGCCCGAGAGCGTCACGGAAAGGGGAGCGGTGTCGCCCAGACCGAGGGTCAGTTCCTTACTATTGAAAGAAATCCCTTTTGCGGGGAAATCCACCTTGACGGGGATCTCGCGGGAAATGTACCCGCAGGTGACGGTGACTGTTGTTTCACCCGGCACGACCGCGGTCAGCAGACCGTCTCCGGATACCGTAAGCACGGCGGGATCGGAGGAGATGAAAGATGCGCTCATTTTCGGACCCGCGCCGCCCAGCTCGATCTGCACCTGTTCGCCCATGGCGATGACGGAGGGGCAGGAAACGGTGAAGTCCGCGGGGGAAGGAATGACGCGGAGTGTGATGTCTGCGCTCGCGCCGCCGGGCGCGGTCAGCGTGACGGTGCAGGTGCCTTCGGAAAGCGCGGTGACGGAAGTCCCGTCCGCGGAGGCGATGCCGCTTTCGCATAAGACCGTGAAGGCACCGCTTCCGCCCAGCGTTTCCGCCCGGGGTGTGTAGGTGCCGCCTTCATAGAGATATACGGTGTATTCGGCGGGCGTGATCATGGACGCGCAGGGGAGGACCTCCACACTGCACACCGCGGAAGAACCGCGGGACGCCGTGACGGTCACATCGCATCTGCCCTCTTTCAGGCAGCGCGCGGTGCCGTCTTCCGATACGGTCAGAATGCTTTCGTCGGAGGAAACATAGGTGACGGTCTCGTTGTAGCCGCCGGTCAGAACGCAGGGGATCTGAACTTCCTCGCAGGCGTAGCCCGTCACGGCCTTCGTCGCCACCTGCGCGGGGGCGGGCAGTTCCACCGTCACCTCGCACTCGCAGGTGAGATCGTTGTAGGTGGTGGCGGTCACCGTGCAGACGCCTTCGCCGACGGGATGCACCGTGCCGTCCTCGCCGATCCACGCGACGGAATCGTCGGAGGACAGGAAAGTCACGGACCCCGCGCTGTTTTTGCTGAGGGTGACGGCGAGGGTTCCGCTGCTGCCCAGACGGACGGTCAGTTTGCTTTGATCGAAATTGACAGAGGAGGGCGCCTTTTTGACCGAGACCTTGATCTCCACATAGTGGGTCGGGGTCACATAGACGCGCAGTTTGCTTTCGCCCACATCACGCGCTTCCAGCGTGCCGTCATCCTGGATGTCGGCAACATAGGAGCCCGTGGCGTAGAACTTCACATAATCGCTGCCGAGCACGGAAACATAGCGCTCTTCCCCTTTTCCGAGGGTCAGTTCGCTGACGCGCGTACCTTCATAGGTATAGTCGGCAATCAGGATATTGCCTTCTTCCGTCAGGTAGGCGTTCCACATTTCGTTTTCGGCCGCCGCGGACCATGCGAGCACGCATAGCACAAAGGCGGTGAGCAAAAGCAGTTTCTTCATAGGTAGGATTTATCAGTAAAGAGGATAGCGGGCGGTGAGGGCGAGGGCGCGGGCGGAGACGCTTTCGACTGCCGCTTCGCCATTATCAATGATATCGGAAATCATGTCCGCGATGGCGGTCATGTCCGCTTCTTTCATGCCGCGGGTGGTGACGGCAGGGGTGCCGACGCGCAGACCGCTGGTGATGAAGGGGGAGCGGGTCTCGCCGGGAACGGTGTTCTTGTTGGCGGTGATGTGGCAGGCGTCCAGCAGGTTTTCCAGTTTCTTACCGCTCATTTCGCGTCCGGTGAGGTCGATGAGCATCAGGTGGTTGTCCGTACCGCCGGAGACCAGTTTCACACCGCGCTCGGTGAAGCGGTTCGCCATGGCGCGGGCGTTCAGCACGATCTGATGCTGATAGGCTTTGAATTCGGGCTTCAGGGCTTCGCCGAAGCAGACTGCCTTGCCGGCGATGATGTGCATGAGAGGACCGCCCTGGGTGCCGGGGAAGATGGCTTTGTCGATGGCTTTGGCGTACTCTTCACGGCACAGGATCATGCCGCCGCGGGGACCGCGGAGGGTCTTGTGGGTGGTGGTGGTCACCACATCGGCGTAGGGCACGGGGGACATATGCTCGCCCGCGGCCACGAGACCGGCGATGTGAGCCATGTCGACCATCAGCATCGCGCCGCACTTGTCCGCGATATTGCGGAAGCGGGCAAAGTCGATCTTGCGGGGATAGGCGCTGGCGCCCGCGACGATGAGACGGGGCTTGTTTTCGACGGCGATCTTTTCCACCTCATCATAGTCGATGAGGCCGTTTTCGTTCACGCCGTAGGAGAGGAAATTGAAGTAGGAACCGGACAAGTTCGCCTTGCTGCCGTGGGTCAGGTGTCCGCCGTTATCCAGGCTCATGCCGAGCACGGTGTCGCCGGGCTTCAGAAGGGCAAAATACACGGCGATGTTCGCCTGGGCGCCGCTGTGGGGCTGGACATTGACATGGTCGCAGCCGAACAGTTCCTTTGCGCGCTCAATGGCGAGATTTTCCACCTTGTCCACGCACTGGCAGCCGCCGTAGTAGCGCTTGGACGGATAGCCCTCGGCGTACTTGTTGGTCAGGATGCTGCCCATGGCGGAAAGGACCGTGGGGGAGACATAGTTTTCGGAAGCGATCAGTTCGATGTTGTTGACCTGACGGTCGTATTCCTCTTCCATCGCGGAAGCAAGGGCGGGGTCACAGGAGCGGATCAGTTCAAAGTCCATACGAGCCTCTTTCTCAAACGGACGCCGCCGATAGGGGGGCGGCGTTCGCAGCATTTGTTTTTTGATTTAGAAATCCATCTTGGCTTCGATCCACGCGGGCAATTCGTCGATGTCGACGAGCACCTGCTCCATGGTGTCACGGTCACGGACGGTGACCTTATTGGTTTCGAGGGTGTCGAAGTCGATGGTCACACAGTAGGGAGTGCCCGCTTCGTCGGCGCGGCGGTAGCGCTTGCCGATGGAACCGGTCTCGTCGTATTCGCACATGAAGCGCTTGGCGAGTTTCGCGTAGACTTCCTTCGCCTTGTCGCCCAGTTTGTTCTTCTGAAGCGGCAGCACGGCGCACTTGACGGGAGCCAGAGCGGGATGCAGGTGGAGCACCGTGCGGACATCGCCGCCCTCCAGTTCCTGCTCCTCATAGGCGTTGCACAGGAAGGCCAGCACCGCGCGGTCCACGCCCAGAGAGGGCTCCACGCAGTAGGGGATGAACTTCTCGTTGGTCACGGGATCCATGTACTCCATGGACTTGCCGGAATGTTCCTGATGCTGCTTGAGGTCGTAGTCGGTGCGGTCCGCCACGCCCCACAGTTCGCCCCAGCCGAAGGGGAAGAGGAACTCGAAGTCGGTGGTCGCCTTGGAGTAGAAGGCGAGTTTGTCTTTTTCGTGGTCGCGCAGGCGGAGGTTCTCCTCCTTGATGCCCAGAGAGAGCAGCCAGTCGCGGCAGAAGGAACGCCAGTACTCGAACCATTCGAGGGCAGTGCCGGGCACGCAGAAGAACTCCAGTTCCATCTGCACGAATTCACGCACGCGGAAGATGAAGTTGCCGGGGGTGATCTCGTTGCGGAAGGATTTGCCGATCTGCGCGATGCCGGCGGGCAGTTTCTTGCGGGTGGTGCGCATGACATTGGCGAAGTTGACGAAGATGCCCTGCGCGGTCTCGGGACGGAGGTACAGCTCCGCCGCGGAGTCCTCATTCACGCCCTGATGGGTCTTGAACATGAGGTTGAACTGGCGGATGCCGGTGAAATCCTGCTTGCCGCACACGGGGCAGGGAATCTTGTGCTCGGCGATGTAGCCTTCCAGTTCCGCGTTGGTCCAGCCGTCGCCGGTCTCGGCACCCTGGGTGAAGTCTTCGATGAGTTTATCCGCGCGGAAGCGGGCTTTGCAGGCTTTGCAGTCCATCAGAGGATCGTTGAATCCGCCCACATGGCCGGAGGCGACCCATACTTCGCGGTTCATCAGAATCGCGCAGTCGACGCCGGTGTTGTAGGGGCTTTCCTGCACGAACTTGCGCCACCAGGCCTTTTTTACATTGTTCTTGAATTCCACGCCCAGAGGACCGTAGTCCCAGGTGTTGGACAGGCCGCCGTAGATCTCGGAGCCCGCGAAAATATACCCCTTGTTTTTGCACAGCGCAACCAGTTTGTCCATGGTGAGTTGTTCAGCCATATGATTTTCCTCCAATGCTTGATAAGCACACAGACTTACCGCATATGATAGCGCATTTTCTTCTTATAATCAAGCAAGGTTTGTTAAAAGAAACGGGAGAGAGTGAAAAACGCGGATGTTTCCTCCGCCTGCGCGGTAACTGAACGCAGTTTTAACCGTAATTTTCGACTTCATACGATTGACAAACCCGTCTGCGGATGGTAAAATAACGGAGTTTGATTATGCGCAAAGGGAGTGATGGTGTGGAGAGACTGAAAACGGATCCTCATACCGTCGGAATGCGCACCACTCTGCGGGCCATCGAAACCGGCAAGGCGGAACTCGTGTTCGTCGCCCAGGATGCCGATGTGTTCGTCACCCGCCGTGTGCAGGAAGCCTGCCGGGACGCCAATGTTGCTTACGAGCGCGTGAGCAGCATGAAGGATCTGGGAGACGCCTGCGGGGTCAGTGTGAAGACCGCCTGCGCCGCCATCGTCAAACAGTAACAACGCTATACTTCTTCCAGGGTTGCGGAAGGTGTATATAAACCATCAACCGTTTTTGAGGAGGTGTTTCCGTGCCTACGATTAACCAGCTTATTCGTAATGGTAGGGAAAAGGTTACCAGCAAGTCCAACTCGCCTATTCTGCAGAATTGCCCGCAGAAGCGCGGTGTGTGCTTGTCCGTTAAGACTCAGACGCCCAAAAAGCCGAACTCCGCGCTCCGCAAGATCGCCCGTGTTCGTCTTACCAATAGCATCGAAGGTACCTGCTACATTCCCGGTATCGGCCACAACCTGCAGGAGCACTCCGTCGTGCTGATCCGCGGCGGCAAGGTCCGCGACCTGCCCGGTGTCCGTTATCACATCATCCGCGGCGCTCTTGATACCGCCGGTGTTGCAAAGCGCATGCAGGGCCGTTCCCTTTACGGCGCCAAGAGGCCCAAGAAGTAAACCTCAGGCTGACCGGACGGCTGTGAACCCTCTCGCGTCTGTTGGAACGCGGATACGGGGGCAAGTAGCGGTTTGCTCCGGGTCCGAAGAGACCTCGCCAAAGGTCACGAGGACATCTGCCGGTAACTTGTAAGCCAAACGACTGCTAATAATAGGGAGGAAATTGATATGCCCAGACGCGGATTTATCCCGAAGCGCGAAGTGCTTCCGGATCCTGTATACGGCACTGTTATTGTATCCAAACTCATCAACCAGATCATGTACGACGGAAAGCGCGGCGTTGCCCAGTCCGTGTGCTACGATGCTTTTGAGCAGGTAGCCGCCAAGACCGGCAAGGACGCAATGGAAGTTTTCAATCAGGCTATCGCCAACATCATGCCTTCTCTGGAAGTCAAGGCACGCCGTGTGGGCGGTTCCACCTATCAGGTGCCTGTTGAGATCCGTCCCGAGCGCCGTCAGACCCTGGCTCTCCGTTGGCTCGTCTCCTTTGCCCGCAACCGCGGCGAGAGACTGATGGCTGACAAACTGGCCGCCGAGATCATCGATGCATCCAACAATACCGGTAATGCTGTGAAGCGCCGTGAGGATATGCACAAGATGGCAGAGGCGAACAAGGCTTTCGCCCACTATCGCTGGTAATCCCGGATACAGAGTATATCGCGCGGCAATCGGCAAATGCACTGCATTTGTCACGCCGCGCGTTTTGATTTGAAAGGACACGAGAAGCGTGGCAAGAACACATTCACTTGACTTAGTCCGCAACATCGGCATCATGGCACACATTGATGCCGGCAAGACCACGACCACCGAGCGCATCCTGTTCTATACCGGTCGTACCCACAAGATGGGTGAGACCCACGAGGGTCTTGCGACCATGGACTGGATGGAGCAGGAGCAGGAGCGAGGCATCACCATCACTTCTGCCGCCACGACCTGCGAGTGGCGCGGACACCAGATCAACATCATCGACACTCCCGGCCATGTGGACTTCACCGTTGAGGTCGAGCGTTCCCTGCGCGTGCTGGACGGCGCCGTTGCCGTATTCTGCGCCAAGGGCGGCGTCGAACCTCAGAGCGAGACCGTGTGGCGTCAGGCGACCAAATACGGCGTGCCCCGTCTTGCCTACATCAACAAGATGGACATCACAGGTGCCAATTTCTTCCGCGTCGTCAAAATGATGCACGAGAAACTGGGCGCCAACGCCGTGCCCATCCAGTTGCCCATCGGCAGTGAAGGCACCTTTGTCGGCATCGTGGACCTCATCACCATGAAGGCGGAGATCTACGAGGACGATCTGGGCACCGTCATGGAGGAGAGCGCGATTCCGGACAACATGCTGGAACTGGCACAGCAGTACCACGACGAAATGATCGACAAGGTCGCGGAACTGGACGACGAAGTGATGGAGAGATACCTGAACGGCGAGGAGTTGACCGTCGAGGAGATCCGCTGCGCGCTGCGCAAAGGCACCATCGAAGGCAAGATCAACCCCGTTCTGTGCGGCACTTCCTACCGAAACAAGGGCGTACAGCCCCTTCTGGATGCGGTCGTCGACTATCTGCCTTCTCCGCTGGATGTTCCTCCCGTCAAGGGCGTGACAAAGTCCACCGGCGATGAGGTGGAGCGCAAAGCCGCCGATGAGGAAGCCCTCGCGGCGCTGGCGTTCAAGGTCATGGTGGATCCCTTCGTGGGACGCCTTGTGTTCTTCCGCATGTACTCCGGCATGCTGAAAGCCGGCTCCTATGTATATAACGCCACCAAGGGCAAGCGCGAGCGCATCGGCCGCATTCTGAGGATGCACGCCAACCACCGCGAGGAAGTGGAAGAGGCATACGCGGGCGACATCCTCGCCGCCGTTGGCTTTAAGGACACCTCCACCGGTGATACCCTGTGCGTGGAAAACAAGCCCATCATCCTGGAGTCCATGGAGTTCCCGGATCCCGTTATCCAGGTCGCCATCGAACCCAAGACGAAGGCGGGCAGGGACAAGATGGACGACGCGTTGATGCGTCTTGCCATGGAGGACCCCACCTTCAAAACCTACACCGACAATGCCACCGGGCAGACCATCATCGCCGGCATGGGCGAACTCCATCTGGAAATCATCGTGGACCGTCTGCTCCGGGAGTTCCATGTGGAAGCCACCGTGGGCAAGCCCATGGTCTCCTACAAGGAATGCATCAAGAAGCCCGTCAAGGCGGAGGGCCGCTTCGTCCGTCAGACCGGCGGACACGGCCAGT
Organism: Clostridia bacterium; assembly: GCA_045598325.1. Lineage (GTDB taxonomy): Bacteria > Bacillota > Clostridia > Christensenellales > Aristaeellaceae > RUG14130. The sequence continues at coordinate 860 of JAZLLT010000013.1, read as the reverse complement.
ACGGCCACTGCGTCATCGAACTGTCTCCTCTGGAGCCCGGCAGCGGGTATGTCTTTGAGGACAAGACGGTCGGCGGCGTCGTTCCCAAGGAATTCATCCAGCCCATCTCCGACGGCGTGAAGGAAGCCTCCGCGGCCGGCGCGCTGGGCGGATACGAAGTGGTGGACTTCAAGTGCACCCTGCTGGACGGCAGTTACCACGAAGTTGACTCCTCTGAAATGGCGTTCCACATCGCCGGCTCCCTCGCCTTCAAAGAGGCGGTGCAGAAAGCCGACTGCGCGCTGATGGAGCCCGTCATGAAGGTGGAGATCGTCGTTCCCGATGAGTACCTCGGCACCGTCACCGGCGACATCAACTCCCGCCGCGGCAGGATCACCAACACCGAAATGAACGGCGAACTGCACATCATCGACGCCATGGTTCCCTTGAGTGAGATGTTCGGTTACGCGACCGACCTCAGAAGCAAGTCTCAGGGCCGCGGCACCTTCACGATGCAGTTCGGCCAGTATGAATCCGTTCCCAAAAATGTCATGACCAAGATCCTTGGCACGGCGAACCTATATTAAGACCTAATACGATCAATGGAGGATTGATTAACAATGGGCAAGGCAAAATTTGAGCGCACTAAGCCTCATGTCAACATCGGCACCATCGGTCATGTCGACCATGGCAAGACCACTCTGACCGCGGCCATCACGATGACTCTGTCTCAGCAGGGTCAGGCGACCGCAATGCGTTACGACGAAATCGACAAGGCGCCTGAAGAGAAGGCCCGCGGAATCACGATCAACACCGCGCATGTTGAGTACGAGACCGAGAACCGCCACTACGCGCATGTCGACTGCCCCGGCCACGCCGAC
>JAZLLT010000012.1:0-11150 GCA_045598325.1 Clostridia bacterium | reverse complement strand
TTTCATGGAAGACTTCACCAGGAACGTGACCGCCTTTGACGACCATCCTCTGGTCGCCCACAAGGTCACCCATCTTTGCGACATCAACACCGGCTCCAAGGAATTCTGCGAGATCGTCGAAGAGCTGACCATGCTCATGGGCTTTGAAGCCCTGCGCGACCTCAAGCTCAGGAACATCGAGATCCAGGCCCCGCTGGCCGATATGGTCTCCCCGGTCCTTGCCGAGGACTTCACCATCGTGCCCATCCTGCGCGCCGGTCTCGGCATGGTGGACGGCTTCGTCAACCTGATCCCTGCCTGCCGCGTGGGCCACATCGGCCTGTACCGCGACCCGGAGACCCACGAGCCCGTGGAATACTACTGCAAACTGCCCCCGGATATCGAAGAGAGAGAACTCATCGTCGTTGACCCCATGCTGGCCACCGGCGGATCCTCCATTGCCGCCATCCAGTTCATCAAGAACCGCGGCTGCAAAAACATCAAACTCGTCTGTCTGGTCGGCTGTCCCGAAGGCATCGCCGCCATTCAGGCTGCCCATCCCGATGTGGATGTCTATATCGCAGCCATCGACGAGAAACTCAACGAGAACAAGTACATCGTTCCCGGTCTGGGCGACGCCGGCGACAGACTGTTCGGCACCAAATAAAAATACGGTTTCCGGCCTATCAAGACCGGAAACTTTGTTTATGAAAGGCATAAAAAATGACCATCATCGAAAAATACATGGCGTGGCTGAACAGCGCCGCGCTGACCGCGAATGAAAAGGCGGAACTCACCGCCGCCGCGAAGGACGAAAAAGAACTGGAAGACCGCTTCTACAAGGACCTCGAATTCGGCACCGGCGGTCTGCGCGGCATCCTCGGCATGGGCACCAACCGCATGAATGTGTACACCGTGCGCCGCGCTGCCAAGGGTCTTGCCGAGCAGCTGCTGGCGGAAGGCGATGAAGTGAAAACAAAGGGCATCGCCATCGCCCACGACAGCCGCCACATGAGCCGCGAGTTCGCGGAGGATTCCGCCCGCGTCATCGCCGCCCTCGGCATCAAGGTGTATCTGTTCGATTCCCTGCGTCCCACCCCCGAACTGTCCTTCACCATCAAGCATCTGGGCTGCGCCGCCGGCATCGTGGTGACCGCGTCCCACAACCCCGCCGAGTACAACGGCTTCAAGGCCTACGGCGCGGACGGCGGACAGATCACCCCCGTGACCGCGGACGCCGTGTTCGCCCGCATGAGCAAAATCGATCCCCTGAGCGTGCGTCTCGAGACCGGTCTCAACGATCCGCTCATCCAAATCATCGGAAAAGATGTGGATGACGCCTACATCGACCATGTGCTGTCCCTGCGTCCCGACAAGGACCTGCTGACCCGCACGGGCGTGAACCTCAAAATCGTCTACACGCCTCTGCACGGCGCCGGCAACAAACTGGTGCGCGCCGCCCTCGAAAAAGCCGGCTACACCGATGTGACCGTGGTCAAGGAGCAGGAAGCCCCCGACGGAGCCTTCCCCACCGTGAAATCCCCCAACCCCGAAAATCCCGAAGCCTTCACCATCGCCATCGGCTACGCGGATCAAATAGGCGCGGATGTCATCATCGGCACCGACCCCGACAGCGACCGCATGGGCATGATGCTCAAAAAAAACGGCATCTGGACCCCCGTCACCGGCAATCAGGCGGGCTGCCTCATGCTGGAATACATCCTGCGCGCGAAGAAGCCCGCGCCCGGCGCCTACGCCGTGACCACCATCGTGTCCACCCGCATGGTGGACGCCATCGCGGAGAACTACGGCATCACCGTGGAGCGCGTGCTGACCGGCTTCAAGTTTATCGGCGAGACCATCGACAAGAAAGAAAAAACCGGCAACAAGAACTTCCTTTTGGGCTTTGAGGAAAGTTACGGCTACCTCACCGGCGGCTACATCCGCGACAAGGGTGCCGTCATTGCCACCCTGCTCGCCTGCGAACTGGCGGCATTCTATAAGTCCAAGGGGCTTTCCCTCATGGACGCCCTCGAAGACATGTGGCAGAGGTACGGCTACTACGCCGAGAAGACCGTTTCCGTGGTCATGCCCGGCGTGGACGGCATGAAGATGCGCGAAGCCGCGACGAAAGCCCTGCGCGATGAACCGCTCACCGAAATCGGCGGACGCAAGGTCCTTGCGCAGTACGACTTCAAAAAGGAAGGCACGATGGGTCTGCCCAAGGCGGATGTGCTGCTTTATTACCTCGAAGGCGACGCGTGGGTCTGCGTGCGTCCCAGCGGCACCGAACCCAAACTCAAGATCTACGCGGGCGTGCGTGAAAGCAGCGCGGAAAAGGCGAAAGAGCAGATCGCGTTCGTGTCCGACGCCGTGTGCGGCAAAATCAGGAAATAAGCACAAGCAACTTTTCCGTATGTACCGCGTCTAAACCACCATATGGGGCTTCCCCCGTCCCGGGAGAAGCCCTTTTCAGACGGAGGCTTCCATGTCGAAGAAAAGCAAGAAACAGAAAAAAGCACAGCGCAGACGCAACCGCCGCATCGCCTTCGGCTGCATCGGCACGCTCTGCGTCCTTATGCTGCTGCTCGTCATCGGCATCGTCGCCTCCGACAAAAGCGATATCTCCGCCCAGCCCAGCGATGTAGTGGATGACGGCCTCGTGCGCGTGAGCCTCAAGTCCCTCGGCAATCCCCCCGCCCTCGGGCTGACGCTCGACGGCGTGTACACCGTGGACGGCGACGCGGGCTTCCGCTTCAAGCGCGGCACGGAGATCACCGTCGCCTCTGACGCGGGCAGTCTGTATCTGACCGCGGGCGGTCTCACCGTGGACATGGGCGGCTCCTTTACACTCAAGCGCCACGCCCCCGACGAAGGTCAGGACGCGGGCGGTCTGTACATCCACGAAAGCGAAAAGGACAATCTGTTTGCGGGCGATCTGTATCTTGCCGCCGGCAACACCGGCATCGAGAGCATTCTGACCGTGCAGGTGGAGGACTATCTCTATGGCGTGGTCGCCTATGAGATGAGCGACTCCTTCCCCATGGAGGCGCTGAAAGCCCAGGCCATCGCCGCCCGCACCTACGCCATGCGGGCAAAACAAACCAGCAAAAGCAAAGAATACGACCTTGTGGACACCACGGTGGATCAGGTCTACAAGGGCTATGACAAGGGGCTCACGAGGGTCATCGAAGCGGTGGACACCACCCGCGGCATCGTGGGCATGAACGGCAAAAACTACGCACAGTGCTACTACACCGCCAGCAATGGCGGACAGGTGGCGGCGACCAGTCAGGTCTGGGGCGGCACGGTCAACTACATCGAAATGAAGGACGACCCCTACGATCTGGAAAACCCCCTGAGCGTACAGAAGACAGCCTTCATCCCGTCCGTACCCGGTGAAAACGATCCGCTGACCGCGTTCATCCGCAATCAGATTTCGTTCCTGCTGCCGGACGCGCAGGAGATCCGCGTGGACGGCATCAAAAGCGCGGCTCTCACCGATCCCGACATCGAAAGCAGCCTCATGTTCAAAAACCTGTCCCTTGAAGTGAGTGTTTCCCGGAGGATTCTTATCAAGCCCGAATTGCCCGAAGCGACCCCGGCGGAAGCCACCCCGGCGGAAGCGGAGAGCGCCGCGCCGAGCGGAACGGACATGCCCGCCACCCCGACTGAAGCGGAAACCGAAGCCACGCCGGACGAGGCGGAAGCATGGGTGCTTTCCGAATACATGCCCGTGGAGACCGCCTTCACCGTGAAGGTCCCCACCTACGGCTATCTCAAAGACCAAATGAACCTCGGCATCAACACCGTCGACTACGAGGTGTTCTATCTGGAGGAAGCCGAAAACGGCTACACCCTCATTTCCCGCCGCTTCGGGCACGGCGTCGGCATGAGCCAGCGCGGCGCCCAGGTGATGGCGGACAGCAAATACAAAAAAGACTGCGAGGAGATCCTGGGCTTCTACTATCCCGGGCTCACCCTCTACCGCATCGACTGGAAGGAAAACACCCTGACCCCCATCGCCGCCCTCCCCCAAAGCGTCGGCTATGCCCGTCCCCGTCCCACGCCCCGTCCCACCCAGCAGCCTCTGCGGGCGCTGAAGGACGGCGAATACTACGGGCGGGTGGCACTGCAGAGTTCCTCGTCCACGCTCAATGTGCGTGAAAAACCCAACACGAACTGCTCTGTCATCGCGACCCTGTACCACAACGAAAAAGTCATCGTGAAGGGGCAGACCGAGGACGGCTGGCTCCATATCGAAACCACGGAATTTACCGGCTATGTCAAGAGCGACTATATCAAACAGTAAATGAAACGGATCATCATCTGCCTGCTGACGGCGCTCATTATCTTGCTCGTCTGCGTCCCGGCGCGGGCCGAGACCGTACAGGCATACCGCGCGCTGTGCATCGGCATCACGGACTATAAGGACGGACGCACCCGTCAGGGCGGCATCAATTCCACCCAGGGCGTGTACGATGCCCTTTCCCGTTCCTTCGGCGGCCGAAACAGTTACGAAAGCGAATTCTGTCTGGACCCCGGCAAGGAAGAACTGCTGCTGACCATCGAAAACGCCTTCCGCGCCGCGGACGAAAACGACATCTCCATCATCTACATCAACGCCCATGGCGGCGCCCAGGGCGGCATCAGTTGGATTGAAGCCGCGGACACCCTCGTGGTGACGGCGGGCGAACTGGAGCGCGTGACCCGCCAGATCCCCGGGCGCGTGGTGCTGCTCATCGACTGCTGCAACAGCGGCGGCTTCATCGGCACCATGGGCGTGTACGCCACGGGCTTTGAGAGCGCCTTTTCCATGAACAGTTTTTCCCGCGACAAGTATCTGGTACTCACCTCCTGCACGGGTGAAGAGAACAGTTACCGCGTCACGGCAGGCGAAATGACCGAAGAAAGCATGTCCACCGCCTTTGCCCGCGCTCTGTGCGAGGGGCTGGGCTGGGATCTCGTGAACGACCGCGCCGTCTCTCTCCGCTCGGACAGCGACGGAGACCGCACCGTCACCTTCACGGAACTGTACCTCTACACCCGCAGAAGATGCATGTACTACCTGTACGGAAGCGGCGTGTATCAGAGCGTCTGCGTCTCCCCCGAGGGCGACGCGTTCCTCATGGCAAGCAGAAGATAGCAAGACATAAGGAGAGCCTATGAAACTATTCAAAAACGCGGACAAGCGCATCGTCGCCTCAGGCATGCTGATTGCCCTGTTCACGGTGCTGCTGTTCTGTATCGCAAGCAACATAAGCGCCGTTGTTGCGGGCGTAAAGGGCGTAGTGAGTTTCCTGTCCCCCATTACGGGCGGTCTCATCCTCGCCTATCTGCTGGGCCCCTTCGCGCGGCTTATTGAAAAGATCCTGCCGAAAAAATGGCCGGAGAAGGTCAAGACCCATCTGGGCGGCGTCGCGTCCCTCATCCTGCTGCTCATCATCATCCTGCTCCTTGCCTATATCGTGGTCCCCTCCCTCCTGTCTTCCGTCACCCAACTGCTCAATAATTTTGACGGATATGTGGTGAGCGTGAAGGGTACCCTGCGCAATATCCTGTCGAAGGTCGACCTGTTCGAGGTGGATGTGGACCAACTCATCGGCTCCAGCGACGAACTGCTGCGCAAGGCGGGCAAGTGGGTCGGAGACAATGTGTCCTATTTCGCGAACCTCGCCTACACCCTGTCAGGTCAGGTGGTCAATTTCATCATCGTCATCGCCATGGCGACCTATGCGCTGTTTGACCGCAAGAACCTGAAGCGGGGCATCGTCCGCATCGAGCAGGTATTGCTGGGTGAAAACAAGACCGCGTCCGTCAACCGCATCTTCGCCCGCGGCGACTACTACATGATGAAGTTCATCGGCACAAACCTGCTGGATTCCCTCGTCATCGGCATCATCAACTTCATCTTTCTGGGCATCGTGAAAGCGGATTATCAGGTGCTCTTGTCGGTGCTGCTGGGCGTGACCAACTTCATCCCCACCTTCGGTCCCATCGTCGGCGGCATCGCGGGCGGCGTCATCATCCTGCTGACCAAACCCGACATCCTGCTCATCTACGCCATCTTCACCCTGATCCTTCAGCAGGTGGAGGGCAACTTCATCGTGCCGCTGCTCTTTTCCGACAGCACGGGCCTTTCCCCCTTCTGGGTGCTGGTGTCCATCGTGCTGGGCGGCAAGATCTTCGGCTGGGCGGGTCTGGTCGTCGCCGTTCCCCTGACCGCCCTCATTTCCAGCATCATCAACGAAGCCGTCGCAAAGCGCACGAAGGAGGCAGCCGAAACCGGCACCGAACCGCCCCGGGTCGTGCAGATGATCGAAAAGCAGAAAGAAAAGAAAAAAGGAAAGAAGAAATGAAAAACCGCCCTGCCGCGCCGCGGCGGGGCGGTTCTTTACCCGCGCGTCGCTTCTTTGCAACATTTTCTTTCCGTTTCCGTTGACAGAAGCCCCGCACGGGTCTATAATCAATCCAAACCAATCTTTGATATGGAGGATACTTTATGGAACGCGAAGTCGCATGGAAGAACTATACCGAAAAAGAACTCACCGCACTTAATGAACTCTGCGAGCGCTACAAGGCGTGGCTCAGCGCCAGCAAAACCGAGCGCGAGTGCGTGGACGAAACCGTGAAACTCTGCGAAGAAAAAGGCTACAAGGATTTCGCCGCCCGCATCGCCACCGGCAAGAAACTGAAGGCCGGTGAAAAGATCTACTATAACTACATGGGCAAGTGCATCATGCTCTTCATTATCGGCAAGCAGCCCATGGAGAAGGGCATCAACATCATCGGCGCCCACACCGACAGTCCCCGCCTGGATGTCAAGCAGAATCCCCTGTATGAGGACAGCGGCTTTGCCTACCTCGACACCCACTATTACGGCGGTATCAAGAAGTTCCAGTGGGTCACCCTGCCCCTTGCCATCCACGGCGTGGTGGTAAAGAAAGACGGCACCACCGTGAAGATTGCGGTCGGCGAAGACGAAGCCGATCCCGTGTTCTGCATTTCCGACATCCTGCCCCACCTCGGAAAGGACCAGACGAGCAAGCCCATCGGCGAAGCCATCGAAGGCGAGCAGCTGGACATCATCATCGGCGGTTCTCCCCTGAAGGGCGAGGAAAAGGACGCCGTGAAGGCAAACGCCCTGAAGCTCATCGGTGACAAGTACGGCATCGAGGAAGAAGACTTCCTGTCCGCGGAACTGGAGATCGTTCCCGCCGGCAAGGCCCGCGATCTGGGCTTTGACCGCGCCCTCATTCTGGGCTACGGCCACGACGACCGCGTGTGCGCCTACGCGCAGGTGGAAGCCATGTTCGCCGTGAAGGGCACCCCCAACAAGACCTGCGCCTGCATCCTGACGGACAAGGAAGAGATCGGCTCCGTCGGCGCCACCGGCATGCGCGCCCGCTACTTCGAAAACGCCATCGCCGAACTCATGGAACTGAACGGCGAGAGCGGAGATCTGAAACTGCGCCGCGCTCTGGCCGCTTCCTCCATGCTGTCCTGCGATGTGTCCGCGGGCTACGATCCCGCATTCGCGCGCGCCTTCGAAAAGAAGAACAGCGCTTTCCTCGGCAAGGGCGTCTGCTTCAATAAGTACACCGGCTCCCGCGGAAAGAGCGGCTCCAATGACGCCAACGCCGAGTTCATGGGAACGCTGCGCGGCATCATGGAAAAGGGCAAGGTCGCCTATCAGACTGCGGAACTGGGCCGCGTGGATCAGGGCGGCGGCGGAACCATCGCCTACATCTGCGCCCTGTACGGCATGAATGTCATCGACAGCGGCGTCGCCGTGCTGTCCATGCACGCGCCCTGGGAGATCATTTCCAAGGCCGACCTCTACGAAGCCTATAAAGCCTACAAGACCTTCGTCACCGAAGCATAAAATCGACAAGATTGTGAAGATGGGCAAAATCTCTTGACCGCGGGCGCGATTTGCTTTATCATTGAATCGGAAAACGGAGGAATGTATTATGACCAAAAATCCCCATATTCTGATCTGTGATGACGACCCCGTGGTGCATGAGTCTCTGGGGCTGTATCTGGACAGCGCGGGCTTTACCCATGTGTCCGCCTATGACGGAAAACAGGCGCTGTCGCTTCGTGAAAACGAAAACCCCGACCTCATCATCCTGGACCTCATGATGCCCGGCATGGACGGCACCGATGTGTGCCGCGAGATCCGCAAGGTCTCCCGCGTACCCATCATCATGCTGACCGCCCGCGGCGAGGAAATCGACCGCATCCTGGGGCTGGAACTGGGCGCCGATGACTACATCGTAAAGCCCTTCAGCCCCCGGGAAGTAGTCGCCCGCATCAAGGCGGTGCTGCGCCGGTTCGAGGATGTCCCCGAGGAAAACACCGACGAGGACACCGTCTCCCTCCCCATGCTGGAGGTGTCCCTCAAAAACTACCGCGTCAAGGTCATGGGCAAGACCATGCAGTTCACTCCCAAAGAGGTGGAGATTTTGTATCTGCTCACCTCGAAGGCGGGCGAAGTGCTGACCCGCGAACAGATCCTGTCCATCGTCTGGGGATACGATTATTTCGGCGACACCCGCACCGTGGACGCCCATATCAAGCGCATCCGCCAGAAACTCACCTGCCCCGGCGCCCCGTGGCAACTGTCCACGGTCTACGGCGTGGGCTACCGCTTTGAGGTGCTCGGATGACCCGCAGTGCCATCATGCGCCGCGTGTACGCGTCCGTGCTGGCGGCGCTGCTTATCACCGTCATCGCGGTGTACGCGGTGTTCTCTGTGATGTCCGGTTCTGTCTTTATCAAACTGCGCGCTGCGGAATTGCTTCCGCAGGCGCAGTCTTTTGCCGTTTTGGCGCGCGGATACCTGAAAGGCGAAGTGACGGACGAGGTCATGACGGTACTCACCGAGGGCAACACGCCCGGCGCGGTGTCCGCCTACGCGGTCATCACCGATGAAAGCGGGCGGGTCCTCTTTCAGTCAAGTCCCGAAAATCAACCGAACGAAACCCTGCTTCGTCCTTCCATCGGCGAAGCCCTGTCCGGCCGCAGTTTCTACACGCAGGTCGGCTCCGGAAGACAGGTAGGGCTCCTCGTGGTCGCCGTGCCCGTGACGGATGAGGACGGCGCCATCATCGGCGCCCTGCTGCTGTATGTGCCGCAGGTGGACGCGCTGCTGGCCAAAGCGACCCTTACCCGTTCCCTCGCTGCCAGCATGCTGCTGGTGACGCCCATCGTGTTCCTCATCATGTACGCCCTCATCTATAAACTGGTCAAGCCCCTTCGCCGGATGCGCGATGTGGCGCTCCACATGGCGGAAGGCCGCTTCGACTACACGGCGGACGAGGATGCCGCGGGCGAGATCGGACAGTTAGCCGCGTCGCTCAACAGCCTCTCCCGCTCCCTGCGCTCCTCCATCCGCGCCCTCACCTTCGAGCGCAACCGCCTCATCCGCATCCTGAACGGACTCACCGAGGGCATTGCCGCCGTCGACAGTCTCGGGCGCGTCACCCACATCAATCCCGCCCTGGAAAAACTCTTCGGCATCGACCTGACCGCCGACGACCCCCGCCTGCGGGTCATCCCCGACCCCTCCGTGTGGGAGGCGTTCGACCGCGCGGTCAAAGGGGACGCGGCGAGCGAATTCGATATTTCCTTTGGCGGACGGGACATCCGCTGTTCCGTCTCCCCCGTCTATGACGACGAAAAGCACACCGCCGGCGCCGTGGGTCTGTTCACCGACATCTCCCGCGAGGTCGCCCTCGAAAACACTCGCCGCGAGTATGTGGCGAATGTAAGCCACGAGATGAGATCGCCGCTCACGGCAATGCGCGCCCTCATTGAGCCGCTCTCCGACGGCATGGTGAAGGACGAGGAGACCCGCAGCCGCTATTACAACATCCTGCTGCGCGAGGTCATGCGCCTTTCCCGCCTCATTTCCGACATCATGGAACTGAGCAAACTCCAGAGCGGCACCTCCGCCATCGAAAAAGAGGTGTTCGCGCCCGGAGAGATCATGGCGGATGTGGTTTCCCGCTGCGGCTCCATGGCGGAAGACAAGGGGCTTTCCCTCACCCTTGCCTGTGACCCCGATGACCTGCCCCTGCTGTACGGCAATCCCGACCGCTTCGAGCAGGTGCTCATCATCCTCGTGGACAACGCGATCAAATACACCGATGAAGGCAGCGTCATCGTGGACGCCGCCCCGCGAAGCGGAAAACTCCTCGTGCGGGTCAGCGACACAGGCCGCGGCATCAGTGAAAACGAACTTCCGAAAGTATTCGACCGCTTCTATAAAGTGGATAAATCCCACAGCGGCATGGGAAGCGGCCTCGGCCTCTCCATCGCCAAGGAAGTGCTGACCGCCATGGATGAAACCATCTGGGCGGAGAGCAGGGAGGGCGAAGGCAGCCGTTTCATATTCACCACCGAAATCGATAAAGGCAGCGCGCTCGTCGTGTCCGCCGGGAGGAAAAAATGAAAAAGTTCCTGTATGAAACCCATCTGCACACCAGTCAGGGCAGTCTGTGCGGACGCACCGAGGGCAAAGTCTATCCGAAACTCTACCGGGACCTCGGCTATGACGGCATCTTCATCACCGACCACTTCTTCGGCGGCAACACCGCCGCGCCCCGCGAGGGCGACTGGAAGCACCGGGTGGATGTCTACATGAGCGGCTACGAGGACGCCCGCAATGAGGGCGAAAAGATCGGCTTCAAGGTGTTTTTCGGCATCGAGCAGGGCTTCGGTCCGGACGAGGTGCTGATCTACGGTCTCGACCGGCAGTATCTCTACGACCATCCCGAAATCGAACACTGGTCCCGCGCGGAACTTTCCCGCCACGCCCACGAAGCGGGCGCCGCCGTGGTGCAGGCGCATCCCTTCCGCGAGCGCGGCTACATCAGCGAGGTTAAACTCTCTCCCTATATGGTGGACGCGGTCGAAGCGGTCAACATGGGCAATGAAGCGTACATGGACCTGACCGATACTCTCTACGGCAAGACCCTCGGTCTCCCCCTGACCGCGGGCAGCGACATCCACAGGGCGGAAGGCGTCCGTCCCGGCAAGATGGCGTGCGTGGAACTGGCCGAACCCCTCACCTGCCCCAAAGACTACGCGGATTACATCCTCGCCCGCAAACCCATCACCCTCCACTACCCCATGAACCGCTTCACGAACCAACCCGTCACCCG
>JAZLLT010000011.1:0-39721 GCA_045598325.1 Clostridia bacterium | reverse complement strand
CCGCGCCCACGCCGCCGCCCGCCACGCCCGGTGAACCCGACGAACCCGATACCCGCGGGCACGGGGGAGAAGACGGCAGCAACAGCGGAAACGAAGGGAACGGAGGCAGATGGCTTTGGATCCTGTTGATCCTCGCCGCCTTCGCCTACGGCGTTTACCGCCTTGTCCGCCGCGTGAAAGCGGTTTCGCCCGACCTTTGCGCGCGGAAGCAAAAAAACGACACGGATACCCTCATGCTCTGGTACCGCTGCATCCTGGACGCCCTGTCCTCCCGCGGCATCCGCTACCTGAGCGGCGATACGCCCGGCGAATTTGCCGTCCGCGCCGTGGAAGCGGAAGCGGTGGATGAGCGGCTCATCGCTCTGTCCGGCGAGATCGCCCGCCTGCGCTATTCCGGAAAGAAGCCGTCCGCGGCGTCCATCGCGCAGGCAAAGAGCGTCTACCGGGATGTCCTTGCCCACATGAATCCTTTCGAGAAGACACGCTGGTTCCTGATCCGTGTTAAAAACGGCATCGGAAGCGTAGAACAGTTGCCCTGATACTTGCGCGGCGCGCGAAAAAATGCTATAATAAATCATTAAGGCTTTTACGGAGCATACATTATGGAAAAAATGTTTGATTTCATCAAGGGTCTTCTCTCCGGTTCCAACGAGGCGGAAGTCAAGAAGATCATGAAAAAGGTGGCGCTCATCGAGGAAAAAGATACTGAGATGAGCAAACTCACCGACGCCGCCCTGCGCGCGCTGACCGTTTCCTTCCGCGACAGGCTGAATCAGGGCGAGAACCTCGACGACCTGCTGGTGGACGCGCTGGCGGCTGTCCGCGAGGGTGCTTACCGCGCCATCGGGCAGAAGGCGTTCCCCGTGCAGCTGGTGGGCGCCATCGTGCTGCATCAGGGCCGCATCGCCGAGATGAAGACCGGTGAAGGCAAGACCTTGACCGCCGCCCTCGCCGCCTATGTGAACGCCCTCCCAGGAGACGGCGTGCATGTGGTCACGGTCAACGATTACCTCGCCAAATACCACAGCGAGTGGATGGGCAAGATCTACCGCTTCATGGGCCTCAAAGTAGGCCTCATCCTCCACGACATGACGCCTGAGCAGAGGCAGGAAGCCTATGCCGCGGATGTCACCTACGCCACCAACAACGAGTTGGGCTTCGACTATCTGCGCGACAACATGGTCGTCCGCAAGGAAAACATGGTGCAGAGGCCGCTCAACTTCGCCATCGTGGACGAGGTGGACTCCATCCTCATCGATGAAGCCCGCACGCCCCTCATCATTTCCGGTCAGGGTGACAAGAGCACGGAACTGTACAATCTCGCCGACCGCTTCGTCACCCGCCTGAGGGAAGGCGAGGACAAGGACTTCACCAAGGACGAAAAAGAAAAGACCATCACCCTGACCGAGGAAGGCGTACGCAAGGCGGAACAGGCGTTCAACATCGAGAACCTGTCCGATCCCCAGAACGCGGAACTGTACCACCATATCCTCGCTGCCCTGCGTGCCAACAACCTCATGAAGCGCGATGTGGACTATGTGGTCAAGGACGGTCAGGTCATCATCGTGGATGAGTTCACGGGCCGCCTCATGGTGGGACGCCGCTACAGCGACGGTCTCCATCAGGCCATCGAAGCCAAAGAGCATGTGAAGGTGGAACGCGAGAGCAAGACCCTCGCCACCATCACCTTCCAGAACTACTTCCGCATGTATAAAAAGATCTCGGGCATGACGGGTACCGCCAAGACCGAGGAAGACGAGTTCCGCGGCATCTACCGTCTGGATGTCGTCACCATCCCCACCAACCGCCCCATGATCCGCAAGGACGAAAACGACGCCGTTTACACCACCGTGAAGGGCAAATTCGACGCCGTGGCGGACGAGGTCGAGCGGCTCCACAAGAGCGGTCAGCCCGTGCTGGTGGGAACCGTTTCCGTTGAAAAAAGCGAATATGTGAGCAAACTTCTGGAGCGGCGCGGCATCCGCCACACCGTCCTGAACGCCAAGTTCCACGAGAAGGAAGCCGAGATCGTCGCGCAGGCCGGCAAAAAGGGCGCCGTCACAATTTCCACCAACATGGCGGGACGCGGAACGGACATCCTGCTTGGCGGCAACGCGGAGTTCATGGCGAAGCATGAACTGAAACTGCAGGGCTACGAGGAAGCGGTCATCGAGGAAGCCGTCGGTCACAGCGAGGATGTGAGCGACGAGGTCAAGGAAGTCCGCGCCCTGTATAACGACCTGTACGCGCAACACAGGAAGGAAACCGACAGAGAGCACGAGGAAGTCGTGGCTCTGGGCGGTCTCTATATCATCGGTACCGAGCGGCATGAATCCCGCCGCATCGACAACCAGCTGCGCGGACGCGCGGGCCGTCAGGGCGACCCCGGCGCCAGCCGGTTCTTCATCTCCCTGCAGGACGACCTCATGCGTCTGTTCGGTTCCGACCGCATCAATCCCATGGTGGAAAAACTGGGCGTGAGCGAAAACGACCGCATCGAATTCGGTGTCCTCAGCAAGCAGATCGAGTCCTCCCAGAAGCGGGTCGAAAGCCGCAACTTCGAGATCCGCAAGAGCGTGCTCCAGTACGACGATGTGATGAACACCCAGAGAAACATCATCTACGCCGAACGCAGGGAAGTGCTCGAAGGCGGCGACATGAAGCAGCGCATTTCCGACATGCGCGACACGATCCTCGACGAAGCCATCGAAGCCCACTGCGCGGGAACGCCCGACACCTGGGACATCAAGGGCCTCAACGATTATCTCGCCCGCATCTGCGCCCCCGCAAACGCGGTCACCGGGTGCTTTGAAAATCTGACGAACAAGACCAAGGAAGCCCTGAAAGAGGCGATCCGGGAAAAGAGCATCGAACAGTACGAGAAGCGCGAAGCCGCCGTCACCGAAGCAGGCTTCGACATGCGCGAAGTGGAGCGCGCCATCGTGCTCTCCAGCGTCGACCGCCGCTGGATGGACCACATCGACGCCATGGACCAGCTGCGTGAAGGCATCGGTCTGCGCGCCTACGGACAGCGCCAGCCCATCGTGGAATATCAGCACGAAGGCTACGACATGTTCGAGGAAATGGTCCACCTCATTCAGGAGGACACCCTGCGCCGCCTCTACACCGCTATCATTTCCCGCCCGCCCGAGCGCAAGGAAGTGGCGAAGAACATCGTGACCAATGTAGATACGAGCGTCGCCAAGGAGCCCGTCAAGAGCGTGAAGAAGGTCGGACGCAACGATCCCTGTCCCTGCGGCAGCGGCAAAAAGTTCAAGGAATGCTGCGGCAAAGGACAGTAATACAGTATTGATTCTGAACCGGAGGAATTTTTATGTACGAATCCGAAGTGTTCCGTCAGGAAATCACCGCTCTGCAGGGCATGCTGGCGGAGAACGAAAAATCCTTGAACATCGCGGGGCTCCGCGAGCAGCTCGTGGAGTATCAGGAGGACATGGCGTCTCCCGGATTCTGGGACGATGTGGAGCGCGCGCAGAAAGTCAATCAGAAAATGCGCTCCTGCGAAGGCCGCATCAAGCACTATGAGTCCCTCGTGTCCCGTCTCGAGGATGTGGATGTGATGATGGAACTGGCCGAGGAAGAGGGCGGCGGAGACGAGATGTCCGGCGAAATCGACAGGGAATTGAAAGCCCTGCGCGAGGAAATGGAAAATCTGCGCCTGACCACCCTGCTCACCGGTCAGTATGACATGAACGACTGCATCCTTTCCCTCCACGCGGGCGCGGGCGGAACCGAGGCGCAGGACTGGACGCAGATGCTCTACCGCATGTACACCCGTTTCGGTGAGCGCATGGGTTTTGCCGTGCGCGAACTGGATATGCTGGAAGGCGATGAAGCGGGCGTCAAGTCCGTCACCTGGGAAGTGTCCGGCGATTATGCCTACGGCTTCATGAAGAGCGAGAGAGGCGTTCACCGCCTCGTGCGCATTTCTCCCTTTGACGCCGCGGCGCGCCGCCACACCTCCTTCTCCTCTCTGGATGTGGCTCCCGTCATCGAGGATGAGGGCGAGATCCCCATCGAAGCGGATGACCTGCGCATCGACACCTACCGCGCGTCCGGCAAGGGCGGACAGCATGTCAACCGTACCGACTCCGCCGTCCGCATCACCCACCTGCCCACCGGCATCGTGGTACAGTGCCAGAATGAGCGTTCTCAGGTGCAGAACAAGGAAACCTGCTTCCGCATGCTCCGCGCGAGACTGGCAGAACTCCAGGAACAGAAGCGCCAGGAACTGATGGGCGAAGTCAAAGGCGAACTCAAAAAGATCGAATGGGGCAGTCAGATACGCTCCTATGTCTTCCAGCCCTACACGCTGGTCAAGGATCACCGCACCGGATATGAAAACGGCAACATCGACAATGTGATGGACGGCGACCTCGAAGGCTTCGTGACCGCGTATCTGCAGATGCTGTAATATGTCATACATGGAAAGAGCCCGCGCGAAAGCGCGGGTATTGACCCGGAAAAAACACGCCGTGGTGCTCTCTGTGGAGAGCAGCTGCGACGAGACCGCCATCGCCATCGTGCGGGACGGACGGGAAGTGCTGGCCAACGAGATCGCCACGCAGATCGACATCCACGCCCTCTACGGCGGCGTGGTGCCGGAAATCGCCTCCCGCATGCATGTGGAGGCGCTCTCGCCCCTGCTCGAAAAGGCGCTTGCCGACGCGAATATGACCAAGGACGACATCGACGCCGTCGCGGTCACCTTCGGTCCGGGTCTCGTGGGCGCCCTGCTCACGGGCGTCAGTTTCGCCAAAGCCCTCGCCTACGCGTGGGACAAGCCCCTTATTCCCGTCAACCACATCGAAGGCCATGTGAGCGCCAACTTCATCGCGGACAAGACGCTCGAGCCGCCCTTTGTGTGCCTCGTCGCCAGCGGCGGACACAGCCACATCGTGAATGTGACCGAGTACGGACGCTATGAACTGCTGGGGCACACCGTGGATGACGCGGCGGGCGAAGCCTTCGACAAGGTCGCCCGCGTGCTGGAGATCCCGTATCCCGGCGGACCGCTGCTGGACAAACTGGCGGAGGACGGCGACGACAAGGCGTACAAATTCCCGAAAATGCACACCGAAGGAAAGTACGACTTTTCTTTCAGCGGACTCAAGACCGCCGTCATCAATCAGGCGCACACCATTCGCCAGACCGGCGGCGAGATCAAGGCCGCGGACTGGGCGGCGTCCTTCCGCAAAGCGGTGGTGGACGCCCTGCTGGACCGTGCCCTTGCCGCCTGCGCCGATACGGGCGCGAAGACCTTTGCCCTCGCGGGCGGCGTGGCAAGCAACCGCCTGCTCCGCCGCGAAGCGCAGGGAAGGGGAGAGAAAATGGGACTCACCGTCTGCATGCCCCCGGCGGGACTGTGTACCGACAACGCCGTCATGATCGGCGCGGCGGGCTTCTACCGCCTGATGAAGGGCGAACTGGCGGATCTGAACCTCAACGCGGAGCCGTCCGTGCGCTTTATCGAAAACTGAAAACAATCAAAACGGAAGACCGCCGGCAGCGAATGATTGCCCGCGGTCTTCTGCTTTTTTCAAGAAAACCGTCACTTTTCCGTTCTTTTCCTGACGCAACAAACCGTGGTCTGAAATAATTTCGTAATAAATGAGTAAAAAGTCGGTTATCCACAGCAACCGACTTTTCCCTCTTTGCACCTGTGGATAAGTGGAAAATATTATCCACAATCGGTGGATAACAAACAGCGATACAGTTGAAAACCCGCCCGAAACGGGGACGAGTCTGTGGATAATACGATGTGTGGACAAACGCGGAGACGGGAATGTTGCGGACGGAAAATGAAAATATGACGGAAATGTTGCAACTTGAAAAGCAACGGAAATATTCACGCGCATAAGAAAATGCGGCGGGAAGATCCCGCCGCCCGATACATGGTGAAAAAAGTTATTTGTAGGTCAGACGGAAGTCCGTGAACTCCGTTTTTCCGCCGTCCTGCGCGTACAGACCCAGCATCACGCCCACAAATCCGTCCGCCACTTCCGTGGAAACATACTTGGAGGCGAGTCTCCCGAGGAAAATTTCCGCTCCGCCGATTTCCGCGAAGAAACGGTAGAAATACGGTTCGCCCTTCACGATGAGCGTGATATCGCCGCTCGCGGGGATGCGGGCAGCGGTGTTTTCGAGCCCGGCGACCGTGAAGCGCAGGAAGATCTCTCCGCCCGCGGCTCCGATATCCAGATGCTCGTTTTCGCCCGCGTAGACGGTGATGCCGCCCTCGCCGCCTTCGTTTTTCACCTTGCAGCGAAGAATGAAGTCCATGTCCTTTTGACGGAGGGCAACGAAAGTGTTGACGCCGCGTCCGCTCAGAGTGTCTTTTCTCCCGTAAAGCACCGCGCGGTCCGCGGTCAGTTCATAGGCGGACGGGTCGTAATTGCGCAGGAAAGACCAGTCGGCGTCCCAGCGGGTGTTTTCGATGGTCCATTCCCTCTTGAGTTTCTGCTCTGCGTAATAGGAATATTCCGTGTCCACCGTGCCGTCGGTGCCGCCGATCAGAGACCCGTTTTCAAAACGCGCGGGCATGAGCATGGTCTCGCGGCCGAGAACATGATAATGCTTGAAATCGTCGAGTTGACGGAAACCGAGGGAGAGGATGTGCATGTCTCCGTTTTTGTCCCACACGAGGTCGCCGTGGCCGATGCCCTGGATCTGATGGGGCGCCTTGTTGCGGTTTGTGACCACGGGGTTCACGGGGCAGGCGGTAAAGGGGCCCCACACATTGCCGCTTTTTGCGCAGGTGATCATATGGCCGTACTCCGTGCCGCCCTCCGCCGCCATCAGCCAGTAGGTATCGCCGATGTGGTACATGTGGGGCCCTTCAAGATAGCGTCCGCCGGTTCCCTGCCAGAGGGACACGGAGGGCGTCAGTTTCCTGCCCGTTTCGATGTCGATCTCGCATTGGGTGATGCCGTGGGTCCCGTCGTCTGCAACGCCGTTGGAAATGAAATAGGTTTTGCCGTTTTCAAACAGCAGGGAAGGGTCGATTCCGCCCTGCTCCACCTTGATGGGCTCGGACCATTGACCGTAGATGTCGTCCGTCCACACATAGAAATTGCCCATGCCGGAAACGTTCGTGGTCACCATGTAGAAGCGGCCGTCATGATAGCGGATCGTGGGCGCGTAGATGCCGCCGCGGCTGTCCGCATTTCCAAGCGGCAGTTGGGAAGGACGGGTCAGCACGTGACCGATGGGCTTCCAGTTGACGAGGTCCTCGCTCTCGTGCAGGGGCACGCCCGGGAAAAACTGGAAGGAGGAATTGACCATATAGTATTTGCCGTTCGCTGCGCAGACACTGGGGTCGGGGTAGAAGCCGCGCAGAACGGGATTGATGTAGCTCATAGATGCCTCCTGATCGATGGAATAGGGAAATCGACGAAACGAATCGGTCTGTTCCGGTACTTATGTATATTACATCATGCTCGCGGATTTTTCAATGCTTTCTGCTGTTTTTCTCGTTGTGTTTCGCTGCGGCAAAGGATTGACAAACGGGAAGAAAAATGCTAAATTGTAAGAAGAGGATACCGAGGAACCGATACCGGAGGCAAATCATGAGGAAGTTCAAAGGAATTATGAAGCTTGTTTTGATTGCGCTCGTACTATCTGTTGTTTTCGCATCCGGTGAAGGTTACGCGGAAAGCAAAACAGAGAAATGTGCGGAAAAGCTCATCGTTCATACACAAAATGCCGTTATTGATACGATATATGACATTACAGGTACCTGCAGTCTGCGAACCAAAGACTGGTTTGACAGGTATCTGTATACCGTCGCGGTTTCGTATGGCGAGAAAATAGGCGTTATTTTCAATCTCGGAGAAAAAGCCGATCCGAAGATTTCGACGATTGTGGATCAAAGCGAGCTTCGGGAATTATTGAATGACTCCGACGCCTCTGTGGAACGGCTATTTTTCGCGGGTCAGGCGGCAGGCAGCTGCGGGGATAAAGGACTTGCAAAGGAGTTATTGTGGAAAGCATATGAGAAATCCGGTGACAGGGATCAGAAGATAAGGATACTTGACGAAATCGCGTCATACGCGGTTTTTGCGGAGTCCTATGACTATCTTGAAGACGGCTTGCTGTATGGCACAAACGTTATTTACGGTGTAACGCCCCTCAATCTGATCCGGGAGCAAAACATCGATGAGTGTATTGCCATTTTGGATGAGTACAATAAAGTCATCGACAAGTATTCGATCTTCAAACATTGCAGCATTGCTTCCGTGAGCGGCATCAGAAGAATGAACTACTGCGAGCTTTACTTTCAAGTGGCGTATTACTGTGCGTCCAACAATTCGGCAGAGCGGGCGATAGCCCTTTGCAGTGAGTTTGCGCAGAAGTTTCCGAAATTGACCATTGATGAAAATGATAGGGATATCTATCGCGCATATATGTACGGCTTCCAAAGCTGCTTGAGCGATGGTTTGAAACGGCAGAATTCGAAAAGCAGCTACAACAGCTGTAAAGTTCTTCTGAAAAGGTATTTGGACCTCAAAACGATAAACAGCAATCTTGAATTGATTGACAGTATACTGAAAGCCGGACAAGCGGATGCACCGAAGATCTCATGTTGTGATAGAACAGAATTGGAAAAGCTGACAAGGGTACCATCTACTGGTGTAACCATAAATATTATTGATCAATTGACGCCAAATGGTGTAGTAGCAACAACCATAGTAGTTCAACTTTCGGCATCGGATGATGACGCATTACGTTGTTTCTACGATAGAAGTGATGGAACCGGCATAAACGATACCGACCTGTCACAGTTCAATACACCATGGTATAATGAATTACTGAGTTCATACGGGATATCTCGGGATATGATACTGACCCATGTAGGTGTATTCTTAGAGTTGACGGTTGGCGATGTGATAAAGCCATATGAGTCAGAGTGCTTCTCGTATAAGGATAATGAAAATATCCGGTACATTGTTGTTGCAACAGTACCGTGCAGAGTAATTGTTGATGAAGAAGCGATTATCTCCGGCGTGGATTCCCAAAGGCCGTAGCAGATACCGGAGGCAGAAGCGTCTCGGCAGTTTCTGTGATATCGGGATACGCTGACAAATGGCATGGAGATAAAGCTATAAACAGACACGCTTCGGAAACGGAGCGCGTTTTCATGTGCCGCTGCGGCAGAGGATTGACAAACGGAAAGAAATATACGATAATGGAAATGGAAGATATTCGAATACACGTGTTTCTCATTAGAAAAGAGGTTGATTTCATGTTATTAGAACTTCCTGCTCCTATTTATGAGGAAAACATCATGTCACTAACGTATGAAAATGACACTTTGAAGCTTATGTATGAAGATGAGGAACAAGCCGGTCGATATCATTGTCTGGTGTTTACGAATGTATACCGGTATGAATTTACGGACTTCGAATTAATATCAATACTTGATTGGAAGTTCGGATTGGAATTATTGGAACCTGACAAATCGGAAATCCTGAATGGAAAGCTAAAAAGCATACTTGAAAGGAAGACTAAAGAGTCCCGCAATATCAGTCTGAATGAACTTAAGCACTACCGACTAGTAGTTGATGATTATGGCGAAATTGACATAATTGCCCAAAGTGTTGAAATAGTATCTCATTTGCAAACGATGCAGAGTGAAAAAGGGTTCCGTGAATAGTTGAAAATGGGCTGTGAAAAAAGTTCGATTCTTTCACAGCCCATTTGGTTTACTTGCTATGCCTCCCTGAACATCAGCGACCCGTGGGGCGGGATGGCGTAGGAGCCGCGGTAGGGGGCGGTGATTTTGCTCCAAACCTCGGTAACGGGGGCGTCGCCGAAGCCCGCTTCGGCGATATCGACGGTGACGGTCTGCTGCACGTCCGAAAGGTTGAACAGCGCCAGATACTTCGTGCCGTCTTCGCAGGTGTTTTTCCATGCGGCGGTGTCATCGGTCAAAAACAGCTCCGTGGGCGCGGTGCCTTCGCGGTTTACCTTGAGCGCGTCCTCGTTGGTCAGGAGGTTCAGGGTGAAATCATCGTTCTTCCTCATTTCGCCGCCCATCATGAGGGGCGAGCGGAAGATGCAGAACAGGTTCATGAGGGTCACCTGCTCGGTCTTCGTGAAGCCCGAAGGATGTCCGCCGTCCGCGCCCGCCGCCATCACGATGCCCAGCGGCAGCATGTCGCAGTCCGGCCAGCAGCCCTTTTTCACATAGGGCGCCCATTGCTCGCATCTCTTGAACTCCGCTTTCAGCTGCGGCCAGCTGTCCCAGAAGTCGCCCGTCATGCGCCAGAGGTTGGCATTCTCACAGAGGTGCTCCGCTTGGGCGATGGGCGCGGGACCGGGGGAGAGGGAGAGCACGATGGGTCTTCCGCACTTGTCGATGGCGGCGCGGATCATCTCGATTTCCCGCTTCGCCGAATAGGGGTCGTGGGGCTTGAACTCCGTGTTGGCGATGTCGTCCACCTTCACATAGTCGACGCCCCACTCCGCGTACAGGCGGAAGATGCTGTCGTAGTATGCCTGACCCGCGGGCGTGTCGGATACGCCGTACATATCCGTGTTCCACGGGCAGACGGAATAGGTCTGCGCCGCGTCAAGAGCGGTCGCGCCGGGGAAGTCAATCTTCGTGCGCCTGTGTACCGCCTGACGGGGGATGCCGCGCATGATGTGGATGCCGAACTTGAGCCCGAGCGAATGGATATCGTCGGAAAGGGGCCTGAATCCCCTGCCGCCTTTTGAGGACGGGAAGCGGTTTTCCGCCGGGATGAGCCGCGAAAATCCATCCATGCAGAGGTCGGTAAAGGGACGGTAGTTCCAGCCGTCCGGGTCTGTCTGGCTCCACTGGATGTCCACCACCACATACTCCCAGCCGCGTCCCTTCAGATGCTCCGCCATATACTCCGCGTTGCCGCGCACGGTTTTCTCATCCACGGACGCGCCGTAGCAGTCCCAACTGTTCCAGCCCATGGGCGGACGGGGCGCCCAGTCATTCTTCATTGTCATATTGCCTCCGAAAAAACGGCGTCCCGGGCAGGACGCCGTTTTGTGCATACAGTTTAGATTTCGGGGATGTTGATCTCGATTTCGTGACCCAGTTCCGCGCTCTTGCAGATGCCGTCGATGATGGCCTGATTGTAGAGGATCTCGGAGGAGGGTACGGGCGCGGGCTTGCCTTCCTTGATGGCATCCAGGAAGGAACGGACCTTCTTGTAGAACAGACCCTTGCCGCTGTTGTCCTTGAGGATCGGGACCTTCTCCTGCATCTGCACGCCCGCGAGGTCGTGGTAGATGGTCATCTCGCCGCCGACGGAGCCGTTCCAGCAGTCGGTGGAGGGGATGCGCAGACCGCCCTTGGTGCCCATGATGATGGTGTCACCGGGCGTGTCGAGGTGCATGGCCCACGCGATGCGGAAGTCGAGGATGATGTCGCCTTCGAGGCGGATGAAGCCGGCGGCGAAGTCGTCCACGCTGAAGCGGGCGGCGTTCTCCTCGGCGGAGTGGAAGCGGTCGGCGTACTGATACTCGGGGTTGGTTCCGAAGTACGCGCTCTTGTAGCCGGTGACGGTCAGGGGCTTGGGATAGCCCAGCGCGTTCAGCACCACATCCAGAGAGTAGCAGCCGATGTCGCCCAGAGCGCCGATGCCGGCGGTGTCCTTCTCAATGAAGGTGCTGTTGGGGATGCCGCGGCGGCGTCCGCCGCCGGTCTGGATGTAATAGATCTTGCCCAGAGCGCCGCTCTGCACGATCTTCTTGATCATCTGCATGTTGAGGTCGCCGCGGGGCTGGAAGCCGATGGACAGGATCTTGCCGCTCTTCTTTTCGGCGCGGCATACCGCAACAGCCTCGTCGAGGGTCACGGTGAAGGGCTTTTCGAGCAGAACATTGACGCCCTTTTCCAGAGCGTAGATGGCGGGAGCCGCGTGCTGGCAGTTGTAGGTGCAGATGGACACGCCGTCCAGTTCCTCATTGTCCAGCATTTCCTTGTGGCTGGGATAGAAACGGACGCCTTCCACGCCGTAGCGCTTCATGAAGGCTTCCGCCTTGCCGGGGATCAGATCCGCGGCGGCGACGATCTCCACATCCTCCATCTGCTTGTAGGACTCGATATGGGCTTCGGCGATCCAGCCGCAGCCGATGATGCCGATCTTGAGTTTGCGGCCGACGGCCTTTTTTTCTTCGGTGAAAGACTGGGTAAACTGGGAAAGAACGGTATCACTCATGATACATAACCTCCGCAACTTATTTAACCAAGGTGTGTCCATTTTACCACAGCGGCTCGGCGATGTCAAAGAGTTTTGCCAAAAAGATTGATTATTTCAAATAATGTGGTATAATCGGAGCAAATCTTGAATGGAGGAAACATCCATGCCCTGCACGACGCTTCTGGTTGGCAAGAAGGCCAGCAATGATAACTCCACCATGATCGCCCGCACCGACGACGGCTCCATCACCGTCAAAAAACTCATCAAGGTCAGCGGCGACAAACAAAAACGCAAGTATACCTCCGTCATCGGCCATCTGACCCTGGAATTGCCGGACGAGGCGCTCGCCTGCACCTATGTGCCCAATGTGCTCCCGGGCGAGGGCATGTGGCCCACCACCGGCATCAATGAACTGAATGTCGGCATGACCGCCACCGAGACCATCACCACCAATCCCCGCGTGCTGGGCGCCGACCCCATGGTGCGCTACATCAAGGCGAAGACGAAGAAAGAAAAGGACATCCCCGGCGGCATCGGCGAGGAAGACCTGGTCGCCCTCGTGCTGCCTTACATCAAGACCGCCCGCGAAGGCGTGCTGCGCATGGCGGAATTGCTGGAAAAATACGGAACTTACGAATCCAACGGCATCGCGTTCAACGACGAAAACGAGATCTGGTACCTGGAGACCATCGGCGGACACCACTGGATGGCGCGCCGCGTGCCCGATGACGCCGTGGTCGTCATGCCGAACCAACTGGGCATCGACGCGTTCGATTTTGAGGATGCGTTCGGCAAGGGTGAAAATTACCTCTGTTCCAATGACCTCAAAGAGTTTGTGGAAAAGAACCACCTTGATTTGAATCAGGACGGCAAGTTCAATCCCCGCTGGTGCTTTGGCTCCCATTCCGACGCGGACCATGTGTACAACACGCCCCGCGCCTGGTTCATGGGCCGCTGCCTGTGCCCCACAAAGTACAAGTGGGACGGTCCCGACGCCGATTTCGGTCCCGAGAGCGACAACATCCCCTGGTGCTTCGTGCCCGAAAAGAAGATCACTGTGGAGGATGTGAAGTACATCCTGTCCTCCTACTATCAGGGCACGCCCTATTATCTGTATTCCGCAGCGAACCGCCCCGAGAAGGGCGTGTACCGTCCCATCGCCAAGAACAACACCGACACCATGGGTCTGTGCCAGATCCGCGGCGGTATCGCGGGCGCCAACAAGTCCATCGAATGGATCTGCTTCGGCTGCACCGCCTTTGACACCTTCGTTCCCGTCTACACCGCGGGCAAGATCGACAGGTATCTGAGCGATGTGAAGAAGGATGTGTCCACGGACAACTTCTACTGGAACAGCCGCCTCATCGATGTGCTGGCGGACGCCAACTTCAACGCCTGCATCCAGCATATCGAGCGCTATCAGAACATCACCATGGCCCGTGCCCGCGCGATCATAAGCGAGTATGATGCGAAGTTCGAGGAAAGCGGAGACATCGCGGTGCTCGACGAAGCCAATAAGAAACTCTGTGAAATGGCGCGGGAAGAGACACAAAAGGTGCTCAACAACCTGGTGCTCGAGGCGACCCGCCACATGAGGACCGCGTTCAGCAGGACCGACAACTGA
The DNA here is from genome assembly GCA_045598325.1 of Clostridia bacterium. Classification (GTDB taxonomy): domain Bacteria; phylum Bacillota; class Clostridia; order Christensenellales; family Aristaeellaceae; genus RUG14130. Next base: position 25,894 of record JAZLLT010000011.1, on the reverse strand, counting down.
ATGAAAACGGAGGCACGCGCGTGAAGAAAGTGGTCCTGCTTGGCGACTCCATCCGCATGATCGGCTATGGACCGAGAGTCGCGGAACTGCTCAAGGACGAGTACATTGTCGCCCAGCCGGAGGAAAACTGCCGCTACGCGAGGCGCACCCTGCGCGGGCTGTATGACTGGCAGGACCTCATCGCGGGGGCGGACATCATCCACTGGAACAACGGCTTGTGGGATGTGTGTGATCTGTTCGGAGACGGGCCGTTCACGCCCATCGACGAATATGTGACCACGATGCTCCGCCTGTGCGGACTATTGAAACAGCGGTGCAGACACCTCATCTTCGCCACCTCCACGCCCGTTATCGAGCCCAACGCGCACAACCGGAATTCCGTGATCCGTGAGTACAACGGGCGCATCGTGCCCCTGCTCGCAAAAGAAGGATGCATGATCAACGACCTGTATGCGCTCATCGCTTCCGACATTCCCGGAAACATCCGCGCGGACGATAAGATCCACCTGACGGAAAAGGGCATCGCCCTTGCGGCTGAGCAGGTCATTTCCCGTATCCGCAAAGCGGACGGAAAAGAATAAACGGCAAAAGGAAGCACCCTGCCTTGTGAGCAGGGTGCTTTGCTGTACTCAATTCTGCGACAAAATTTCCATTGCCTTGTCCAGCGCTTCCTCCGCAGGGCAGGAGCCGCCCGCAAAATCGGGGCGTCCGCCGCCTTTGCCGCCGAAGGGCTTGACCGATGAGGCGAGCAGAGGCCCCATGGCGATATCCACATCCGCGGAGCGGGTGAAGAGCAGCTGGATCCCGCTCTCCGCCCTGCTGCCCACGAGGGCAACGCGGGCGGGGGAGGAGATGATGTGCAGCGCGGTTTCCTTGAGGGTCTCGCCATCCGCGCCGTCAAGGAGCAGTTTCACGATTTTGATGTTGCCGATGACGGGCGCGTTTTCCGCCGCGGCATCCGCCTTTTCCATGGCGCGGGCGTTTTTCTCCTGCTGCAGGTGATACTCGCAGTCTTTGAGACGGGCAAGCACCGTTTCCGCCGCGGAGACCGCGGTATCGATGTCTGCGGAGAGCAGGGCGTTCACCTTTTTGAACGCATCCATCTGGGTGCGGAAGAGGCGGTTGGCGCGTCCGCCCGCCACGAAGGTGAAGCGGATCTTGCCGCGGCTTGGGCGCACATCGGTCAGTTTGAACACGCCCACCTGCCCGGAGGTGGAGGGATGGGTGCCGCCGCAGGCGCAGAATTCATCATCGCCGATTCTCACCACGCGGATGTGGCTGTCCACCGTGGGCGCCTTGCGCAGGGGCAGCGTTTTGAGTTCGCTTTCGTCCGGGAACCAGCACCGGATGGGCACATCCTTCTGGATGATGGCGTTCACCATGTCTTCCAGCATCTCGATGTCCGTGCTCTCCAGATGGGTCCTGCCGTCCGGGAATTCCACATCAATGGAGGAATCCTGATGCCCGATGTGGAGCCCGATGGTGTGCCCGCCGAAAACGCGGTAGACGCAGCCGGCCAGCATGTGGTCGCCCGCGTGCTGCTGCATATGGTCGAACCGGCGTGCCCAATCGATCTTGCAGGATACTTCCTTCCCGACAGGCAGGGGTCTGTCCACGATGTGGGCGACATCGCCGCCGTCCTCCGCGATCACATCGCAGATGACCGCTTCATCGATGGTGCCTTCGTCATAGGGCTGTCCGCCGCTGGTGGGGTAGAAGGCGCTTGCGTCAAGACGCACGAGGAATTTTCCGCCCTCTGCTTCCCCGCAGGAAGTGACGCGGGCGGTAAACTCCGTCAGATACGCGTTATCGTAATACAGTCTTTCGGTCATGTTGTTTTCTCCCTTGAATGATGCCTCTATCTTACGCCAAAAAGCCGCCCGATGCAAGAGGGAAGCCGCCCGATGCACCTGATTTTAACCTCATTGAAATGAAATTCCATTTGCTTTTGCGCTTCGATTCGTGTATAATTAAAATGCGTTAATATTGATACGGACTCCGGAGGTTTCATGGCAACACAGAAGCGCAAAATCAAGCCCGGCCCCCTGCTGCAGAATCCCATTTTCGCGGTGGTCGCCGTCACGCTGTTTGTTATTTTGGTCGTATCCATATTCCGCGGAAGCGGTTCGTCCGGCAAGTATTTCTGCCAGGGTGTCTACATCAATTCCGTGGATATGTCCGCGTATACCAAAGACGAGGGCAGGGAACTGCTGGAAAAATGGGCGGATTCCGTGCTCGGCAGGACCTACACCTTCTCTTTTGACGGCAGGACCTGGAGTTTCTCCCCGAAGGACTTCAAGGCATCCTACAATACGGGCGAAGTGCTCCAGAAGGCGTGGAACCTGGGTCATACGGGCAGCAAGAACGACCGTTCCGTCACCCAGCAGAACCTGCGCTATACGCCCCAGGAATTCACCGTGCAGCTGTCCTATGACAAGGAGAAACTGGACGAGTTCATCGGCGGCATCTACGACGAAGTGTATATCGCGCCCGTGGACGCGGACATCGTTCTGACCGCCACCAAGCCCGTGGTCGTTGCGGATTCCCGCGACGGCAGGGAACTGAACCGGGAAGCGTTTGAAAACACGCTCATCTCTCTCATGAACGCGCCTTCCCAGACGGCGCTCATGGATCTGCCCGTGGAAGAGAAGCACCCCGCCGTGTCCTCTTCCGAGGCGGAGAACGGGCTTCAGCAGATCGTGAGTTATGCCACGGATTTGACTGCTTCCTCCACTTCCCGCTGCTCCAATGTGCGGCAGGCGCTGTCCAACTTCAACGGCTTTGCCGTGCGCCCGGGCGAGACGGTTTCCTTTAACGAGGTGGTCGGCGAGCGCAGCGCCGTGCGCGGCTATCAGGAAGGCACGGTCTACTACGGCGAGAACATCACCACCGGTATGGGCGGCGGCGTCTGTCAGGCGTCCAGCACCCTGTACGGTGCGCTCATGTACGCCGGCATGGATGTGGTGGAGCGCAATCACCACGCGATGGTGGTCGATTACTGCAACGCCTCCATGGACGCGGCGGTCAGCGAGGACGCCCTGCAGGATTTCGTCTTCGTGAACAACACCGGCTATACCATCTACATCTACACCGAAGTCATCAACAAACTGGAGGCGCGGGTCATCATCTACGGCAGCCGCCCCGAGTACCGCATCGACCTCGTTTCCACCATCCTTCAGAACAACATCAAAAACTCCGCGGTCAACATCGTGGAGGACAAAGAAGGCACCTACTGCTACTACACTACCCAGAAAATGCTGGTCAAGGAAGGTAAACTGGGACGCCGCAGCATGCTGGAGCGGGTCTACTATGACTGGGACACCGGCAAGGAAGTCAAGCGTGAGACCCTGAGCGAGGATTATTACAGCGGCGAGCGGGACACCTACTATGTGGGCACCCATCCCATCCAGTAAGAAAGGAACATCATGAGCAAGATCATCATTACCGCGGATTCCACCTGCGATCTGAGCCCCGAACAGAGAGAACGATACGGCATCCTCATTTCGCCCCTTTATGTGCGTCTGGGTGAGGAAGAATTCAAAGACGGCGTGAACATCGACGCGGAGAAACTGTTCGCGTATGTGGGTGAGACCGGCACTCTGCCCAAGACCGCCGCCTGCTCCGTGGATGACTACATTGCCCTGTGGAAGCCCTATGTGGATGACGGGTATGAAGTCGTCCACATCAACATCTCCTCCGATTTCTCCTCCTGCCACCAGAACGCCCGCATCGCGGCGGAAGAAGTGGGGCATGTCTATCCCGTGGATTCCCGCAATCTTTCCACAGGCACGGGCCTTCTCGCCCTCGAAGCCGCGGACCTCGCAAAAGAGGACAGGAGCGGCGAAGAGATCAAGGCGATCCTCGACGAAAAGCAGAAGAAACTCAATGTGTCCTTCGTCATGGACACTATGGAATATCTCGCCAAGGGCGGACGCTGCTCCTCCATGGCGGCGCTGGCGGCGGGACTCATTAAACTGCGCCTCGGCATCGAAGTCAAGGACGGCAAGATGGGCGTTGCCAAGAAATACCGCGGCAAGATGGAGCCGATCCTCCGCCAGTACATCGAAGAGCGCCTTGCCGCCGCGGGCGACATCGAACTCAAGCGCATCTTCGTCACCCATACCGGAGTGGACGACGCGACGGTCGCGTCCCTGATGGATGAGATCCGCTCCCTGCGCCCCTTCACCGAAGTGCTCACCAGCCACGCGGGCTGCACGGTCTGCAGCCACTGCGGTCCCAAAACCCTCGGCATCCTGTTCTTTGAAGCGTAAAATCAATCAAATGGGAGGTCTTTTTCATGCGTCCCGGTTTTGATAATGAGAAATATATCCGCATCCAGTCCGAGCGGATCCAGAAGCGCATCGCCGAGTTCGGCGGCAAACTTTATCTGGAATTCGGCGGCAAACTTTTCGACGATTTCCACGCGTCCCGCGTCCTGCCCGGATTCGAGCCGGACAGCAAAATCAGGATGCTCAAATCCTTCGGCTCCGATGTGGAGATCATCCTCGCCATCTGCGCCAACGACATCGAAAAAAACAAGCAGCGCGGCGATCTGGGCATCTCCTACGATGAGGACGCTCTGCGGCTGATGGATGTGTTCCGCAGCATGGGCTTCTATGTGGGCGGCGTCGTCATCACCCAGTATGAGGGTCAGCCCGGCGCGGATGCCTTCCGCAAGAAGCTCACAGGCCTCGGCATCCGCTCCTACCGTCATTATCCCATCAAAGGCTATCCCACCGCGGTCAAGGAGATCGTGAGCGAGGAGGGCTACGGCAGAAACGAGTATATCGAGACCACGAAGCCTCTGGTCGTGGTCACCGCGCCCGGTCCCGGAAGCGGAAAAATGGCGACCTGCCTCAGCCAACTTTACCACGACTACAAGCGGGGCATTTCTTCCGGCTACGCCAAATTCGAGACCTTCCCCGTATGGAACCTGTCGCTCACCCATCCCGTCAACATGGCATATGAGGCGGCGACGGCGGACCTCAACGATGTCAACATGATCGACCCCTATTACCTCGAGGCGACCGGATTCCCGGCGGTCAACTACAACCGCGATGTGGAGATCTTCCCCGTACTCGAGGCGACCTTCGATCTCATCTACGGAAAGTGCCCCTATTCTTCGCCTACCGACATGGGCGTCAACATGATCAAGGACTGCATCATTGATGACGATGCCTGCCGCGAGGCTTCCCGCCGTGAGATCCTGCGCCGCTTCTACGACGCGCAGGTGAGCGCCAAGAAGGGCAACGATGTAGGCGATACCGTGCGCAAACTGGAAACCATCATGAACAAGGCGGGCATCAACGCGGAGATCAATCCCATCTTCGGTTCTGCCCTCCTGCGCGAGCAGACCACCGGCGGTCCCGCGGCGGCCATGGAACTGCCCGACGGCAGCATCGTCACCGCCAAGACCACGCCCCTGCTGGGCGCCGCTGCGGCACTTATGCTGAATGCCATCAAAAAACTGGCGGGCATCGACAAGGAAGTCAAACTCATCCCGCCCGAGGTCATCGAGCCCATCAAGGATCTGAAAATCAACAATCTCGGCCATCACAATCCCCGTCTGCATACGGACGAGATCCTGATCGCACTGTGCGTGAGCGCCGCCACCAACGAAAATGCGGCCCTCGCCCAGAAGCAGCTGAGCAAACTGCGGGGATGCGAAGCGCACTTTACCGTTATCCCCTCCGCCGTAGACGAAAAGATCTACAAGCGTCTGGGCGTGATCGTGAGCTGCGAGCCCAAATACGAAATTACCAAACTGTATCACAAGTAAGAAAACAGCCCCCGCCGGACGGGGGCTGTTTGATAACACCGGTGTGCGACAAAAGGAGAAAAGCGTGACGGAACCCTTTGAAAAATCAGTTCTGACGCGGGCTGCGGTACTTTACGGCTTTGACGCGAAGGAAGCGGTGAAACTCCCCTCCCACGAAGGCGGGCGTAATACGGTATACCGCGCCGGAGACCGCATCATGCGCATTTCGAGCCTTGAGGACAGGACCCGGGAAGATTACCTCGCCGAAACGGAATATGTTCATTATCTCGCGCGGGGCGGCGCGTCTGTGGCGGATGTATATCCTTCGGCCAACGGGAACCTTGTCGAAGTCATTGTGCGAGGGAACGAAAAATGCGCTGTTTCTCTATTCGCGCTCGCGAGAGGAGACCAGATCGAGTCTCACGGCTACCGCTACCGTGACGGCGCGCCGCTTGAAGAATACTTTTTCAATTGCGGCAAGACGCTGGGGAAGATGCATGCGCTGTCCGTTTCGTATCGGCCCGCCCATCCGCGGTTTGACTTTTTCGGGAAATACAATGAAGCATATTTCGATTCTCTTATTCCCGATGAATTGACCTGTCCTTTCCTCGGGACGGAGCCCATCGGCCGGGCGGTCAGGGAGAAACTGCACGCGCTGCTTGAACGGCTCCGCGCCCTTCCCCGAAAAGCGGAAACCCGGGGAATGATTCATTTCGATTTCAGCGACGGCAACTACAATATCGACTATTCGGACGGTACCATCACCGTGTTCGATTTCGACAACTGCCGCGTGGGCCCGTACCTGTTTGACCTTGCCAACCTGTGGAGCCACGGGGTCGGCTGGACCGCGTGGAACGGAAACGCGGATGAGCGCAGAAAATTCATGGAGCATTACATGGAAACGGTCATTTCGGGCTACCGCACGGAAATGACAATCACGGACGAAACGCTTTCTTCTCTTCCACTGCTCGTTGACGCCGTGCGGATGGAGAACATCATCGATGAGTTCGAGGTGCGCTTGAAGGAGGACGGTGTCCTCTCCTGCGACGGGGAGCAGGCGTACCGCCTGAAAGGCTTGCTCGCCGATGTGCCGTTCATGGGTTTTTTCGATGACGATTTCGATCCCGAATGCCCCTTCGACCTGGATACCGAATAAACGAAAATACCCGCTTCACGCGGGTATTTTTCTGTCATTGCTCGTTTTTATGCAAATACTGCCACACCGCCAGGGCGAACTTTTCGCCCATGCCGTCCGTCTTCGCGATGTCGGTGACGGACGCGTTTTCCAGTTCCTCCACGGTCTTGAAGCGGGTAAGCAGGGCTTTTCTGCGCTTGGGACCGATACCGGGGATCTGCTCCAGACGGCTGGCGATGGAATGAGCGCCCCGCAGTTTCCTGTGGTGGGTGATGGCGAAGCGGTGGGCTTCGTCGCGTAGATGCTCGATCAGGTGGAGCGCGGGGGAGTGGCGGTCGAGGTAGATGGTGGTGTCCTCATCGGGGAGCACGATCTCGTCGATGCGCTCCATGAGGCCGAAGGCGGGGATGTCGAGACCGAGGGCGTGCAGAGCATCGAGGGCGGCATTTAACTGCCCTCTGCCGCCGTCGATGAGCAGCAGGTCGGGGAAATCGCTGAAACTGCCGCCCTCCGGCGGGAGACCTTTGGCTTCGCGCTCTTCCCGCTCCTTGAGCCCGTGGGTGAAGCGGCGGGTGATGACCTCGTGCATGGAGGCGAAATCGTTGGGACCTTCCACGGTCCTGATTTTATAGGAACGGTATTCCTTCCGGGCGGTTTCGCCGCCGATCATGACCACTTCGCTGGCCACGCTCTGGGCACCCTGTGTGTTGGAAATATCGTAGCCCTCGATGCGGCGGGGCGGGTCGGAGAGACCCAGTTCCATGGCCAGTTCGATGAGCGCGCCCTCGGTACGCTCTTTTTTCTTTTCCGCGCGGGTCTCGATTTTGAGTCTTTCGTCCTCCAGATTCTTCTCCGCCATGCGGATAAGGGCGGCTTTTTCGCCCCTCTTGGGCGTGATGACGGTGATTTTCCGCCCCGCGGTCTCGGTGAGCAATTGCGAAAGCACATCCGCGTCCGGGATGTCGCGGCTCACCAGCACCTCGCGGGCGGGGAGGTTCACGGAGGAATAGAACTGGGTGATGAAGCGGATGAGCACCTCGTCCCCGTCCTCGCGGGCGGAACCCTCCAGCGTATACATGCGGGAAGAAATCAGTTTTCCGCCGCGGGTGGCCATCACCTGCACGAGTGCGTCCTCCATGCAGGGAAGACAGGCGATGATGTCGCGGTTGTCATCGGACACATCCAGCGCCTTCTGGGGCTGCATCACATCATTAACCGCGCGGATCTTGTCCCGCATGAGGGCGGCGCGCTCGTAGTTCATTTCTCCGGCGGCTTCCGTCATCTTCGCCGTCAGGTCGGACAGCACCTCTTCCGGGTGTCCCGAAAGGAAGCGGAGCACGCCCTGCATGCATTCCCTGTATTCCGCGCTCGTGATCTTGCCCGCGCAGGGACCGGGGCAGCCGCCCGTCTGGTAGTGCAGGCAGGGACGGTCGTGCATGCCCTCCGTGAGCGTCTTCGTGCAGTGCCGCACGGGGAAGACCGTGCGCACCGTGTCCATCACCTCGCGCACGGCGGAAGCGCCGATGTAGGGACCGAAATACTTCGCTCCGTCCTTCGTCGGGCGGCGCATGAGTTCGATGGCGGGAAAGGGTTCGCGAAGGTCCACGCGGATGAAGGGATAGTGCTTGTCATCCTTCAAAAGGATGTTATAGTGGGGCATGTGCTGCTTGATGAGGTTGCACTCGAGGATGAGCGCCTCCAGTTCGCCGTCCACCAGAACGATATCGAAATCGTCCACCTTGTCCACCATCGCCTGCACCTTGGGCGTATGACCCGCGGCGGCATGAAAATACTGGCGGACCCTGTTTTTCAGGTTTTTCGCCTTGCCCACATAGATGATCTCGCCCTTGCTTTTCATCAGATAACAGCCGGGCGAGTCGGGCAGATTTTTGATTTTCCATTCCAGTTCGGGGGAGCGGGGCGTACCGGTCACGGTTTGATTTCCTTTCTTAATCCGTCCATGTAGGCGGAATCCACTTCACGGCTGCTGTAACGCGCCTTGTCGTATTCACGGGACGCGTCGTCCGCGCCCTCGCGCAGATCCATCTGTGCGAGGGCTTCTTTCGCGGTGAGGGTGCGCAGGGAGGGCACCTTGCCGCCTTTCTTTTTGTACAGGTCTTTGACGAGCCGACGCGCTTTTTCGCGTCCGGAAAGTTTCTCCCAGGGCGTCTCGCGGGCGAAAAGTTTTTTGATGCGGTCGCGGAAAGTGCCCTTCAAATGGGCGTTGCCTTCCTCGGTCAGGTCCACCTTTTCATCGTAGTAGCCTTCGCCCACGGAGGCGGCAAAGGATTCGAAGAACTTGCTGAGTTTCCTCACGAGCGCGATGAGTTTGTCGATGATGAGCCAGAACAGACCCAGCACCACGATGCCGAGGAAACCGTACATGATGATGTCGTCAAACAGTCCCGTGCGGCCGGCTTCCTCCGTCAGTTGGCTTTCGCCGATCTCGGGGGCGGTATTCTGCGTGAGCAGATTCAGGGCATCGGGCGCTTCTTCGGAAGGTGTCCCCCTGAACAGACCGAAAAACCACTTGATGCCTGCGAGCATCTGACGGAGCACCCACACGGTGCCGTCGCGCACAGGCTCGATGAAGGCGACCGCGGCGATGAAGACCACAAGGGAAATGACGAGGATGCGGTTTTTGCGCTTCATGCGGCTTGAAACACGGTCTTTTCCGCCCGTGATGCCGATGGCGGCGCGGTTCAGGGACAGACAGCCCAGCAGCAAAAACAGCAGCGCGCAGACGCAGATATACACATTGAACGCCGCTTTGTCGCCCTTTGCGAAGTTCAGATAGATCGCCGCGGCGAGGTAGCCAACGAAACCCACGATGATGCCCGCAGGCTCGTCCCACATGGAAACGGGCGCGGAGATCGTGTAGGCGGAAAGCACCGCGCAGACGAGGAACACGGCCATGAACAGCAGTTTATACATGTTCTTGCCGCCTTCGAACATCCTGACGGGCAGGAAGACGAGGGCGATGAACAGGACCGCCAGCACGGCCATGTAGACCGTCAGCCGCAGAGGGAAGCGGAAGCCGCTGCGGACGATCTCCTTCTCATACTCCTTGTCGGGGTTGGGGTCGCCGCCGCGGGTGTAGCCGCCCACCTGCCGGACGGCGGTGGTTTCGGTGTAGTTGCCCACATAGCCGGGCAGAAGCGCGATAACGGCGGAGAGGATCACGATCCCGCCCAGCATCACCGCGCCGGTGAATTCGTTTTTGAGGAACGCGCGTGAGAGGAGCATGTATACGGGCGTGATTCCGAGGAAGCAAAGCAGTGCGTTTCGCAGCGCGCGCAAGGATCTGTTCATCGTGCTTTCCCTCCCACATCCAGTCTCATGGTGGAAACGGTATTGCCGAGCCCGCGCAGACGGTGGACCGCGCGGGAAACTTCCTCGCTGTCATAGGCGGAGAGGATGAGGATGTCCTCGCCCGGCGGGAAGTCCAGTTCGTTGAGGAAAGTATGGAAATTCTTGACGCGGTGCAGCACCAGATGCGCCATCGTGTCCAGCAGCCGCTCCGTCTGCTCCGAACCGCCCGCGGAAGGCACATACACGCACTCGGCGGCGTTTTCGTTTCCACGCAGGCAGGCGTTTGTGGCAAAGCCCGCGTTCAGACCCAGTTTGATGGCGCGCAGGCACAGGGTCGCCGCGATGCGGATGCCCTGCTCCACGCCCTCCACATACTGGCTGCTCACATCCGCCCACTGGTTTTCGGAAACCTGAATGTTGAAGATCACCAGCACCCTGGGGTCGGAGGTATAGTCGTGGACCTTCACGCGCAGATCGCCCGTGCGCGCGGACGCCTTCCAGTGGATGTCGCGCAGATTGTCGCCCTGCGCGTAGTCGCGAATGCCGTTGACCAGAAAGGGGTCCGGCATGATCCAGCGGCGCACGACGGCATCGCCCATCCAGCGGTTGGCGGGATCGGGCAGTTCGTTTTCGTTGAGGATGCGGGGATAGACGGTGACGGAGCAGGGGATGTCCAACTGCGCCTCTTTTTTGACGATGGCAAACAGATCGCCGCAGGTGAGGGCGACGCTGCCGGCCTCGTACACGCCGCGGCGGTTGAGTTTCACCGTATGGTGGCGGGTGATGGCACACATGGGCGAGAGGAAGAACAGACTTCTGTGGTACAGTCCGCCGCTCACATTGGATTCCTCCAGCACCTGATGCTCAAATTCCAGTTCGGAGGGGATACGGCTTTCAGCCCTCAGCCACGGAACGGGCAGGGGCTTGCGGTTGGAAAGCACTTCGATGAGTTCGATCCTGTCGCCCTCAAAGGCTTTCTGTTTGGAAAAATGCCGGTCGTAGGTTAGTTTACGCAGGTCATTCACCGCAAACAGCAGCGCCTGCCCGCCGATCAGAAACGCGGCCAGCAAAATGAGCCATAGGGCACTCATTTACGCGTCCTTCTCCGATTGCTTTACTTCTTCGGTGGGCACTTCCACCATGGAAAGTGCCTGCTTTACCGCCTCCTCGGCGGCGCCGGTCTGACCGTACACGCCGCGCACGGCGAGACGGTGGGCGAGCACGGGCACAGCGAGGGCCTTTACATCATCGGGCGTCACGAAATCGCGCCCGTCGATGAGCGCCCAGACGCGGCAGGCGCGCATCAGCGCCAGCATGCCGCGGGGACTCACGCCCAGCACCACATTGTCCACGCGCCTCGTGGCTTCGCACAGAGAGGCGATGTAGTTCATGACGGGCTCGCTCACTTCGCACTTTTCGCACTCTTTGCGGGCATCGAGGATGTCCTGCGCGGAGCAGACGGGTGCGAGCTGACTGAGGGGATCGTTTCTGAGGAAACGGAGGAGCACCGCCACGGCGTCCTCGTGGGACAGCTCGCCGATGCCGAGTTTCATGAGGAAACGGTCTAACTGTGCCTCGGGCAGGGGAAAAGTGCCCTGGGTTTCGATGGGGTTCTGGGTGGCGATGACCAGAAAGGGCGCGGGCAGGGGACGGGTGACGCCGTCGACAGTCACCTGCTTTTCCTCCATGCACTCGAGCAGCGCGCTCTGGGTCCTGGGGGTGGCACGGTTGATTTCGTCCGCCAGCAGCACATTGGTGAATACGGGGCCGGGCTTAAAGACGAAATCCGCCTTGGAGGCGTCGAACACGGAAAGACCCGTGATGTCGCCGGGCAGCAGGTCGGGGGTAAACTGGATGCGGTCGAAACGGCAGGCGATGGACGCCGCGAGGGACTTCGCCATCACGGTCTTGCCCGTGCCGGGCACATCCTCCATGAGCACATGTCCGCCGCAGATGACGGAAGTGAGGAGCAGGCGGATCTCCCGGTCCTTTCCGATAATGACCTTACGGATGTTTTCCTGTACTTTGTCCGCGAAAAGTTTGATATCCATGGTTTTCCTCCGGTTAGTATAGATTCATCGAGATGCATTTCGCGAGGGCTTTGGACGCGATGGGCGCGGCGACGGAGCCGCCGGAGCCCGCGTTTTCCACGATGACCGCGATGGCGTAGGGATGGGCGTCGTCGCCGTAGAGAAAGCCCGTGTACCACGCGTGGGTGTCGGCGGTCTTGTCGCTTGACCACTCCGCGGAGCCGGTCTTTCCGCAGATCTTGCCCGCGGTGTAGCCGGAAATCTTTGCGCGAGTGCCGGTGCCGCTCTGCACGACCGCGTACATGTAGCGGGCGATGGTGGTCGCGAGGGCCTCATCGCAGACGGTGGTGTACACTTCGCTCTCCATCGTCTCAACCGCCGCGCCGCCGTGCTTGCGCACCTCGCGGATGAGTTTCGGCTCCATCATGACGCCGCCGTTGGCGATGGCGCCGGAGATCATTGCCATGTGCAGGGGCGTGATTTCCGTGGTGCCCTGACCGATGCCTGCCTGCAAGGCCTCACCGGAGGTGAGATCGCCGTTTAAGCAGTGGGAGGGCTGGAGCACCAGATCGTCGAACACGAATTCCCTGTTGCAGCCGAACGCCTCCGCGGTTCCTTTCAGGGTGGAGGCGCCGAGGCGGTAGGCGAGGGTCGCGAAGGTGACATTGCAGGAGGAAGCGAACGCTTCCTGCAGCGTCATTTCCCCGTGCGCCGTGTTGCCCGCGCAGTGGATGGTGTTGTTGGAAATGGTCCATTCGCCCGCACATTCGAAATCCTCGTAGGCGCAGCCGTCCAGATTCTGCAGGGCGGAGGCGAGGACCGCGATCTTGAAGGTGGATCCCGGCGGATAACGGTAAGAAAGCACCCGGTCGTAGTAGGAGCCGTCGGCGTCTGTGGCGGGATCGACCGCGGCGGGATCGTAGGACGGCAGGGAGAGTTTGGCGAGGATCGCGCCGGTTTTGTAGTTATAGATGACGCAGGCGCCCTTGCTGTTTTTCGGGAACAGGGACGCGATGTATTTGGTCAGTTCCGCGTTTACGGTCAGAACGAGATCGTAGCCCGCGGGCTCGTTGCCCATGAGTTTCTGCAGGGTATAGTCCGTGCGGGTGAGGTCGGATAGACCCAGCAATATGGTCGCCTGACGGGTCTCCACGCCGTTGGCACCCTGCCCTTCGGTATCGCCGATGGTGTGGCACAGGGCAAGGCGGGCGGATTTGTCACTGATATAGTGCCTTTCGCCCGGGACGCTGCTTTCCGCCAGCACCGTCATGGCACTGTCGTAGACCGTGCCCTCGATGGTTGTCTTCCGGGCGGAATCGATGCGGGAATTGACGGAGCGGTTCATCCAGCGGGTGCCGCTTTGGTCGACCAACACCACATAAGTGAGGGCGGTGCCGATGACCGCGAATACGAGGATGAGAGAAAGAAGGCTCATGAGCCTGCGCATTTTCTTCATTTCCGCAGCCTCCTTACCTCGCTCTTTAACTGCATGAGGTCATCGTATTCGTCCTGCGCGTTTATGCTTGACACGCCCAGAATCATGCCCATCAGCAGGAAGGAGGACACGAGCGAACTGCCGCCGCCGGACACAAAGGGCAGGGTGACGCCGGTCAGGGGGATGATCTTGAGATTGCCCATGACGATGGTCAGCATCTGCAGAATCAGCAGGAAGGTGGCGCCGAATGAGAGAAGGGCGTGGAAGCGGCTCCGCGCGTTCAGGGCGGTGTTCATGCCGCGGATGAGGATGACGAGGAAAATGCCGATGACGGCGACGGCGAACACCATGCCGAACTCCTCGGCGACGGCAGCGAAGATATAGTCGGACGCCACCACATACACCTTGCGGGCGAAGGACAGTCCCAGTCCCGCGCCGAACAATCCGCCGCTCGCCACGGAAATGAGCCCCTGGATGATCTGGGCGGCGTCATCGGGTTTCGCCTGCCACGGGTCTTTCCAGATGGCGATGCGCTTGGAAACGGTGGAGAGGAAAGAAAATTTGTCGATATTCAGAATGAGGAACACGCTGACCGCCGCGGCGCCCGCGAGCACCAGCAGCGCCACCTTCGTGCGCCCCGTGCCCACCGCGAACATGGCAAGGGTGAGCGTGAAATACAAAAACATCGCGCCCAGATCTTTCTGCAGGAAGATGATCACGCAGACCAGTGCTGCGAACAGAGCGGAGCCGATCCACTTATTCGTGCGCGGTCCTTTGGAAAAACCGCAGGCGAGGATGAAGATGAGCACGGGCTTCATCAGTTCCGAGGGCTGGAACTGGCGGGTGCCCAGTTTGACCCAACTCTTGCTGTCGCTGCCCGTGGGCAGGAAAAAGGGCAGGAGCATGAACGCGACAAGACCGATCATGGCAAGGTACCTGAGTTTGCTCTCGCCCGTCAGCAGGCGGGAAAAGAGGATGCCGAAAATGAGCGCCGCCGCGCCGGGAACGAGATACATCGCCTGCGTGATGGCTTTGTCGCCGCACACGGAGCGGAGCGTGATGACTCCCAGCGCACTCAGAAACGCCGTGCACAGATACAGCGCCCGGTCTACGGGCCAGAATTTCGTGATGAGTTTCATAAGCGCGAAAGTGCCCAGTGGGAGCAAAAACGCCATGCGCAGGGCAAACCAGTCGGTGCTGCCGCCGCGGAAAGTGAGCAGCAGCATGCACACTGCCTGAAAGCCCAGTACGGCGTACAGCAAAGGACGCTCGTCCCTGCGGACCAGCAGCCCTCCGAATTCTCCCGCCGCGTCGGGCGCGTTGTTTTTGTGAAACAGCATCGGTTTACCCTTTCGATTTGTATGCTTTGAGGTTGCCGGGGCTGACCGGCTTTTTGGAGCGGCGCATCATTTCAAAGCGCATGTTCGCTTTTCCCACGAGGGCGCGCTCGCCGTTTTTGAGCACGATGGGCCCGCTTTGTTCCGTCGCGCCCTTCGCTTTCTTCTTTCCGATGACCGTGACCCTGCAGCCGAAGCGGGGCTCGATATACAGGCAGCCGCCGCGGACGGTGTAGTCGAAGTGGGTGAAGCGGAGTCCCATCCCGGTCACGCGGGCATCGCACCCGCGGCTGCTGCCGGCGCCCCCCTCGCGCCCGATGGTCACCGTCTTCTTCCCGCCCTCGCTGCCCGCGGGCAGGAAGGTGAGGGTCGCGATGGCGCCGCCGCCGAAGCGGTCCGCGCGCAGTTTCGCGGCGTTCACGCCGTCCATCAGACTCATGTACAGCGCGCGCAGGAACAGGTAGATGCCGCAGGCGGCGAGAGGATAGCGGAGCAGAAGCGCGATCTTCTGATACAACTCTCCATTCATGGTCCCGCCTCCTTTGGTGCATAAATTTCTATACTATATTATATACGCAATCCGCGCGGTTTGCAACCGTGCGCGGAAGTAAAAAAACGGCAGATGCCTGCCGTCAGAAACCGGGATTGTAAAGGAGGGGACCGATGACCGAAATGCCGCAGATTTCGTCCGTGAACGCACCGTCCACGAGGAACTGCACCTGATTGAGATTGAGCGGGAAGCAGACGGCGCCGATCATGCGGTAGAGCGTGCTCCGCCCGTCCGTGATCCTGCCGGCATACGCGGAGGAAAGGTCGATGTACGCGGTGTCCCCGATGACCGTCACGGAGCGGAGATCGCCGCCGTTCAGCCCTTCAATAGCCGACGCGAGGATCGTTTCGCCCCTCATCGCCTGCCCCAACGGGACATAGGCGTTTCCGGCGCCCGTGCGCGCGTAAACCAGAGAAGCGAAGCGGTTTCTGCCCGCCGTGCCGCCGGGAAGGTCGATCTGCGTACCGGAGGGGGAGGGGAAGGAGGAAAGGGGCTCGCCGTCAAACAGCACCCGGACGCGCTCGATCCCTTCGAGATTGGTCACGCAGGTCATGGCGAGAGAGGAAACGAGCTGCCATTTCTGGTATCCCGCCAGCCCCAGCGTGCGGAACGCGTTCATGGAAAAATACAGATTAAGGCAGTACCGCCCGTCCTCCGTCACGGAACGCTCCCACGCGTAGGGGCGTGCGAGCACGGGAAAGGCGGCGCAGTCGCTGTATTTTCCGCCGTCAAACAGGCGGTCGATGAGCGCGCCGGTGCGGTCGGCCCCTGTGTCTTCCACATATTCGACACCGGCGTACAGCCGTCCCGCGGGGGTGGAGGGCAGGTAGAGGGTGAAAGCGTCGAAGGCGGTCTCTCCCGTCACGGCGGCGTCACCCCCTTCCGTGAGCAGGCAGGAAACGCACATGCCGTCCAGCAGCACATTGACCGCTTGCGCCATGCTGTTGTCCCTGACGGTCAGGGCGGCGCACCGCGCGAAGAGCACCGCAGCGTCCTTCTCGCAGGGCGCGGTTGCGGAAAGCCCGAGTGTCACGACATCGCCGTCGTACTCATACAAAGAAAGATAAGTGCCCGCGGGGGCGGCGCAGACCGCGTCCTTGGCAAAGGGCGCCTCAAACAGCGCCTCGATGCAGGAGCGCACCCTGTCGTTCCCCATGGGGATGACGCGGGAAACGGCGACGGGCTCGCCATCGTCCTGTGAGGGATAATAAAGCACGGCCTCCGCTTCATAGGGCAGGGCGGGCACAACACTTTCGCCCGCGCAGGCGATGCCCAGCAGGAGGACCGTGAGGAAGATCAGAAACTTTTTCATATCATTTGCCGATGGGCAGCTGCACGGTGAAAGCGGTGCCTTCGTCCACTTTGGAGTGGACGGAAATGTTGCCGCCGTGCAGAAGGATGGTCTGCTTGACGATGGACAGTCCCAGACCCGTGCCGCCGGTCTCTCTGGAACGGGCTTTGTCCACCCGGTAGAAACGGTCGAAGATGTGCTTGATGTCCTCTTCCGGGATGCCGATGCCGTTGTCCTTCACTTTGACCAGAGCGTTCTTGCCCTGACGGAGCAGTTCCACATCCACTTTTCCGCCGCGGGGTGTATACTTGATGGCGTTGTCGATGAGGTTGTAGAACACCTGATCCAACTTGGTTTTGTCGCCCGTCAGACCGATCTCGATGCCGGCGCTCAAACCGAGGGCGATGCCGCGCTCGCGGGCGAGAGGGGAGAGCCGCTTCACATTATCCTTCACCATAGCGGTCAGGCTGAAAGGCTCCTCGTTGAGGCGGGTCTCGCCGCTGTCCATGCCCACGAGGGTGAGCAGGTCCTTGACCACATTGTTCAGGCGGTCGATTTCGTTGTTGATGTCGCCCAGAAATTCCCGCGCCATGCCTTCATCGAACACTTCCTGATAAATCAGGCTCTCGATCAGGATCTTCATGGTGGCGAGGGGCGTTTTGAGTTCGTGGGACGCGTTGGATACGAACTGGTTGCGGCTGCGGTCCAGCGTTTCCATGCGGCCTGT
Organism: Clostridia bacterium; assembly: GCA_045598325.1. Classification (GTDB taxonomy): domain Bacteria; phylum Bacillota; class Clostridia; order Christensenellales; family Aristaeellaceae; genus RUG14130. The sequence continues at coordinate 8,319 of JAZLLT010000011.1, read as the reverse complement.
CATGTCATTGAAGGCACGGATGAGGTCGGTGAATTCGTTGTTGCCGCTTTCGGGCACGCGCACGGAGAAATCGCCCATGGACAGGGCGGAAATGGCCGTGTTGAGGTCCGCGACGGGAGCGGTGAAGGAACGGGTGACGAGCAGGGAGATCAGCACCGTCACGACGAAAAGCGCGGCGGAAATGAGCAGGATGTTCCTGCCGATGACGGCGACCTCGTCGATGGCGCCGTCCATGTCAAAGGCGCAGACCAGCAGTTTCCCGTCGCCCATGGAATAGACATGGAGGTCTGTCACGGAACTGCCTTCGCTCGCGAGGGGCGCGATCTCCTCGCTCTTGTAGATGCCGCTCTCGGGCGGCGCGAACACGATGCCGTTGCTCTCGGAATAACTGTCCAGTTGGATGACGCTGTTTTCGTACAGGTACAGCGTGCGGCAGCCTCCGCATTCCGAAACGCTGAGGATGAAATCATACAGTTCCCGGGCATCCGGGAAATCCCATATCCGGTTCACACGGTTTTCCACATAGGCGCCGTTTTTTTCGCTCTCGCGCGTAAACAGACTATCGCCTACCAGCCCGACCGCCGCCGCGGTGATGACACCGAAGGCGAGGATCATGATCAGCAGGTAGGCGAGTAAAAATTTGACTCTTATGGAGCGGAACGCTTTTTTAATCCTTGTCAGTGAAATAATAACCTACACCCCATTTGGTGAAGATGAATTCCGGCTGCGCGGGGTTCTTTTCGATCTTTTCGCGGAGACGGCGGATGTGCACATCGACGGTGCGCAGGTCGCCCAGATAGTCGTACTTCCAGATGGTCTCCAGCAGGTTTTCACGGCTGAATACCTTGCCGCGGTTGGTCACGAACAACTGCAGCAAATCGAACTCCTTGGCGGTCAGGTTGATCTCCTTGGAGCCGATGGTGACGGAGCGGTTGTTGAGGTTGATGTGCATGTCGCGGACGGTGAGCGTGGAGTTGGTGCTTTCCTTCTGCAGCATGGCGGTGCGGCGGAAGATGGTCTTGATGCGGGCCTTGACTTCGAGGATGTTGAACGGCTTGGTCATGTAGTCGTCCGCGCCGTATTCGAGACCCAGGATCTTGTCCATGTCCTCACCCTTGGCGGTCAGCATGATGATGGGCACGGTGCTCTTTTCGCGGATGCGCTGGCAGACTTCGATACCGTCGACCTTGGGCAGCATGACATCCAGCAGGATGAGATCATAGCGTCCGGAGAAGAATTTCTCCAGCGCCTCTTCGCCGTCCTGCGCGTAGTCGGTTTCGTAGTTGTCCTGCTCCAGGGAATATTTCAAACCCTTTACGATCAAGGGCTCGTCGTCGACAATAAGGATTCTGCGTGCCATAAACATACCTCCGCTTGCAGAAAACGGGCATACATGTCCGCTGTCTACACGATTTCATTGCTATTATATACGACTATCCGAAAAAATGCAACAAAAAGTTTCAAATCCGAAACAATTTTACATAAGCATAGTCAAAATAAGGACAGATATATGATATAATATCATACAGATTTGTTTACAGGGGGCTCAAATGAGAACTTTTTTGAAATATATCAGTCTGATTTTACTGGCGGCGCTGCTGATGACGGCTCCGGCTTCGGCGGATTACCACCGCCTCGGCGAAGGCGAACTGACCGCCGCGTCCGCCATACTCGTAGACGCCTACACGGGCGAGGTGCTGTTTGAAAAGCAGGCGGACTACCGCCGCTATCCCGCTTCCACCACGAAGATCATGACGCTCATTGTGTCCATCGAGAAAATGGACGGCGAGCAGATGGTTACCGTGCCGAAGGAGTGCGGCGACATCTCCATCGATTCCACCCGTGTGCCTGTGTACTGGGGCGAGAAGATGCCCCTGCGCGATCTGTGGTACGGGCTCATCTACAACAGCGGCAACGATGCAGCCAACGCCATCGCCGTGCTGACGAGCGGATCGCTGGACGCTTTTGTTGCGGAAATGAACCAAAAGGCGGAAGAACTGGGCATGACGGATACGCACTTTGCCAATGCCCACGGGCTTCACAGCGCGGAGCACTACACCACAGCCCGCGACATGGCGCGCCTTGCGGTCTACTGCATGGACAACGACCTGTTCCGGGAGATCACCCTCTCCACGACCTACACGATGCAGGCGACCGAACTGCGCGGTCCCCTCGTCCTCGACCACCATTACGGCATCACGGACTTCACTTCTTCCTACTACTACGAGTATGCCATGGGCATCAAGACGGGCTATACCGAGCGGGCGGGTCAGTGCTATGTGGGCGCTGCGCGCAAGGACGGGCACGAACTGATCTGCGTGGTGCTTTTGTCCGATTATGTCAAACCGCCCAAGTGGGTGGACGCGAAAAAACTGTTCGAGTACGGTTTCGCCGTATTGGAAGAGCGGGACGCGAAAGCGTTAAGATGAATCTTAACCCGCCTTTGCTATTCACGGATGCCGTTCCGTGGTAAAATCGACCTTACGAATTTCCGGAGGTAAAGACCTTGTTTGATCATCGCGTGAGAATCGTATCCGTCCTGCTGGCGCTTCTGCTTCTGCTCAGCACGGTCTGTTATGCCGTGACGCCCGCCGACTACGCGGCGTCCGCGCCCGAAAATCTGGAGGCGGGGCATTTGTACGGACGCAGTTGTTTCCTCGTCAACATGACCACGGGGGATGTGCTGTTTGAGAAAGAGGCGGACACCCGCCGCTATCCCGCGTCCACCACGAAGATCATGACCTGTATTCTGGGGCTCGAAAGCGACCTCATGGGCACCTACATCACCATCCCCAACGGAATCGCCGTCTCCAGCGATTCCTCCAAGATGGGCATCACTTCCGGCGACAGGATGCTGTTTGACGACCTGCTCTACGGCATGATGCTGGCCAGCGGCAACGACGCCGCTCTGGCGGTCGCCATCCTCGTGGCGGGCGGTGAAAACCAGTTCGTTAGATTGATGAACGAGAAGGCGGCGGAACTGGGCTGCACCGCGACCCACTTCACCAACCCCCACGGTCTGCATGAGGTGAACCACTACACCACCGCCCGGGATCTGGCAGCCATTACCGTCTACGCCATGCATAATCCTGTGTTCCGCGAGATCGTCGCCTGTGTCGAGCACACCGTGACCTCCGACTTCTGGCCGGACGGCAAGACCTTCAAGACGAAGTACGATCCGCTGCTCACCACTTCTTCCTTATATTATCCCGCCTGCATCGGCGTCAAGACCGGCTTCCATTCCGCCGCGGGCCGCTGCTTCGTGGGTGCCGCCGAGAAAAACGGCGTGACCCTCATCAGCGTCTCCCTGAATCCCGTCAAGATCGACGAGAAGGACAAGACCTATGTGGAAGCGTTCACCGATACGAAGCGCCTGTGCGAGTACGGCTTCGCCCAGTATGCGAGCCTCGGCTTCAAGGAACTGTGCGCGCTGTGCGATGACAGCCTGCTGGCGTTCAAGGTGAGCAAGGCGGCCGAAAACGACCTGAACGGCGGCTATCTCAAACTGGATGTGACCGGCATCCCCTCCGATTACCGCGAAGGCTATCTGAAGAGCAGGATGGAGGATGAGGAGCAGCTGGCCGAGATCACCAAAGATTTCGCGGGACGCATCTCTGTGGAGTTCACCGGAAACGCTCTGACCGCGCCTCTGGCGGCGGGCGATGTGGTGGGCAAAGCCGTGTTCACCACCCTCGAAGGCGACATCTACGAAGGCACCCTCGTTGCCAGCCGCAGCGTGGACCGTCAGCCGCCCACGGTGGACGAGGTCATGGACGAGTGGATCGACGAAAACGCGCCGTTCCTCGCCAAACTCATGCCGCGCCGCAATCCTACCGCGTGGATCTTCTACATCCTCATCCTCGCCATCATCGTGTTCCTTATCGCGCGCCGCAGCGCCGCCGCCCGCAAGCGCAACAGAAAGCGCAAGGCCGCCTACGAGAAGCGCCGCAAGGAATACCTGCGCAGGATGCAGCGGGAGGAGTACCTCCGCAAGCATCCGCAGGCAAAAGCCAAGACGGGCACGAAAAAGCCCGCGTCCAAGAAGTAAAGAAATCCCCTGCCGCAAGCCGGAACGGCATGTGATGGTAATCTGTGATATTCCGGCTGACAGACGGATTGATTAGCACGGTCTGCTTTGGATTCATTCCATAGCAGACCGTTTGTTCGAATATTTGGTACGGGAGTAATTGTCCGCAATAGGTACTACATATAGTACGCAATCGCATTCAACGTACTATCTGTAGAACTCATAATAAGACGATATTTGAAGAATGCGCTTCGAAATGCGACCTCAATTTGCTTATAATGTCTTGAAGTGTCCTGTTTAAGTGAATAAACACGACAGCTTAGGTAATCTTCAGACATTTTATTGCAAAATCTCCGCGACCAAAATCGAGCGCGCTAAAGGGGCGTAATGCAAGTTTCTGCTTCAACCCTGTTACCCTTGCGACTAATACGCATGCTTGGCAGAAACGACCACATAGCACACATGCCAAAATCATCGTATCCTTGCGAAGGATCCCTTTTTTCTATGCCAAGATTTCCGCCTGAGAAAAAATGAGGTTTCTTGTTGCAAAATGAACAGCTCCGCCCATTCAATTCAAAATTTACGATATTTTTGAATTGAAATATCAATTCAAGCTTGCTTCAAAAAAAAATTGCTGGTATACTTATTGTATCTTCTGAGCGGAGGCAAGAAAGATGAAAAAATACGAGGGCATGTTTAAAATGTACTTTGGAATAAAGGGAGGGATGGCTGTTGCCAAGACTACCGCTGATTCATTGAGAAGCAGTGTTTCAACAATCAATCTATCCAATGGAATCAATGGAGAACCTGCATACATTGTATACTGTGATGAAATGCTTTCCGAACTGGCTTCAATTCGAAATAGAAATCACAGTATAGCTATTCTTGAGCGGGCGCTTCCTTCAATAGCAAAGCAGCAATTTATTCGGCAAGCTTTGATCGAAGAAATCCATCAAACAAATGAAATGGAGAATGTTCACAGTACAAGACAAGAAATCAAGGACCAGATGCTGGTAGTTAAAAATGGAAAAAAAGGCAAGAGGTTTGATGGCATGATACGCAAGTATCAATTACTAATTACCAATGAAGGTATTTCTCTTTCCTCTTGCCGTGATGTACGCGATTTGTATGATTCATTCATACTGGATGAAGTGACTAAGGAGGATCCCAAAGATACTCCCGATGGTATATACTTCCGAAAAAAAACTGTTTCTGTTGTCAAAGGAGGACATACAATACACGATGGATTGTACCCGGAAGAAGCAATCAATAGCGCAATGGAAAATGCTTTGAATTTCCTGAATGACAGTGATTATGATCCACTGATTCGAATCAGTGCATTTCACTATTTGTTTGGCTATATTCATCCATTTTACAATGGAAACGGAAGAATGACTCGCTTCATCAGTAGTTATATGCTTTCTTCCCACGGATTCCATATATTGGTTGCATTACGCCTATCATACGTTATTAAGAACAATAGGAATCAGTATTATACTCTATTCAAGAATACTAATGATAAGAGAAACTTTGGAGATCTTACATCATTCGTATTGGGGTTCTTAAGCTTTATTAACGAGGCATGTCAACAAGTCCAACATTTTTTGGATGAGAAAGTAAAACGCTTGAACCACTATAACGAAACTATTGCCCGAATTATTAGTGATAGTGATGTTCGGCAGTTGCTGTTCATACTAGTACAGGTTTCGGTTTGTGAAGGTGATAGCATAACAGTCAATGAACTCTCAAGAATTACTAAGCTAAGTCCTTACCTTGTTAGAAAACATTTGGATTCAATCCAAGAGTACTGTGTTCTTTCAAAGGAAGGCAAATTTAAGTGTTATTGCGCCGACTTAGAGAAACTTGACAACATTGCTGCACTATGACATGACGGTCACCAAAATAGTAAGAATCACTCACTATATCGAGAATTTAGTTAAGGAATAAGCTTCGCCATTGATTTTGAAACGGTTACGACCCTTTAGCGCACATGCTAAAAGCGCCGTCCGGGATTCATTTTCTGCAAGCTGTAGGCAAGCGGAAAAGCGAAACGAGAAGTGACGCGCTTTATCGCTTTCTATCGCGGATAATCGAGTCACTATCGGATAAACAAGGATTATTCTCGACAGCCGTGCATTTTTCGGGACCCAAAGGCCGTGGGTTCGAATCCCGTTACCTCGACTGGTAAAAACCGGATTCGCAAGAGTCGGGCTTTTTTATCCGTAATTGTCCGAAAACTGTACCGCGTTTTGCGAGATGAACAGGATAAAGCGAATCAGGCACGGTCAAAACAAGCCGGTTTATGCCCATTTTCAGCCTTCATCAGCAATTTGCGGTCAGAGTAAGTTTTTACAGCCATTTCGTTCTTTTGCTTGTATATACAGGTGTCTGACAGAAAAATAACAGAACATAAATAGACAATAGGAGGGAATATCAACGAAAACAACATGAAAAATGCGGCCCTTTTGAACGACGAAATGCCGGGAAACATCAACGACGGATTCCCGGGACTTCTCACGCCGGCTTTCCTCGGAAACTGTGTGATCGGCACCGGACTCGGTTTCCTGACGATGGAATGCGCAGACGAAGAAGAGGAGTAAACAACGACAAAGGTCTTTCTGACCGGATATTCATGGTTATGCTGAAGAGCCGGAAGAGGTATTATGAAAGATTGACATACATACCACAGAATGTCCTATAGCCGATTTGGCTTGAGGCCATTCTTAGATACATTTCTCCTCGGCTGGAACAGTATGTTCATGTTCACGGTTATTTTCCCGGTAAGTATTTGGCGTGCTCGAAAACAAGCATAGCGCCCGATTTCGGGCGCTATGCTTGCATATTTTTTGCCTCAGCGGACGGTGCGTTTACGTAGTACGAGGATGGACGCGGCGCTTGCGAGCATCAGACAGAACCACAGGGCGGGCATGGTGGTGTCTCCCGTGATGGGGGCGGCAGCGGGCATCAGAACGATCGTTACGACATCATTTCCGGAGTAATAATTCGTGATGTTGATATCCGAACCGACGGTGATCTTTGCTCCGCCGCTCAAAGTAGCGCCTTTGAAGGTGACCTGTGTCATGCCGTTTCCGGTGGTATCTGTCCATTGCCAGTTGCTTCCGCTGTGTGAGAAATTACCAGCCGTTACCGGGATGGGATAGGCATCTCCTGAACCGGTAGAGGAGATGCTCTGAATCGCCCAGTCTGCGGGTGCGGTGAATGTTACGGCCTTGTCTCCGCCGCTGAAAACATAAAGGTTAAATGAGTCATCCTGAAGCGAACCCCGATCCGCATGAACACTGATGCCCGGGCCGAAGGTGAAATCCAAGCTGCTGAGCGAGCTGTAGGGAACATCGCCCACGATGGAATAAGCATCGTCATAAGTGAGCGTGACCGTTTTGGTTTCGGCGAATGCGTTCAGGGAAAAAAACAGTGTGAATGCCATGATGAGCATGGCGATACGCATAATCCTCTTCATACATAATTCTCCTGATACTACTGTTTTTATTTTAACTGCACTTACTTGAAAAGTCAATTTCCAAAGTATTACAAATCTCCGACATCCACTGAAGAACAGGTATCGGCAACTGCCTGAAGCATGGTAAGAAAATCCATCCCGCCCGCAGCAGGAATGTGAGGTAGATATCTTCTGCGATTTGGCAGCCATTTCTCTTTCCGTGTCGTATATACAGGTGAAAATTACGGAGGTACAGATCAATGAAAAAAGAGAATGAAGTCAACAATGAAGAACTCCGGCAGGTCAACGGCGGAGAGGAACACACCATACCGCAGCCCCAACAGGGAACGGAGTTCCGGTACAGCTGGAACCCGGCTGTTCTTCCGGGAAATCAACCCCGGATACACCGGCTCGGATGATCCTATCCGTTATCGCGCATGTCAGTTCACGGAGCTCATGACATCCGCGGAAAAACGCATCATCCGCGTTATACATCGGGAGCGGCACGCCGCTGGAAAATTTCCAGAAACGGTAGTGATTCTCGCCCCGGTATTGTATAATATGGTGTATGAACAATAAACAGAATGAACAGGAAGGAGATCAACATGAAGACGGCAGAAGAACTGAATGCAATCAAGGCGGAATATGAAGCCCTGCGGAAAAAACTTTCCGAACTTACGGAAGAGGAAATGCGTGAAATCACGGGCGGCTCCGGTGAGATCGACTGGAAAAAGCCGGAAGGACCCGGGGAGTATGAAATCCATGTTTATACCGGGGATGACAAGAAATTCGTTTGATATATGCGACGCCCGCAGACTGTGACGGTCTGCGGGCG
>JAZLLT010000010.1:0-15311 GCA_045598325.1 Clostridia bacterium | reverse complement strand
CTTTATGTTCAACGGCACTTCTTCCACGCCCGTCAACGGCAACCTGTCGTTTAAGAGCGCGAACACTTCCAGCGCGGCGGCGTGGAAAGCGTACCTGCAAGCCAATCCGCTAACTATCTTAATCAGCACCAACGCGCCCGATGCGAGCGTGTGGAAGCCCGCGCTCCGTGAAGCAGACAGCGCAACGGGATATTGGGACGGCGCGAACGGATTTATCGCGGTAAAGGGCGGCATCCCGTACCTCGGCGAGAACCTGCTGACCGAGGAAGTCATGCAGGGTATTTACGCCGCGTGGATAAGCGCCCAGTATGTGTGGGCTTCCACGAACGACAGCGTGTCCGTCAAGATTCCAGTAGAAACTGGCAAATACTACCGCATGGAATGGGACACCGCCAAAGAGACTGGCACAATATTCCGCTACGGCTTCTGCGACATCGAGTCCGCGCCGAGCGTGACGCTCGTTGCGCCGCGCGACAGAACAGCGCCGACGGATGTTCCGTCTGTCGATGTTCTTGCGAGTAAGACGGGACTGGTCATACAGGCATCAAAGGTGGCGAGTGACCCCGTGCTCCGCTTCCGTGCGCTGTCCGTGCGAGAGATGGTCGGGTATCAGCCGCCTACGCTCATGATGATGGGCAGCCCCACACCGCCAGAACCCGACCCCGATGAGGGAGAAGTGCCGGAGGAATAAGTACGGATAATAAACAGCGCAGGATCGGTTTCCTGCGCTGTTTTTGCTTTGCGTCATTCGTGGTCATCTTCGTAGGTTATGATGTCCTGCGGCTGCACATGGAGGATACGGCAGAGCGTATCGAGCGTCTGCAATGTCATAATGGGCAGGCAGTTCTTGATGTTATAATACTGGGATTGACCAAGTATCCGCTCTTTACGGATGCGCATACAGGTATATCCGGCATCATTGAGCATCTGCGGAAGATTGGGATTCACTTTTATCATAATATCACCTCACAAATAATATAGCACAATAACGGGCTGTTGTCAACACCGATTACGGAGCATTTTTCTGCGTCAGCAATGGTATCAAAGTAACGATTTTCGGGTATAATATGAGTGTAAAAGCGCATACGCTTGCGCTTTTTAGGAGGGCAATATGACGATGATGATGTCTGCCGCGCTGTTCGCGCAGCAATGTATCGAGAGATATAAAGCGGGTGACGGATACATCATGGGGACTGTCGGGCAAGACCCGAAGAAACTGTCCTCGTATTACTACAATCAATACAAGAGCAACACAAGCCAGTATCAAAAAGCCCTGTACTGGAAAGAACACGCGGCGCGTGTATGGGACTGTCAAGGGCTTTCGGAAGGGCTTTACAACGATTACGCGGGAACGAACATCAATGTCCGCGCACGCAATAATTACGCATCTTGGTGCGGCGTCAAAGGTACGGGCATCATTCCGGCAGAGTACCGCGTACCGGGCGCGGCGGTCTTTTGGGGAGATACGGCGGGTACGATTTCCCATGTGGCGTATCTTGTCGAACCCGTGGACCCGAACAAGCCCGCGGGAGACTGGTATCTGATCGAGGCACGCGGCGTACTTTACGGCGTGGTCAAGACTAAACTGCTGTCGAGGAAACCAAAATACTGGGGACTGATGACCAAGTATTTTGACTACGGAACAGCCGCGCAGGAGATCACGCTCGGTAGCCGTGTACTTAAAAACGGCATGAGCGGAAACGATGTCAAGGAACTGCAGACCCTGCTTAAAAATATGTCGTACAGTCTCGGTAAATACGGTATTGACGGTCAATACGGTGCCTTCACCGCCTCCGCTGTCGCCGCGTTTCAGCAGGACAGGGATGTGGACGATGATCCCGCAGGCGTATACGGTGAAGCAACACACAAAACGATGATGTATATCATCGAGAACAGCACAGAACTTCCGCCGAAAGACCCGGAGGATGACCCGCTGACGGAAACGCCCGCGCCGGAGGAGGGCAGGGAAGAAAGCAAAACGATCATCATTACGGGCAACAGCGTCAATGTGCGCTCCGGAAACGGAACGGGGTACAAGGTGCTTACCGTAGTGAGCAAAGGGCAGAAACTGATCAGCGTTGGCGCGTCCTATAACGGATGGTATGCCGTGGAATATAACGGCGCAGTCGGATGGGTCAGCGGCAAGTACGCGGAGTAATGCGTTTAATGCGCGGTGTAGCATTGAACATATAAAAATCAAGGAGAGATGTGATATGACCATTGGAGATGTGACCATTTCCGAAGCCCTTGTGTGGTTTGTCGCTGTATGTGCGGGCTTTGCCACCATTATGAGCGCGATCAAACTCCTCAAGGAGATCTTCGGAAAAGGCAATACCAAGAAGCAGATCGCCGCGCTGACAGCCAAATGCGAGGAACAGGAAAAACGCATCAAGGCTCTTGAGGAGCGGGAGGAGAAAATCAAACTCATGAAACTCGGTGAGCGCATCGAAAAACTCGAAAAGCAGGTGCAGGGGTTAAGCGAAAACCTGTCCGTTGCCAATAAGGGTATTTTCGCGCTCATCGACCATGCGCTCAACATCGGTACGGAAAACGACCTGCGCGACGCAAGAGGCGCGTATACGGAATTTTTCAGCACGGGAGGAAGAAAGCAATGAAGAAACTGAAACCGCTTATCATCGCCGCGCTTATCATGATGCTCATGATCTGCGTATCCGCTTTCGCGGAGGGAGAGGGCGTCAACGCGCCTTTCGACTGGATTTATCTCGCCACCATCGCGGGCGCAACCGCCGCAACGCTGCTCATCGTGCAGTTTACGAAGATGCCGCTCGATAAGGTGTGGCATATCCCTACCCGCGTATTCGTGTATTTTATCGCGCTCATCATCCTCGGTGTCGCCACATATTTCACGGCAGGCATCACCGTGGAGAACGCGCTGCTCGCGGTGGTAAATGCGTTTATTGTCGCGCTCACCGCATACGGCGCATATGAAGTGACCTTCGCCAAGTCGGACGCGGCGAAAAGAGACTGACGCCACAGGGCTTTGGGAGCCCTTGCGTGCGGACGGCGACTGATCCACCGCCGTCCGCTTGCGCTATAAGCGCAAGCCCGGCTATGCACCCCGGTGGGGCGGGCGGCTGCGCTCTGCGTACTTCAAGCGGAATGGTGCAACCGCTTTCTTCTTACGCAGGGCGTCCAAGCCGCCCTATTCTTTTTTGGCATATAAGATAGACATAATATCACGGAGGTTAAACTCAAATGATAACGCTATATAACGGAGATTGCCTTACGCTGATGCAGAAAATCGAAGATCAAAGCGTTGATATGATTTTATGCGACCTTCCATACGGCATACTGAACAGCAACAATCAAGATGCAAAATGGGACTCGCAGATACCTTTTGACGCATTATGGCAAGAGTACAAGCGCATTATCAAAGACAATGGCGCAATCGTCCTTTTCGGGCAGGGAATGTTTACAGCCAAACTGATGATGTCAAATCAAAAGATGTGGCGTTATAACCTTGTATGGAAAAAGGTGATCGTGTGAGCGGTTTTTTGAACGCTAACAGGCAACCGCTGCGCAATCATGAGGACATTATCGTGTTTTCAAAAAAACAGCCGATTTATCACCCGCAGATGGTGAAATGCCCGCCGCACAAGCGCAATCACGGGAAAGGGAAACTGGAAAAGCAACAAGTGAACAGATGCTACGGCAATTTCGTTGACCTTCCGACCAAAATCTCAGATGAAAAATACCCCAAATCGGTGCTTGATTTTGACAAAGAGTTCCCTCCGATACATCCTACACAGAAACCCGTCGCATTATTAGAATGGCTTATCAAGACTTATACAGAGACGGGCGCAACCGTGCTTGATAACTGCATGGGGAGCGGGAGTACAGGCGTTGCGTGTCTAAAGACAGGCAGGCGGTTTATCGGTATGGAGTTAGAACAAAAGTGGTTTCAACTGGCAGTAAAGCGTATCACAGACGAAATGGAGGGACGAAAATGAAAGTGGTCGAGCCTATACGCGACCTTGATGTACTGCAAAGGATGTATGAAATAGCCCGTCAGCACGACTGCAACAAGGGCGAAAAGGATGCGGGCTGGGAACTCATTCTGCTTGTCGGATTCAATACGAGCCTGCGTATCAGCGACCTTCGGAGATTTCGCGTGAAGGATCTGCGCGGCAGAGATTACGCGCAGATCAAGGCGCAGAAAACAGGCAAGGAGGCGCGTATCCTCATCAATCCGGGCGCGAGGCGCGGCATAAACCGCCTGCTCACGGGCAGACGCGATGACGAATGGATACTGTCGAGCAGACAGAGGGACAGCCTCACGCACGCAGAACGGGCTATCTCGCGCCAACGAGCGTGGCAGATCATCAATCACATTGCGCGTGAAGCGGGCGTACAGGAGCGCGTAGGCTGTCACACGCTGCGCAAAACCTTCGGGTTTTGGTACTATAAGCAGACGGGCGATGTGGTCAGCCTGCAAAGGATACTTGGGCATACGAGCAGGAGGGACACGCTCGTATATATCGGTGTCGTGCAGGACGATATAGACGAGAGTCTTAAGTCCTTCAACTGCCTGCTCCCGAAACGAATGACGGGAGGAAACGGATATGACGCAGAACGAAATACCCGCCAGCGGATTTTATAACGCGGATAGCCTTGCGGAAATGAAAAAATTCCCCGATGGGTTTTTCGATTTTGCAATCGTCGATCCGCCATATGGGACACCCGATAACGCAGAGTTTTTTTCAAGAGGTAACGGAAGATTTTGCGGTCGGTTTGAACGATATACATTAGAAAACATCAGGCGTGAGCAGGGTGCGCATTGTGTACCGCGCGGGCGCGGGAAGAAGTATGCGGAGATATTGAACAATGAAAATCCCCCCCATCTTCACAATTTCTTAATATCAAACGAACCGGAGGAGCATGGGCGGAAAAATACGGGAAAAAAATCATAGCGTGGGACGAAGCCCCAACGGAAGAATACTTTCATGAACTCTTTCGCGTCTCACGCACGCAAATCATATGGGGCGGAAACTATTTCCATTTGCCGCCGACACGATGCTTTTTGATTTGGGACAATACTGGCATTTCGGAGACATTCAGCATGGCAATGTGTGAATATGCGTGGACGAGCATCAACGGAAACGCAAAAATATACAGGCATACGCCGCAAGGAAGAAAAGGCGAGAGGTTTCACCCGACGCAGAAGCCCGTAGGATTATATGAGTGGATTTGCGGAATGTATATAAAGCCCGGTATGAAAGTGCTTGATACTCATGTTGGGAGCGCGAGCAGTCTTATCGCGTTTCACAGAGCAGGCGCGGAATACTGGGGCTATGAAATCGATCCGGAATATTACAGGCACGCAAAGGAACGGCTTGAAGCGGAAACGGCACAAGTTCGCTTGGATTATCTGCCGGAGGACAATGCGGAACAAGTCGGCATGGATTTATAGCGTGCTGACAACAGAAAAACGCCCGTGCGCATTGACACACGGGCGTTTCGGATGTATTATAATAATGCTTTTGACACCATGATGTCACCTCAAAAAAGCACAACGCGCATCGGTTATTGCTGCCCGATGCGCGGTGATTTTTTATGCCGTTTCAGCGGCGGGGTTTGGTACACGGTGTTTGCGCAGGCGGATGCCGATGCAGCCGTTCCCGACGAGATACGGATACTCTTTCTTATAGTTCGCATATACGCTCTTTGCTTCTTTGCGGTCATCGGTGTTATACTCGCTCTCCCAACCGCAACCGTAGTTTGTTTCGATGTCCCATTCATCGTGGGTCTTGCGGATATACATTGTATCACCTCGCTTTCTCTATGAAAAGTTTCACCGCTCCATACAGCGCGTAAAGCCGATTATCGTAATCATTAAAGTCGATCACCGATTCAGAAACAGAAAACGCGGCGCGGTATCGCGCATCTTGACGGTGCAGGTCGATTTCTTCATCGACATCAAATGCCATATAGATCTCGAAAAGTTCATCAGCGATATTCTGTGCCGTATCACCGCTGTCATAATCGCGCAGATCGATGAAGTGCATCATGTCACAGCCGCCATCTGTCCACGACTCAATTTCATATCCGCAAACCTTACCGCACTCCGTATATTCGAAGATACGGAAATCGTGTTCTTCAATGATGTCCAAAACCTGCTGAACAGATACCATGATCACGCCTCCTTGCAGGGAATGACGCTCAAATACAGCGTCTTGCCGTTGTTCATTTGGGACAAGTCCATGTGACCGAAGCACAGGAGTTCACGCATGATGATGTCCGCGCACTCTTTCGCGTTTGCGTCATGCTCGATATCCCACCCGAACATCTGCCACAGTTCGACGGGGGAGGAGACGATCTCGCTCTCCTCCGCAGTCGTGACGCGCACTCCGTCAAACAGTTTCATCGTCAGTTTCATTCCTCCCCGTTCCATTTGCCGTTATAGGTTTCGCCGTCCAAATAGCCGGAGGCGTCATAATAGTCAACGCGCACCCATCCGTTATGCTGCCATGTGGAAATCACCATGCTGTCGGTGCTGATGGATACCATGACGCGCTCGCCGTCTATATTCTCGCCCACATACGGGAACGCGCTGTTCCCGTATTGCTTCATGATGGAAACCCGTCCTTCGGGCGTTGTGAACAGTTTCCCGATAGAGGCGGGTATTTTATGGGTGTTCATTGCTCGACATCCTCCGCTTCATCATCGACCGGATATACGCGCTTGAAACCGTGGATGAAGGTCTCGCTGATTTCGTCATCGTATTCATCCGTGGTCAAGTTATAGGACAAAATCAGCACGAAGTCCGCCATGAGCAGGGGCATCGCATATCCGTCCGTGTAATTGGTTGCGCATTTGGTGTCGAACAGGAGTTTCGCCGCCTTGTGTGCCATCTCGTAGGTTTCGTAGGCTCCGACCATATCGGCGGTCGGCTGTTTCTCGGCGTATACTTTGTAGAGGTCGGCGGTCGTGACCGTATCCGGGATATACTTTTTACGCAGATCGAAGGGCGATACTTCCATCGTGCCCTTGTAGATGCGGTACTCGATATGCTCATGAACGGCATCGCAGTCCTTGTTGAACGGGCAGAATGTACAGCCGACCTCGGAGCAGCGGTGCAGAAGGAAGTCCATATCGCCGGAGAAATAGTCATTGATGGCGTGAATGTCATCGCCCGCAAGGGTCATCGCGGCGTAATGGATTTCCTCGGTGTTGGGGTTTTCCACACGCATCTTGTTAACGAGCATCGTTGCGATTTTGCCTTCGCAGAGCGTGAAGCGCACACGCCTGTCATCGCTCTCATAGGGCTTGCACCATCCAAGGTTCTCATCGGGGCGCATTTTGCCGATTATGCTTCTATACATTGGTATCGTCCTCCGTCATAGTTTGTTTGATCGTTAACTTTTTCATAAACCACGGTATGTTCATCATTGCTTCAGACAGCGTGTACCGAAGCCCGTCCACGATAACGCAGATGTTACCGCATACTGACATGTACGGCTCATATTCATCGGGGATGATGACGGTCAGTTCGTCAGCCAATTCATCGACTATTGGAATCGTGGTATATACGGGCTGTTTTTCGTGAGCAAGGACTCCGTAATTCGCGTAGATTTTTGCTTCCATTGTGATACCTCCTATGACTTATAATACGCAACAATGTATTGCGTGTAATAGATTATAATGTGTTTCCATCCATGCTGCTCTAAAAATTCTTTGCAGGCGACAGATTCTTCCAAACTGTCTTTTTTGAATTGTCTCGGTCTTTTACCGTGTGGCGGCGTTGCGTATACACGATATTCCTTAAACTCATAATCGGCTTTCATTATTCATCCTCCATGTTGTCGATATAGTTATGACACGCCTCGTAATTGCAGGCGGTCAGCAGGAGCGCGAAACTCAAATCCATGCGCAGGGTCGCTTCTTCGAGCAGGAATCGGGCAATCGTGTCGCCCGAAAGTTCTCTGTGTAATGCGATAATCTCGTCATAATCACGCTTATCCAATTTCGCGTGACGGAATTGCTCCGCGAATGAAGTTGCCCTGTCTGCCGCGATCAGCAACAGACCTTTGAATACTTGCATATCCATATTGTACTCCTATCATAGCGTATAGTGTGTGATTTTCGGTGCATTTCTGCGGCAGCGTTGCGACTATTTGTCATCGCCTGCGGCATTGTGTTTTACATATCACTATCTATGTTAAACTCATAGCGTGCGGGTAGGTATGATACGCACGCTATATAATAGGAAAGGAAGTTCGGAATATGAGTTTAACACTCCATACCACTATGTCAAACCCACGGGAGCATCAGCCGTACATATTGAGCGCGTCTTTATACATGCCTTTATGGAGCAATGCGCACTCCGTATGGTAATTGATGTCGGTCAATACATCCTCGATAAACTGACGGACAGCCGCACAGCGTTCTTCATACAGATACGCGCCACGGTGTATCTGCACAAGCGCATTATATGTATCGTGCGAAAGGCTCCATTCGGGCGCGTACTTTGCGCGGAACTCATCAACCGACATCCGTTTGGCGTCATCGGTGACGCTCAAATCGTTCAGTATGCTTGCGTAACTCATACATTCACCTCCATACCGGGCAGGGGCGTATAGTGCGCGTTCTTGCAGAAGTAGTGATAGTAGTAGGCAAGTTGCTGTTCGGGGTCGAGGTAATATAATTTGACGCCCGCCGCCTGCAATGCGGTTTTGTCATCCCATGTCATGGCGTTGTCGATCATGTCCAGTCTGCGCTCGAGCCAGTCATTGACGAACACATTATGAAAATGCTTCGCCTCGTCTTTCGCGTGGGCGATGATGTCATCGACCACATTGGCGGGAAGCCGCGTCTTATATAGGCGGTACGCTCCGCATCCGTCGATGTGGGCGATATTCGCATAGTCACCATGCTCGATGCTGTTGATGTCATAGGCGACCAGTCCGTTGCCGAAGCATCCGTAATGTATGATGTATTCGTGTTTAGCCATTTGCGTTCACCTCCGCGGCATCGGTTGCTTTCGCTTTCGCTTCGGAAATACTCGCGGCGCGTACCGCGAGGGGGACGAGTCTGCCGGATACATAGGTCATGACCTTATAGGTGCGGTTGGACAGCCCGCGAGGGCGGGTAATGATTTGCTTCTTCATGTATGTACCTCCGTAAGTCATATAAAGCGGCGGGGATTGCTCCCCGCCGTAGGTTCGTTTACTGCGTGATGGGTTCGACTTCGCCCTTTTCGACAAGGGCTTCAAAGTCCTCGATGCTCATGGTGCGCACTTCCTCGCCGCTATCGGCGTAGGAGGGCTGTTCGGGGTCAAAGCCCTGCGCGATGATATTCTGCGCCCACATATACAGGAAATCGCTCTGCTCGCGCATGAAGTTTTTCTGCATGGATTCACCAACGAAGTCGATGATGTGGCGGTGATAGCCCGTGCCGGACGAATCGAAACTCAAGGGCAGGATGCGCTTGCCGTCCTCGTCATAGGCGAAAGTGATTTCGGGATCGTTCATCACATCGCCCATTTGGATATAGTAATGCTTGATTGCAAGCACGGGATAGTCGCCGCACGCCGTTCCGACGGGTTCGATGACGAGCGGTTCATATCCGTTGGTGGTGAATGTGTACCACCCGTCAGCAGTATTCAACGCTGCGGTGATGTAGGGATTCAGCAGGGCGAAGTTCTGCTTGGCGTGCCTCGGAGTGTAGGTCGTGAGATCGAGATAATCGTTCATGTGTGTACCCTTTCTGCGTTTTCAAACGCCGTTCAAAATATTCCGCCGCCGTTGGTCTGCGGCGTAAATCCATTGTATCACAAAATCCGCTGCCGAAACGAAAGCAGGGTCGAAACCGCTGTTTTTCCCCGTAGGGGAAGAAAATTTTTCGAGTCGGCAACGGGTGTCACGCCCGTCTATCACGCGGGGGAGCGTAACGGGTCAGAGCAGTTCATCAAGCGTTTCGATGACGCTATCAATGTCATTCGTCGCGCTGTCCATCGTGTCAACGGCTTCGCTCATGGCTTCGCCGCGCTCCGCGCCCTGCAGCGATTCGGGCAGATTGTCATAGGCGTCCTGCTCCTCATCGCGGATGGATTCGAGCGTGTCCATTGCCCTGTGCAGGGCGTCAATCACTTCCAAAAGGCTCTTTCTGCGTTCCTTGTTCATGATTATACCTCCTCATTTACGATACCGTATACATCATCAGCGAACAGGAATCCCGTAAAGGGATTATCGACAGCGGTGCAGATAATCCCGGCGTCGGTCTTAACGATGACGCGGTTAATAGATTCATAGCGCAGGACTGTGACATCCTGCAGGGGTGCGTTGTGGCGTCCGTCCTCATCCATGGAGTGGAGCATTGCTTTTCGGATCATTGTGTGTACCTCCTGCGCTCATGGCGCATATTGTATTCGGGTTTGACTTCCCGTGACGGGCGAACCGTTTCGGCAGGGAGTCGCCCTGCCATCATCAGACGGGATTTACCAATGCTCCGGGAGGAGTTCATAGCCCAAATTCACGGCTTTCACGAGTTCCGTGAGGATGTGATAATCGATGAGCGGCTTATCATCCACGCAGTCGATTGCCTTCCTGCTGATTTCCTCGGGCAGAGGGAAACATTTACAGGTGACATACATATTGAATGTTTTCCCTCCGTCTATAGAGCCTTCCAACACGAAGGCGTCCTGTTCTTCGTAATACTTGACGCGAACATACTTCTTGGGGGTGGACTTGGAATTGCTTTTCATGGTGTGCCTCCTATTCGTGCTTGGACAGGTCGATGTATTCTGCGTATGCCTGCGGGTTTTCGAGGATGTCATCGGCGATGAGGTCAACTTCGAGGTGGTCACATAAATCGTCATAGCACATATCGTTGAATGTGCGTATCCATTTATTATTCACAATCATATACCAACTGTCGACGGAAACGAATCTGCCCTGCATAATCATGAACAGTACATCGTCCGCGCTATACTTGGCTTCCTGCATATTCGTGATGAAGTCGTTCATGGAGAACGCCTTGAGTTCGGGGCAGCCGTGCTTATCGCACCATGCGTTATTGATGACAAGGAAATCATCCGTTTCGATTTCCCATTTCAGAACTTCTACCAGTCTATCATGCGTCATTGTGTGTACCTCCTGTCATTCAATCCAAGCATCAATATCATGGAAAGCGTAACTCAAATCCATAAGATTGCGCTTATCAGCGTCATCGCTTTGGCTATCCGATTTTTTTTCGTATAGTTCTGACAGCAACCGTGAAGCGTACATTGCGTGTACATTGATTTCGTTTACGCTCAATCTATCGGCAATATGATGAGTGAATGAAAGATATTGATTACCGTATCTGTCGATGATTCGAGAAATCAATTTCAACGCGAGGATAACGAAGCGTGCGTTGAATCTGTCCTTGATGGTGAGCGTATTGTTGTGATTGTCCATGTGTTTACCTCCTGCGCTTTTGCGCTTTTCTAAATTTTGCGCCGTCGGTTTGCAGTCCCGACGGCACGAGAACATTGTACCACAAAAACCGACGCCGTGCCGAAAAGCGGGGCAAAACCGCCGATTTTCCCCCGAAGGGGGAAGAAAATTTTTCGGAGCGGCAACGGGCGTTACGCGATCCTCATGCACGGGCATAACGGAAACGCGCGGGGAATGGTGGGCGGGCGTCGTTGTGTTAATCTACAGTTGCTCCACCATAGAACATCTCAAAGGTCTCGTTTTTGCTCTTCCAATTTTGATATAAGTCCCTCTCTGCTTGCGTTTCAAATTCATAGTGCCTATGCCAATCATAGCGCGCTGAACGCTCCATATCGTAAAACTGTCTATACACTTTGCTTTCGTCACCTTCCAAAGTGTGCGTCCTATACAGTTTTCCGTCAACGGTTTCTTTGATAATGAGTTTCATACTATCATCCTTTCTGCCCCGTTATAATGCCACGGGGCGGGGCTGTTGTCGGTTATTCGTATACAGGAAATGTAGTTCGCTTTCCATCCGGTGTAATGATACGGTATGACCCGTATTGTGTTCCTGCGGGTGCGTTGCCGTGCAGGTGCTTCGTCCACTCGCAGGGAATCAATCTCGCGGTATGACGCTTGCAGTCTTGCCACGCGTAATAGGTGAGTGTGTCGTTTTCGATGGACTCGAACTCGACTTTGAATCCGTTGATAATGTGAGTACGCAAAATGGTATACATCGTTTCTCCTTTCCGCGTTACGCTATCATGTCGGACGAGAACGGGATAACCGTTCCGTCATCCGAGTATACGAAATTGTGTGAGTAGCCGGAAATTTCCTCGTATACGAAACGGTGTCCGTCCATATAGAAGCCGTGGGCTAACCATACATTATTCGCCATAGGCATGAGGGAGACGGTGCATTTCTCGATGAGAGCCGAGGCATCCCTGCCGCTATAGGTCGAATAGAGCAGTTCTTGCCAATCGTCATCGGAAATGTTCTCGCGCCGTTCACGAAATACATAGTAATTCGTAACATCGTGATGGATTCCCTTGGCTTTGAACTCGCCGTCCTCAATATAGAACTCCATATAATCATCATTCGGGAAGGTGAAGCACTCATTGAAAGAGCCGATTTCCATATAGCCGGAATGATGACGCTTCCATGTGCCGAGCGTTGCGATGACGAGGATGCCTTCCGTATGCCGGCATTTGCACAAGCAGAACTGCTCGGTAACGATGTCCCTATAGATGGAGTTGTTGTCTCTCCATGCCCAACGGAATTTGTCATCCTCCGTATAGTCGGGGTATTCCTCGTCATAGCCGTTGTTTGACCACATCTCCTCGAACGCGTCCATGTCGATGTCGATGCTCGACCAAATGACCTTGCGAATCTTGGTAGCCATATGTGTACCTCCTATATATGATGAGCGTATCAGTATACGAACAGATAGCCGTTCTTTGTGGCGATTGCGTCTTGAGCAATGGATTCACCATAGGACTGAAAGTCGAAATATTCCTGCGCCCATTCGGGTATCTCGTTAAGCATACCCGATTCCGCAAGGTCGTTATAGCCGAGTGAATAATCATCGTCGGCTTCGACGAAACTATAATCATGGTCGGTGACGATTTGCAGAGCGCGTTTCATGTCATATGAATCTCCGAGCAGGGCATCGAGGACTTCAAGCTCATCGTCATCGAGCGAATCAAGTTCATCGACAAGTTCGTTAAGCGAGCGGAGCGGCGTATACTCTCCGATGGGCAGATTGTCAAGCGAGGACTCCCAGTCGCACAGGAACAGTTCCTCATAGGGACAGCCGAAACCGTTCTCATAGGTTACTCCGTCGTGGCAGACGCGGATCGCGTCAAGGGCTTCGGCGATTTCCTCGTCGGTGGCGGGGAGGTCGAGCCAACGGCAGGCGAGTTCGCCCTCGTTATACAGCCCAAGGTTGCATAGACAAACGCTGATTTTCATGTGTGTACCTCCTGCGCTTTTGCGCTTGAAATATTTTTGTGCCGTTGGGTTTCGCGTTTCGCTTTCCAACGGCACAAGTCCATTGTACCACAAAATCGGCGGCTGTGCCGAAGATGCGGTCAAATCGGCGGTTTTTCCCCGTAGGGGAAGAAAATTTTTTCGGACGGCAACGGGCGTTACGCGATCCTCATGCGAATGTGTCATAGCGTACACCGTGCATGGAGAAATTATCATTCGTGTAAAGTGTCCTATCGGAGACCTTGTTAAAGATAGCGTTATAGGGCATAAACGCGATGAACATTCCGTTATCGAGTTCGCAGGTGATTTCGCCCGTGGATGATACAAACTCGACTGTTGCAAGGGCTTCTGTGATTGAGCCGTGACCGACTGTTGCTTCGGCGATGTATAGGGTCGTGCCGACAGGGTATTTCAACTTCATGCGCTGTCCGTAAGTGAGTTCGTGCTGCATATGTCAAACCTCCTATAAAATGGTCGCCGTCCGTTTTATACGGACGGCGAATGATGATTTATGCTGCGGGTGTGATGATGTGTAACTCGATAAGCGTCTCGAACTCTTCGAGGGTAATAGGAGCGTCTTTTTTGATGCGCTCCATGATGTCCGTGATGTTCGGTAAGTCCTTGATCGGCTCGGCGGACGGTTTGTCGGCGTATAGGGCTTTGCATTTCTCCTCGTATACTTCATCGACATACTGCATATCGGGGCTTGTGTGTTCGAAGTTTACGCGGACGGGGAGCAGGAGTCCGTCACCGTCATCGGACTTGAACACGATAGGCTTGACTGGATCCGTATAGGCGACCTCGGCGGACGGAAACGCTTCGAGAATGTTCATGAGCAGTTTGACATTCACATACGGGTTATCTTCGCGCTTCTCGACGGACGGGAGCCGGTATAGCAGACGCTCCATTGCTTTCGCAGTCGGTTTATCACCGTAGAATTTTTCCATCCGACTCTTATAGTCGGCGATGTACTGCTTGAGTTCCGCCATAGTGGGAGTGATGAGTTTATAGGGGCTGTTCAGTACGGCGTCCGTCATGATTTTGTCCGTGTCGATATACTCGCCTATATCGGCGGGCAGAACGGGAACGGCTTCGTAAATGGTTTTGCTTCGTATCATCATATAGCCGTCACACACTTCTTGTTGACCGTGCTTATTGATGTTGCTATATGCGAGGACCTGCCTTACGTCGTATTTCGTGCGCTTGAGGACTGCTTTCATGGCTTTCGCCATATTGCCAAACGCTCCCGAATCGGAGAGGGCGGCGTTCATATCCGCGATGATAGAGCCGATTTCGTTATGCATTGAATCGGCGGCGTCGATGAGCATGAGGGTCTTGAGGCGGGCGATGATGTTGAACAGAGAATCGTTAGTCATGTGTGTATACCTCCTATAATGTCGATGTGTGTGAAATATTTTCCCGCCGTTAAAACGGCGGGAAAATGGTTTCGCGGCGTTAGTGTTTGCTTATAGCATCATTGCCGATTAACTGAATGAGGCGCACTTTGATTGACGCATCCGTTATGATCGATAAGGCGTCTATACGGTTTTGCGGTGCTTCGATACGCCTCATATAGTTCATCATCGTAGCAAGGTGGTCGATTGATTCCTGCATCGACTTGCGTATTTCATCCGTATAGAACTCCTGCATCGTGCTGTTGAATACTTCTGCATTATTATGGCAATCGTACATATAACGCCTGTATTCTGCGAATGTGATATTTATATAGTCTAAATTCGCATCGATGGCAGAGCCGACTTCGGCGACCAGTTCGCAGTATGATTTGTCGCCTATAACCGGGATTTGGAATATTTTCGCGTCAGAATTATTTTTCATGTGTACCTCCATTATGTGTGCATGATTATAGAAAAGCACCGCTCCAATAG
>JAZLLT010000009.1:0-4709 GCA_045598325.1 Clostridia bacterium | reverse complement strand
AATGAGCGCCAAAAAACAGGGGGCTTGACTTTCCTTCCGCCCTCCCTTCCTTTAGGAGGCTCGGAGGGCCGCGGCCCTTCGACTTTAATCCGCAGGGCGAGCTTTGCCCGCCCGAGGAGAATTTTTGCGGAGCATCGCAAGCGATGCGTGAGCACAAAATTCATACCCATCGGATTGAGGTTGATAAATCGTAGATTTATCAATCCCGCCATAGGCGGGTCGCAAAGACACAAATCAGAGATTTGTATCTTTGCGCCTTGCGCACGATAATTCCCGCAGGAATTTTAGAAAAATCCGCAAGCTCAAATCAAACGAATCGCAGATTCATTTGATTTGCCGTTCCCCCCTCGATTGAAAGAAATCTCTGATTTATTTCAATCGCCGTTCTTATTTGGGCATCTTGGTGGTGTTGCCGTTCTCGTAAGCTGCCAGACGCTCGTCGATGATCTGCTGATAGCCGGCATCGAGGTACTTCTGGGTGAGTTCCGCGTACAGAGCATCGAACTCTTCTTCTGCGCACATGGTGAGCTTGTCACGGTATTCGGCGTAGAGGTTGATGAGTTCCTGCTTGTACTCGTTCTCGGAAGCGATGGTCACGGAGACCAGCGGATCGGAGATGGCCCAGCCGTCCTTGGCGGCTTCCACGCGGTCATAGTAGAACTTCAGGATTTCCGCGTTGAAGGTCTGGGGCAGGCCGACGGGAGAGGTGGCGTCTACGGTCTGCTCGATGGTGCCGGCCGCGCGGGACTCGATGACGATGCACCAGTAGTCCTTGTTGTTGTTGTAGCCCTGCTTGAACTCGCCTTCGTAGTCGGCAACGGACTCAGCCATGCCGTCTGCGTTATAGTTGAAGTTCTCGCCCTCGAAGCCCCACTGGAAGGTGAAGAGGTTTTCGGGCTGGAGCAGCCAATCCATGTACAGCCATGCAGCCTTCAGTTCGTCCTCGGTGGCGTCGGCAGCGAAGCCGATGGTCATGCCGAAGGGGTTGTTGGCGCGGTATGCGGGAGTGGTGACGATGCCGTCTTCGGCTTCATCGATCTCCAGCATGACGGGAGAGATGGCCAGCTTGGCATCGGGGTTGTTGGCATAGAAGGAGTTCAGCCAATCCATGTTGCCGGAGATGTAGCCGCTGTAAGAGTAGCACTTGCCGGCAATGAAGTTGGCCTTCTCGGTCTCGGCGTCGGTCAGATAGTACTCGGGATCGGTGTAGCCCGCGTTGTAGTTGTGGTTCTCTCTCTTGAGCAGCGCATAGTCTGCAGCAGAGCCGAGGGAGGTGGTGGTGATGTAGGAGTACTGGGCCCACTCTTCCTCAGAGAAGGGATAGGTGCGGTACTTGTAGTTCTGGTCGACACCGGCGCCGGCGATCTTGTGGCCGCCTGCGGGATGCTCGGCGAGGCCGGCTTCCATGATCTTATCCATGGCGTCGCACCACTCGTCGTACTTCACGGGAACATAGTCATAGCCAACGGCCTCCAGCCAGTCCATACGGACGAAGGTCTGGAAGGTGTAGTCGGTGTTGAAGTAGGGGCGCTCTGCCAGCACGAAGTAGGTCTTGTCATTCAGCTGGGTGTAAACGAGCTGATTGTTCTCGACCATCTTGCTGTAGAACAGAGGAGCGACTTCCGCGAACTCATCAAGATCGATGGTCTGCAGATAGCCTTCATTGGCCCACAGGGAAACCTTGTCATAGTCGTACTCCATGAGCACGGTGGGCAGGTTCTTGTCAGCGGCGAGCAGAGCGTAGTCAGTCAGAACATCGGAGCGGGTGATGCCCACGAATTCGACTTTTACATTGTACTTCGCGCCGAACTGCTCATTGACCCACTAGGTCCAGTAGTTGTTCTCGACATCGGGGCAGCCCTGTACACCGCGATCGTATACGGGGATCTGGATGGTGACGGTCTCGGCAAAGGCTTCGCTTTCGGCACCCGCGAAGGATGCGGCGGTCATGGCCATGACGAGCACAAGAAGCAGGGAAACGAGTTTCTTCATGATCTGTTCCTCCTATTTTTTTGTTCTATACGATCCCTTGATGGGAACGGAACCGTTGATAGGCTCCCTTGTGCAAAGGGAGGCTAAGTTAGCGCGGGAAGGCTGATAGTCTCCCCTACGGATAGTGCTTTTGGCGCTTATCCCTTCACGGCGCCGACCATGACGCCCTTCACGAAATACTTCTGCAGGAAGGGGTACACGCAGATGATGGGCAGGGTGACGAACATGACGGATGCCGCTTGCAGAACCTCGGGGGTGGATTTGACATCCGCCGCCTCGGAGAGGGAGGTCGCCTGGGCTTCCGTGGCGGACGCGATCATCTGATATAGTTTGTACTGCACCATCTTGAGGGAATCCTGGCGGATAAAGTACATGTTGTCGGAATAGGCGTTCCAGCGGCCCACGGCGTAGAACAGAGACAGGGTCGCGAGGATGGGTTTACACAGGGGCAGGATGATCTTCCACAAAATCTGGAAGTTGTTGGCTCCGTCCAGGAAGGCGCTTTCCTCCAGAGACGGCGGGATGGTGCTCTGAAAGTAGGTCTTCATGATGAGCATGTTGTAAGGCGAGTAGATAAGGGGCAAAATCAGCACCCACCAGGTGTTGAGCAGACCCATGCGGCTGTACAGCAGGTAGGACGGAATGAGTCCCGCGCTGAAGTACATGGGGAACATGAGCAGGAAGGTAAAGCCCGTGCGTCCCTTGAGCCTGTGCTTGGAAAGGGGGTACGCCGCGCAGGTGCACACCAGCATGCCGAGAACGGTGAATACCAGCGTGAGCACCACGGAATAGCCGAAGGAGTAGGTGAGAGAACCGTCTTTGAACAGGCTTCCGTACGCCTCGAAGGTCAGACCCTTGGGGATGAAATAGACCAGTTTGGCGATGACGAAGTCGTCATCGGAAATGCTCTTTGCCGCCAGATGGAAGAAAGGCAGTACGCAGGTGGCGCAGAGGATAATGAGAACGATGATGATGAGGGCGTCCACTACGGAGAATTTCTCCATGGCGGGATTGTGCTTATTGGCGCGGTAGGAGTTGTCGATCTTTTCTTCAGACATGACAACACCCCCTTAAATCAAGCCTTCTTCGCCCAGGGCTTTGGCCACGCGGTCGGAGCCGAGAACGAGGACGAGACCCACCAGCGACTGGAACAGGTTCACGATGGTGGACTGGCTGAATTTGCTGCTCTGAAGACCGTTTTCGTAGATATACACGGCCAGCTGATACTGGAAATCCTTGACCATGGAGTTGCCGAAAACGGTGAGGCGCTCAAGGTTCGACCCCATGACGCGGCCCAGATTCATGATGAGCAGGGTCACGATGGTGCCGCGGATGCCGGGAAGCGTGATGTGCCACATGCGCTTCCAGCGTCCCGCGCCGTCGATCATGGCTGCTTCGTACAGTTCCGCGGAAATGCCGCTGATGCCGGCAAGGTAGATGATGGTGTTCCAACCCATGCTCTGCCACACGCCGATGAGCAGATAGGTGACCGCCCAGTGCCACTTTTCGTTGAGGAAGGGGATGCCTTCGCTGATGGCGCCGATGCGCATGAGGAACATGTTGATGAGGCCGCTCGACGGCTTGAACATGGTGTACGCCACATTTCCGATGATGGCCCAGGAAAGGAAGTGGGGCAGGTACAGAATGGTCTGGGAAACTTTCTTGAAGCGGGGCAGGCGCAGTTCGTTGAGGAACAGCGCCAGCAGGATGGGCGTCGGGAAACCGACCAGCAGATCCAGGAGATTGAATACGATACTGTTGCGCAGGGCCTTGAAGAAGGTCTCGTCTTTGAAGACCTTGATGAACATCTGAAGACCCACATAGGGGCTGCCGTCGTAGCCCATGGCGGGTTTATAGTCCAGAAGAATGAGCCGCAGATCGGGATAGGCGGCATAGTTGAAAACAAACACCATGGCAAGGGGAAACAGAAGCAGGATATACAACTGCCAGTCGCGCCGGAAAGCACGCCTCCAGGTGTCGCCCGTTTTATAGGGTCTGTGTTTCGCGACCGTCTCCGCCATGGCATTCACTACCTTTATCAAAAGATATCAATATTATACCGCATAGATTGTGATGGCGTCAATAGAAAAAGCGTTTGATTTTTACGAACATTTTTCCAATACAAAACAAATCCCGAACATTGACGGTGAAAACCTTCTTCATAATAATATGCGTATCTCAATCAAGGAGGCATCAGCTGTGAAGCAAATTCTGTCCCTTATCCTCTCACTCATCCTCCTGCTCACCTGCGCGCAGGTCGAAGAGAACCCCGCCACCGCCACCATCGCCGAATGGCCGGAAACGCAGGGCGAGGTGGGCGGACACCGAAGTGGAATGGCCGGGATCTGGGCAGCGTGATCGGCGCGAAAGAAGCGTATCTCTTTAACGGCAAGACCTACCGCGCGGAAGACGCCGGAAACATGCAGATCGGAGAAGGCGACATCGTGCCCATCGAGGCGGGATACGATTTCTACGCTCAGGCAGTCATCCGGTGGTGGGAAAACGGCGAAAAGATCGTCTTCGCTCTCGCTGTGGGATAACCCGGTATATACAACAAAAAACGCGGCTCATTTGATGGCAAGTGTCCGTAACGAATGTTTCAAAGTTGTTTGGACAATCGATACGGTATATTAAACAATTTCATATTTTCAAAAGACAAGAGAGGTCATATTGGCCTCTCTTGTGTCATATAAATTTGATTTTCTGTTTATCAAGAG
>JAZLLT010000008.1:0-18565 GCA_045598325.1 Clostridia bacterium | reverse complement strand
TGCGATGATGGAACTCTTGTCGATGGTCATGGTGTTTATCCTCCCATATTTCATATTCCCGTAAACGAAGGGCGCCGTCGGGATGTCGGCATCCTGCGCATACGGATCTCTCACGGTCCATTTGACCGCAACTTATATTATACTACGGGAGAAACGGTTTGTAAACCGAATTTCGGGTTAAATTATGGCGTTGAAATCTTTTGCGAAAAACGGTAGTCTTTTCCCGCGGTCCATCGTATAAACGGGCAAAAGGGCGGAAAGCCCTGATAAACGGAGGAAATCACCATGAAAAAGATTCTCGCATTCGTACTTGCCGCGCTGCTCATCCTCGCCGTGGCGGCGGCTGCTGAAAACAACGGCGCGGAGGAGATCACCGCCCGCATCAGAAACGAAATGATCCGCCCGGAAATGAACACCGAAAACAAGCTGAATATCGAAGACCGCCTCTCGCGGGATGCCGACGAAGCGGCGGGCCTGCGCATCAGCGAAAAGATGCGCGGACAGATTCAGGGTCTCGATCAGGCGTCGACGGGTTCGCAGGACGGCATCAGCATAGTTAAGATCGCGGAGGGCGCGCTCAACGAAACCACGGCCATCCTGAACCGTATGCGTGAGCTGGCGCTGGAGGAAGCAAACGGCAGCCCCGACACCGAACGCTCCAGGCAGCAGGAGATCACGGAACTGGAAAAGGAGATCGCCCGCATCGCCGGGGAAACGGAACGGGATCAGATCCTTCCCGCAAACATCCTCCTGCCCGAACGGAGTCCCCTCCCCGAAACGGTCTTCGATACGCCCGAGCGCCCCGTTGAGCAGCCGATCGTCATCGACAGGGTCATCAGCAGCCCCACCATCGACCGGAGCAGCATCAATCCCGACCTCCTGCAGGAGGCCATGAACCGCCTCTGCGGAAAGTAAAGAAGCAAGCGGAGCAAGCGCCCGAAAGGGCGCTTTTTGCGTGAGGGGGAGGAATGTAATCCGCTATGTACTGCGTACCATGTATGAAATACCTCCATTGTCCGTACGCTGTACGCAGTACGCAGCAAACGGAAGTCGTTAATTCCTCGAAAGCGCGATGCCCGTATAGCCTCTTGCTCTGCGTCTGCATCCGATGTCGATATTGTTGGTGGGGTTAAGCCCGAGGTGCGGGGCGAAGTTTCCGCGGCAGTTGCCGAAAGCGCGCCTGCCCATCGCCTCCGGCGCGTTATCCCTGCACTGCTCAACATACGCTTCATATAGCCTCTGGGAACTCACCTCGCCTTCCGGGGTCAGGGTCACATAGCCGTCTGAGGTGAGGAAGTTGCCCGCGTTGTTGCTCTCGGCTTCGGCGAGTTCGATGTTGCGCAGCGCGTTTTCGCTCCGGGTGAAGCGGAAGTTGTTGTCCACAAGGCGGACGAGCCCCTCGATGCAACTGCTTGGGAATGGACCAAGAAAAAGCCGCCCCTGCAGGCGGCTTGGTTTGTGTTTGTTTTACAGTTCCTCGTTCAGGGGTTCGAGGGTCACCTCGAAGTCGAGGTATTCGCCCTGACCGATGTCGGTGGTGTAGACGGCGTCCTCAAGTCCTTCCACGCGGTAGACCTTCACGCTGATGGTGTCGCCGTAGGAGTGGGCGTCGAGGGCGGAGCGGATGACGGTCATGGAGGAGGCGATCTCGCCGTCGATCTCCACGATGATGTCGTAGGGCTTGATGCCCGCCTTGTCCGCGGGGCCGTCCTTCGTCACTTCGGAAATCTCCATGCCGCCGGGCAGCAGGCCGCCGGAGACGGCGTAATTGTTGGAGGCGCTGATGATGGAGCCCGTGACGCCCAGCATGGGCTTGTCGCCGGATTCGGCGGTTTGACTGCCGCTCACATCGTCCGCTTTCACCGCGGCGCCGGTCAGCACCTTCACGATGGCTTCCGTGATGACGGGCTTGGCGGAATTGACGGGGATGGCCATGGCGATGCCGTCGATGTCGGCGCCGCTGCTGGTCTGGCCGCTGTATTTGAGGGAGGGGACGCCGATGAGCTGGCCCAGCATGTTGAACATGCCGCCGCCGGAGTTGCCGCTGTTGATGGCGGCGTCGGTCTGAATCATGGTGTTGGTGACGGTGGTTTTGAGGCCGTATTTGTCTGTGGTGGTGGTGGAGCCGATTTCGCGGCCGAGGGCGGAAACGATGCCGGTGGTCACGGTGCGGCGCAGTTCATCGGAGAGGGGGTTGCCGATGCAGACCACCCACTCGCCCACCTGCAGCTGGTCGCTGTCGGCAAGTTCCACGGGGGCGATTTCGAGGTCGGGGGCGTAAACGACGGCCACATCCAGAGATTCATCGTAGGAAATGAGGGTGCAGGCGTACTCGTCCTCGCGGTTATCCACGCTCACGGTCAGGCGGGCGGCATCTTCCACCACATGGTAGTTGGTGAGAACCAGACCTTCGTAGATGACCACGCCGCTGCCGGTCGCCGCCAGTTTTTCCACGGACTCGTTGCTGCGGTCGTTGCCTCTGCCGTTTCCGTATCCGCCGCCGCCGAAGCCGAATCCGAAGCCGAATCCGAAGTCAAAGGGATCGATGGAATAGTTACTGTAGGTGTAATTCTGATAGTTGTTGACGCCTACGACGCTTCCCTGCACCCGGGCGATGACGGGGATGAAGGGGCTGGTGATGAGGCTTTTGTCCGTGGTGGTGTCCACGATCTTCGCCGCCTCTTCGGCTGCCTCTTCCTTCGTCATGGCGAAGGCAGTGAGGGTGCCGGTAACGAGCACGAGCGCGAGCAAAACGCAAATCAGTTTTTTCATTTTGTTTCCTCCTTTGAGAAAGGGTCGTTTTGTTTATCTATCTGAGGGTGATTTCATCCCAGAAAGCGGAATCAAGGGCGTATTCGGCGCCGCTGTAAAGGGCATTGTATTTTTCCGAATAGGCGGTCTCGCGGGCAAGGCGCAGGGCGTCCTCCACGGCGTTTTGGTAGAAAGCTTCGCCGCTGTCAACGGAAACGAGTTTCAGGACGAAGAGTCCGTATTCCGTATGAATGACGGGGGAGACGGCGCCGGGGGTCAGGGTCTCTGCGGCGGAGAGCAGGGTTTCATCCGAGGACAGGCGGCGGGAAAGCGTGAGTTCGGTTTTTGCCGCGCCCGCGGGCAGGGCTTCGTCCGTGAAGCGGTCCTGCGAGGAAAGGAGGGTCAGCATGGAGGAATACTCCTCCGTTTCTTCCTGCGTATAGAACCCCGCGGGGACATACAGGCACAGGGTCTCGTAGGTGATGAAGCGGCTTTTGTCCACGCTGTCCCGCGCGGCGGCTTCGTCGATCACCTCGTAGGAAAGGAGGTAACTGTACTGCTTTTCGGACAGGATCTGCTTTTCGTACAGAGTGATGAGTTCCCCGCGGCTGCAGCCGGCTTCCTCCGCGGCGGGCAGGTTCATTTGGGCGGCCTCTTCGATGACGGCTCTTTCCGCGTCCGTAAGGGTCAGACCGCCTGCAAGCGCGTCCGCGTAGAGGACATTGAGCACTACCAGCCCCCGGAAGGCGTCCGCCTTCACCGCTTCCTCCACGGTCTGCCCGTTGGGGTAGGTAAGGAGCCAGTAGTCGACGCCGAGCACCGTTTCGTAGTAGGCGGCGATGCTTTCGTAGGCGTCGCGGACGGTGAGCATGTACGCGGCGATCTCGCCGTTTGAAACCGGGATGCCGCCGACCGTGAGGGGCGCTTCCGCGCGGGCGGAGAAAATGAGCAGACAAATGAGCAGAAAAAGCAGCGCTTTTTTCATTTTGTCCCTCCTTCCCCGTTTACGGTGTCATTATAGCACGGAAAAGATGAAGATAAAATAGGCATAATTCTTATGAATTCTTAATTGCGGGCGGAGACCTATTTCAAAACGGGCGGATATAGTATATAATGGAGGCAAACGGAGGAACGATCAATGAACGAAAAACGAACGATCCTGCTGGCGGATGACGATGCGGATATCCGCGAAGTGGCGAGAATCCTGCTGGAAAGCGAAGGCTACCGTGTGCTGGAAGCGGCGGACGGCGACGAGGCGGCCGCGGCAGTGTCGCCCGACATCGACCTGTACATCCTGGATGTGATGATGCCGGGCAAGAACGGCTATCAGGTGTGCCGGGAGATCCGCGAGACCTCCTCCGCGCCCATCCTGTTTCTGACCGCCCGCTCCCGGGACGGGGACAAGGCGATGGGCTTTTCCGCGGGCGGAGATGATTATCTTTCCAAGCCCTTCTCCTACACCGAACTCACGGCGCGGGTGAAGGCGCTTCTGCGCAGATATTTCGTGTATAAGGGAAAACAGGATGAAAAGGACAAAAATATCCTCGCCCTGCGGGATCTCGTCATCGACCGCGACAGCGGCGAGGTGAAGCGGGACGGTACGGACATCCAACTGACCGACATCGAATTCCGCATGCTGCTGCTGATGGCGGAGAACCGCAGAAAGGTCTTTTCCGCCCAGCAACTGTATGAAGAGATCTGGAACGAACCCTATTTCTACGCCTGCAACAACACGGTGATGGTCCATATCCGCAATCTGCGGCGGAAACTGGAGCCCGACCCGGACGATCCCGTGTACATCAAGACTGTGTGGGGGAAGGGATACCGCATTGACTGAACGGAAAAAAGTGACGAAACTGAGCCTGCTGCTCATCGTCTATACCCTTTTGTCCCTGCTGATCGCCTTTGCGGTACTGCCGCTCACGCGGGCTGCGGGCAGGTGTCTCATAGACAAAAAGATCTATCCGCCCGAAAAAATCCTGGCGGAGGAGAAACGGCTATTTGATGCTTTCATCGGCAGCCTGAACAAAGAGGGCGCCGGCCTCGGTGACCGCAGGCGCGTGATGCCGTGGTTTCAGGACAAAGACGACCTCATCATCGCCGTGTACAACGGCGGCTCGCCCTTCGGGGACAGTGATGAGGGCGCGCTGCTTTACTCCAACGAGACGGACGCCCTCGCCATGTACGAACTGCTGCAGGGGCAGTACGCCTCGTACTGGTACACCTGCCCTGTCATGACCCGGGGCGACTACATGCGCACCAAGGTGGTCAAGGTGATGTATTACCCCATGTACACCGCGGGGAGATACGCGGACATGGCGGCGGTGGCGCTGTCCTTTCTCGCCTTTGCGCTGTGCCTGACCTTCCTGGTCAAGCGCAAGACGGCGTACATGGCGCTTTTGTCCGGGGAACTCACCGTGATGGAGAGCGGCGACCTCACGCAGCCCGTCACCGTGAAGGGGAACGACGAGATCACGCTGCTGGCGCGGGGCATGGACGGCATGCGGCTTTCCTTCATCGAGCGCCTTCAAAAAGAGGATGCGATGAGCCGCTCCTCGCGGGAACTGATGACCGCCATGAGCCACGATCTGCGCACGCCGCTGACCGCCCTGATGGGCTATCTCGACATCGTGGACGGCGGTAAGGCGGAGACACCCGAGCAGGCAGAACACTACATCCGCGCGGCGAAGGAGCGGGCGTATCAGCTCAAGGGCATGACGGACGAACTGTTCGAGTACTTCCTCGTGTATTCCGAGGGAGACGAAAAGCCCGAAACGGAGCAGTTGGACGCCCTGACGCTCATGGGACAGTTGTGGGAAGAGAGCGCCTTCACGCTGGAGAGCGAGGGCTACGGAACGGAATTTTCCGTGATGAACGAAGAGGGCACCTTCGGTGTTTGCGTGAACGCCCTCATGCTGCGCCGCGTCTTCGACAACATGGTCTCCAACATCCGCAAGTACGCAGAGAAGACGGAGCCCATCAGAGCGGAACTGTCGTTTGCGGAGGATCAGTGCGTTTTCACCGCGAGAAACACCGTTCGCGAAGGCCGCGCGACCGCCAAATCCAGCGGCATCGGCCTTGCCAGCTGCAAAAAGATCATGCAGCTGCACGCAGGCACATTCGAGGGCGAAACGGAAGGAAACGAATTCGTCTGCACGATCACGCTTCCGAAGGGATGACAAAAGAACGCGGCAAATGACGCGGTCTTTCCTGTCTTTCCTTATAGGCAGAACCCGTTTTTCCTCTCGCACCACCTGCCGCTCGTGAAATCGGGAACGGGTACGGGGACGCTGCCCATGGCGATGGACTGCTCGGAGAGGGCGGTGACCGCCAGCCAACTGGCGGCGTCGTAGACATCGATGGGCGGCTCGGCGCCCTCCTGCACGCTTTCGATGAAGGCGCGCAGGGTCAGATAGTCCATGCCGTCGTGTCCGCCGCGCACGCCCGCCGCGCGGTATTCCTTCCACAGGGGATGCTCGTACTCCTCGCGGTAGGGCTTCGCGCTCTCGGGCTTATGGTCCCAGCCTTCCGCGGGGGTGCGGCCTTCGATGAACATGAGGTCGCCCACCTCGCTGTACAGACCCTTCGTGCCGCGGATCTCGCTGCCGCGGGTGTAGAAGCGGGGGAGAGTGCAGTCGTGGGTCAGACGGATGGTCTCACCGTTCGCACACTTGATGAGGGTGGTCACGATGTCGCCCTCGTTGACCTGTGCGTTCATCAGATCGGGTCTGTCCTGACGGTGTTCGGTCAGCCACTCGTGCAGGCCGCAGGCCTTGCTCGCCATGGACACGAGGCTCACCATGCGGTTGCCGCGGTTGAGATTCAAGTACTCGGCGATGGGTCCCAGTTCGTGGGTGGGGTAGAGTTCGCCGTTGCGGTGCAGGAAATGCCGCTGGCGGTAGTGGCGGTTGATGTCGCCGTTGCCGATCTCGTCCCGGAGGTCGTGGGCGTAGGCGCCCGAGCAGTGCACGAGGGTGCCGAACACGCCCCGGCGGATCATGTTGAGCATGGTAAGTTCGGTATGCCCGTAGCAGCAGTTTTCAAGCAGCATGACGGGGATGCCGGTTTCTTCGCTCACGCGCACCAGTTCCCAGCACTCGTCCACGCTGTCCGCGCCGCAGACCTCCATGGCGGGACGCTTGCCCGCGCGCATGGCGTCGATGGCGATGGGAATATGGGTCTCCCAGGAGGTCATGATGACGACCGCGTCCACATCCGCACGGCGGACACATTCCGCGGAGGAAACGGTGCCGAAGGGCGTCACGCCCCGCTTTTCAAAAACCAGTTTCTTTCCCGCTTCCACACGGTCCTCATACACATCGCACACGGCGGTCACTTCCACATCGTCCATGTCGAGCAGCACGCCCATCTGGCTCATGCCGCGTCCGCCCAGACCCAGGATGCCGAGGCGTACTTTTTTGCCGGAACCGTCAAATTTCATGTTCAGACCTCCCAAGGGATTTTGCGCTTATTATAACACCGCGCGGGCGATTTGTCCATTAACTTTTTCGACCAAAAGCACAACGAAGCCGTAACGCGGCCGTCACGATTGACACTTGCAAAAAATGTCCGGAAATGATATAATGACTCCGATTATACAATGAGGTGAACTGTGTATGCTGAGCATATCCGGAGGAATCAAGAAGGAGATCCGATTGGGCGGCGGGAAGGCGGTCAGCCTGGTCATCGGCGACGCCGCGGAGGAAATGCGCCGCCTGTCCGAAACGCGTCCCGGCAGCGTCCAACTCATCTATCTGGACCCGCCTTTTTCCACCGGCGGCAGGTTCGAGATGCGCATGCGCGTGGGCGAAAAGGAATGGAAAACGGGGCAGGGCTCCTTGCGCCTGCCCGCCTATGACGACAATCTCCCGCGGGAAACCTACCTCGCCCTCATGCGGAGCGTGCTGGAAAGCGCGAAGATCCTGCTCAAGGATACGGGCCTCATTTTCATCCATGTGGACTACCGAATGCATGCGTACTTCCGCCTCATCGCGGACGAGATCTTCGGCGAAAAGCAGTTCATCAACGAGATCATCTGGACCTACGAGACCGGCGGCAGAGCCAAGAATTTCTTCGCCCGCAAGCACGATGTGATCCTTGTTTACGCCGCGGGGAAGGACTACGACCTGCACACGGAGGATGTAGCGGTGGTGAGCCCCGACGGGCGCAAAAACCACATGAGCCGCCATATCGACGAGGACGGACGCGTCTACCGCACCATCAAAAGCGGCGGCAAGATCTACAAGTATTTTGACGACGAGCCCATTCCGCCCAGCGATGTGTGGACGGATGTGAGCCATTTGCAGCAGAAAGACCCCCAGCGTCTGGGCTACGACACCCAGAAGCCCCTGAAACTTCTGGAGCGCATCGTGCTGTGCGCCTCCCGCAAAGGCGACACGGTGCTGGATCCCTTCTGCGGCTCCTGCACCACCGCCGAGGCCGCCGTCCGCCACGGACGCAGCGCCATCCTCATCGACAGCAATCCCGTGGTGAGCGCCCTTCTGCGCCGCCGCGCGGGGGACAAGGGCTTCGAGATCACCGCGCCCGCGTCCGAAGGCAATCCCGCCTGCGACGCCGAAGCGATGCGCGGCATCGGATATCTGAATTTCTACCTCAATTCCTATGTCCTCGAGGACGGGCTCACGGACCGCGAAATCGCGGGGCTCGACGCCGTGGACAGCTGGGGCGTGGGCGTCATCGAAGCCGACACCTACACGGAACTGGCGGGCGAGACCCGTTCCTTCCGCGCACCTGCCCTCACGGGTCAGGTCCGCATCCCCATGGAGGCGGAAAGCGGGTGCCTCTGCGTCCGCGTGAGCGATATCCTCGGGCGCACCTTCCGCTTCAAAATCGCAGTCAGGGAATATTAAGGAGAAAACCATGCTGTTTTATCTTGGCGATGTGGTGCAGATGCGCAAGAGCCACCCCTGCGGCAGCGACACATGGGCCGTCACCCGCGTGGGCGCGGACATCAAAATGCGCTGCGAAGGCTGCGGGCACATTGTGATGCTGGACCGGGAGACCTTCGAAAAACGGGTCAAAAAGATACTCAAAAGAGGAGAAGAATCGGGAAATGTCATCCAAGAGTAAGAAAGAAAAGAAGAAACTCGCCGCCCTCAAAAAGAAGCACAGGACGGAGTTCAAGGTATTCATCGTCTGTTTCCTCGTGCTGGGGTGCCTCATGCTCCTTGCCCGCCTCATCGTGTTCGACATGGTGAAGATGGACTCGGACGCCATGTCCCCGTCCCTTCAGCAGGGTGACCTTGTGTTCGTGAACAAACTCACCCTCTGGCAGGAGTTCGATATTCAGCGCGGCGACCGCGTGTACGCCGTGATGGGGGACAGCAAACTCATCCGCACGGTGTACGGGCTTCCCGGCGACCTTGTCGATGTGCGGGAAGACGGCACTTACATCGTGGACAAGGAGGGGAACGAAACGCAACTGTCCTTCGCGGGAAACCTCAAATACGGCACCATCCCCGAAAACACGGTGCTGCTGCTCAATGAGAACCCGTCAAGCACCGCTCCGGACGGGCGCGTGTTGGGTCTCACGGGATACACGGAAATCGCGGGCAAGCCGGGCAATGTGATTTGGCCGCTCGGCAGAGCCTTCTTGAAGTAAAGGAGAAGAATATGGAAAACGAGAACAAAGAAGCCGTCGTGGAAACCGAAGAATTGGACGAGGAAGAACTGCTGGAACAAAAGCGCGCCGAGCGCAAAAAGAAGATCTGGAAAGAGACCCGTGAGTGGATCCTTTCCCTCGTGGGAGCCGTCCTCGCGGTCATCATCCTGACCAACTTCGTGTTCATGCTCATCACCGTGGACGGCGGCAGCATGAATCCCACCCTGCAGGACCGGGAGCGCCTGTTCGTCACCGTGTACGATGTGAACATCTATAACGGACTAGAGCGCGGCGACGCCGTTATCTGCCACTATCCCGGACGCACCAACAAGCACCCCATCGCCTTCTTCCTGACGGTCAAGACGAACTTCGTCAAGCGCATCGTTGGCGTGCCCGGCGACACGGTGAAGAGGGTCAGCGGCGTCACCTACATCAATGATGTCGCCCTGGATGCCCGCAAACTGAGCCTGCACTCCTATACCTATGAAAAGGCGGAGGACGGCACCATCACCTATTACCGCGACGGGAATGAACTCGTTCTGACCCCCGAGCAGACCTCCCGCTATGCCTTCGACTACGAATATGTGCTGGGCGAGGACGAATATTTCGTGGTGGGCGACAACCGCTATAACAGCCACGACTGCCGCGACTGGAACGGGCCCGACCTGCCCTTCGTGACCGCCAATGACACCAGCGGCGATGTGGGGCCCCTCAAAAAGAACATGATTGTGGGTCATGTGAGATGTGTCTTCTGGCCCCTTTCCGGGATCCGCGGCATCCCCTGCGACCCCGAATACAGCGCCGACTGAGGTGAATGATTATGAAGAATAACGGAAACAGGAAAACGAGCATGGCCGTGCGCGTCATCTGCATCATCCTGTGCGTACTGATGGCGGCGGGCGCCATCGTGAGTGCCATCGCGGGCATTCTGTGAGAAAGTTCCTTTTCGCTCTCCTTGCCGCCTTGCTGCTTGTGGCGGCGCGGGCGGAGGGAGAGAATAGACCCGTCTATACCGTGAACGCGGCTTATGACGCAGGCGCGCAGGCGCTTGCCGTCTCCGTGACGGCGGAGTATATGAATGACACGGGCACGCTGCTTGACGAGGTATATTTCTGCGTCTACGCCAATGTCTTCCGCCGCGAGAGCACGCTGCCCTTCGATAACGGCGCGCTCACGGAAGTGTTCCCGGATTACTACGCGCCGTCCGGCGCCGCCTTTTCCTATGTGGGATTTAACGGTCAGCGGGCGCGTTATGCCTTTCGCGGGGAGAACGAGTGCTTCCTGCGGGTGGAGTGCGATCTGGAGGAAGACGAAAAAGGCGTGTTCCGCCTGGATTACACCCTGCTCCTTTCCGAAAACCGCTCCTTTCAGGGCTGCGGGAAAGACGCACGGCTCACGCTGTGGCTGCCGCAATTCGCGGTCCATACGGAGGACGGCTTCATCCTGAACGCCCCGTCCCGGGCAGGGGACTTCGCTTTTTCCGCGCCCGCGGACTGGGACATCACCCTGACCGTGCCGGCAAACTACGGCATCGCCTGCGGCGGAGTGTGTGAACAGATCCGTTCCGACAAACAAATAAGCACTTTCCATATCGCGCTCCGCGGCGCGAACGAGGCCGCCCTCGTGCTTTCGGACCGCTTCTATACGGAAACGGCGGAAACGGGGGATGTGCGCCTTACCGCCTTCGGAAGCGATAGGCGGGAACTCAAAAAACTGCTTTCCCAAGCGGAAGAGGGCATCGCGCTTTACCGGGAACTCTTCGGCGCGTTCCCCGGTGAAAACCTGACCCTTGTGCGCGCGGACAGCGCGTTCAGCCTGTCCCGTCCGGGCATCCTCATGCTCGGGGACGATTGGGAGGAAGACGGGTTGCTCCTTGTGCGGCTCCTCGCGCGGCAGTATTTCACTTGCGCGGTCAACACCGATCCGTCCACCGACCCCTTCCTGACGGAGGGCATCGCGGAGTACGCCGCTCTGCTTTCCGTGGAACAGCGGGATGAAGACGGCTTCCGGAAGGCGATGCGGGAGGAAATCGAGCCCGCGCTGCGCTTGACCGTGCCGGGCGGGCTCACGCCCGACGGCTACCTTTCCCGCTTCACAACCCGCAGCGAATATGACATCATCGTACGGAAACGGGGCGCGGCGGTGCTGAACGAACTGCGTGACGCCATGGGCAGGGAAGCCTTCCTGACCGCCCTGCGCCTGTATTATGAAAACGGACGCGGAAAGACCGTGACCATCGAGGCCTTCGTTTCCGCCCTTGATTCCGCGGCGGGAAAAGAGATGGGGCCTGCCCTTATTAACTGGCTTTACACCATCGGCGATTACACGAATACCATTTTTGATATCTACGACTGACAGGAGAAAAACATGCTGACGCTTCGCAACATCTGCAAAAATTATGTGACC
This sequence comes from Clostridia bacterium, assembly GCA_045598325.1. Classification (GTDB taxonomy): domain Bacteria; phylum Bacillota; class Clostridia; order Christensenellales; family Aristaeellaceae; genus RUG14130. Next base: position 6,786 of record JAZLLT010000008.1, on the reverse strand, counting down.
GGAAACCAGACCGTGCAGGCGCTCAAAGATGTGAGCGTCACTTTCCGCAAAAACGAGTTCGTGTCCATTCTGGGCCCGTCCGGCTGCGGAAAGACCACGCTGCTGAACCTGATCGGCGGTCTTGACCGTTATACCTCGGGCGATATCGAGATCTCCGGTGTGTCCACGAAAAAATACAAAGACCGGGACTGGGATGCCTACCGCAACCACACCATCGGCTTTGTGTTTCAGAGTTACAACCTGATCCCGCACCAGAGCGTGCTGGCCAATGTGGAACTGGCCCTGACGCTGACCGGCGTATCCAAAGCCGAGCGGAGGGAAAAGGCGAAGCAGATGCTCATCAAGGTGGGTCTTGAAGAGCACATGGACAAGCGCCCCGCCCAACTTTCCGGCGGACAGATGCAGCGCGTCGCCATCGCCCGCGCCCTCATCAACGACCCCGAGATCGTGTTGGCGGACGAGCCCACGGGCGCACTGGACACCGAAACGGGCGTGCAGATCATGGAGATTCTGAAAGAGGTGGCGTCCGACCGCCTCGTCATCATGGTCACCCACAACCCAGACCTCGCGCGCACCTACTCCACCCGCATCATCCGCCTGCTGGACGGACGGATCGTGGACGACTCCGACCCCGTGCTGCCGGAGGAACCGGCGGGGGAGAGCACGAAACCCAAGCGGGTCGGCATGAGTTTCCTGACAGCACTTTCCCTTTCCTTAAATAACCTCATGACCAAGAAAGCCCGCACCATCCTCATTTCCTTCGCGGGCAGCATCGGCATCATCGGCATCGCCCTCATCCTTTCCATGTCCACGGGCGTGCAGAACTACATCGACCGCGTGGAAAGGGAGACGCTGGCGTCCTATCCCATCACGCTGGTCTCCGAGACCATGGACATGACATCCCTTATGGAGGGCATGGCGGGCGACATGGAAGTGGAGGCGGAACAGATTGATGAAGACCGCATCTATCCCGGCTCCATGATGACGGGCATGATCACCTCCATGCTGGGCGAGGTGCAGATCAACGATTTGGGCGCGTTCAAGGCGTACATCGAAAACGACGCGGAATTCGACGCCCTGACCAGCGGTGTGAGTTATGTCTATTCCTCCGCCCTCAATATCTGGCGCGGCACGGAGGACGGCTTCGTGCAGGTCAATCCCTCCACCACCTTCGATACCATCGGGGAAGCGATGACCGACGAATCCATGCCCGATTACATGCTGCAGGCGTCTGCCATGGGCATGACGAGCGGCATGGGCAATTATGAGATCAATGTCTTTACCGAACTTCTGGACAATCGGGAACTGCTGGACAGTCAGTATGATGTGCTGGCCGGACGCTGGCCCGAAAGCAAAGAAGAGATGGTGCTCGTCCTCGGCAAGAACAATACCATCAGCGACTATGCCCTGTACACGCTGGGATTCCGCCCCCAGGCGGAACTCAAGCAGCTGTTCATCGACGCCGCCAACGGCGCGGATGAGAAAATCGACAATTCCGGTTCCTATTCCTTTGACGAAATGATGGCGCTCGATCTGCGCCTTGTGCTGCCCACGGATCTGTATGTGAAAAACGGCGCGACCTGGTCGGACGCGAGCGGAGACCCCGCCGCCTTCGCGGGCGCTCTGGAAAACGCGACGAAACTGAAGATCGTCGGCATCGTGCGTCCCGCGGACGGCTCCATCGTCTCCTCCATGGGCGGCTCCATCGGCTACATGCCGGAACTGACCCGCTACATCATCGAGGAAGTGAACGGAGCCGAGATCGTAAAGCAGCAGCTGGAAAATCCCGAAATCGATGTGTTCAGCGGCATGCCCTTTGACGAGATCGCCTTCGACATCGACGCGCTTGACCTGAGCGGCTACGAGGACATGGTGAGCATGGCGAAACTGTTCCTTGGTACCGACAAGATCAACGAGATCATCCGCTCCGTGGTGCCCACGCTGGGCGCCTCCACCACCTATTTGGAAAACCTGAACAAACTGGGCGTATGTGACCTGAACAAGCCCAACGCCATCAATATCTATCCCCGCAGTTTCGAAAGCAAGGAAGCCATTCAGGCGTACATCGACGCGTATAACGCGTCCTGCGAGCGCGAGGGCAGAAACGGCATCGCCTACACGGACTATGTGGGTCTGCTTTTGTCCGGCGTCACGGACATCATTGACGCCATCACCTATGTGCTCATCGCCTTCGTCGCCATTTCCCTCATCGTTTCCTCCATCATGATCGGCGTCATCACCTACATTTCCGTCCTCGAGCGCACCAAGGAGATCGGCATCCTGCGCGCCATCGGCGCCTCCAAGAAGGACATCTCCCGCGTGTTCAACGCGGAAACGGTCATCGTGGGCTTATGCGCGGGACTCATGGGCATCGGGGTATCGCTGCTGCTCATCATCCCCATCAACGCCATCATCGAAGGGCTCTCCGGCATCGCCGGCATGGCGGTGCTACCCGCCGTGAGCGCGGCGATCCTCGTGGGCATCAGCGTGTTGCTGACACTCATCGCGGGCATCATCCCCTCGAGATTCGCGGCAAAGCGCGATCCCGTCGTGGCACTCAGAAGCGAATAAACCGTAACTTCCCTGGCTTCCCCTCCGGGGAAACTGCCGCCAAAGGCGGCTGATGAGGGGATACCGGCACGAAACAAAGGAGATACTGTTATGAATTACATCCATCTGCGTTTTCCCGGCGGAAAAGCCAAGGCTTTCACCATGAGTTACGATGACGGCGTGGAGCAGGACAAGAAACTGATCTCCATCATGCGCGCCCATTCCGTGAAGGGCACCTTCAACCTGAACGCGGGTCTGTTCGCGCCCGAAGGCACCGTGTATCCCGAAGGACAGATCCACCGCCGCATGACCCTTTCCGAGTGCAAAAAGACCTACAGGGGCAGCGACATCGAGGTCGCCGTCCACGGCTACACCCATCCTCATCTGGACGCCCTGCCCGCCGCCCTGTGCGTGAGCGAGATCACGAAAGACAGGGAAGGGCTGGAGAAGGAGTTCGGCGGCATTGTCCGCGGCGCGGCGTACCCCTACGGCGTGTTCAACGATCAGGTTGTGAACGCCCTGACCCTCAACAACATCGCCTACTGCCGCACGGTGCGCTCCACCCGCGGTTTCAACCTGCCCGCGAACTGGCTGACCCTCGATCCCACTTGCCATCACGAGGATCCCGCGCTTCCGGAACTCATCGGCAAGTTCGTTTCCGCGTCCGATCCCGTGAAGCCCATGCTGTTCTATCTGTGGGGTCACGCCTACGAGTTCGAAGCGGGAAACAACTGGTCCATTATCGAAAACGCGCTGGACAAGGTGAGCGGCATCGCGGATGTGTGGTACGCCACCAACATCGAGATTTTCAACTATGTGAAGGCGTTCGAAGCCCTCATTTTCTCCGCGGACGGACGCCGCGTGTACAATCCCACGAATACGCAGGTGTGGTTCTGCGCGGACAAGGAAGTCCACACGGTCGCACCCGGCGAAACTTACGAATATTGAGGTAAGCGATTATGCGCAGAAGCGGCGTTTTGCTCCATGTGTCGTCTCTGCCGTCCCCGGGCGGCATCGGCACGATGGGAAAAGAAGCCTATGATTTCATCCGCTGGCTCAGGGACTGCGGCATGAGCATCTGGCAGGTGCTGCCCATCGGTCCCGTCGGCTACGGCGAGAGCCCCTATCAGAGCCCCTGTACCCATGCGGGAAATGTGCTTTTCATCGACCTGCGCACCCTGCGCGCGGAGGGTCTCCTGCCCGAAGAGGCGGAGACCTACTATACCTCCCACCCCGATGATCCGGAGCGGGTGCGCAGGGGAAAGATGCGCGGCCTGAAAGCCAGTTTTGACGAATATTACGAGCCCCTGAAAGAGGAAGTAGCTTCTTTCGCGGACGCACACCCCGACCTCAAGGATTACGCGCTGTACATGGCGGTCAAGAACTATTTCGGCTCCGTGATGTGGACCGAGTGGCCCGACATCTCCATCCGCCTGCGCGAGGAAAAAGCGGTGGAATATTACAGCCGCATCCTGCGGGACGATGTGAATTTCCACCTCTACACCCAGTATCTGTTCTTCAAGCAGTGGAAAGCGCTGCGGTCTTTCGCCAAAGAAAACGGCATCACCATTTTCGGCGACATGCCCATCTATGTGGCAGAGGACTCCTCGGACACCTGGGCAAACCCCGAAATGTTCCAGTTGGACCGTGACCGCAGACCCGTAAAGGTCGCTGGTGTGCCGCCGGATTATTTCTCTGCGGACGGACAACTCTGGGGCAATCCCCTCTACAACTGGCGCGCCCTGCGCAAAGACGGCTTTGCGTGGTGGCTCAAGCGCCTGCATACCGCGGGCGAACTGTACGACATGGTCCGCATCGACCATTTCATCGGCTTTGCCAACTACTACGCCATCAAGGCGGGCGCCAAGACCGCCCGCGTGGGCAAGTGGGAAAAGGCGCCCGGCTTTGCCTTCTTCAAGAAGGTCCGCCGCACCTGCCCGGAACTGACCATCATCGCGGAGGATTTGGGAGTGGTCAGCAAGCGGGTGAAGCGCCTGCTGCGCTTCTGCGGTTACCCCGGCATGAAGGTGCTGTCCTTCGGCTTTGACGGGGACGAGACCAATCCCCACTTCCCGGACAATATTTCCGAAAACTGCGTGTTCTATACCGGCACCCACGACAACGACACCGCCGAAGGCTGGTGGGCGGCCGTGGGCGAAAATACCGAAGTCATGGCGCGGAAATACCTGCCCGAGCGCGACAGCATCCACGAGGCGATGATCGAAGCCGTCCTCGGAAGCCGCGCGGAGACGGTCATCATCCCCATGCAGGACATTCTGGGGCTGGGCAGCGAAGGACGCATGAACACGCCCGGCACCGTCGGCGCCCCCAACTGGAGATGGCGCATGAAGGCGGGTGACCTGCGCACCGACATCAGCATGGAAATGAAGGACATGAACCAGTTTTTTGAAAGGAACGACCTATGATCACTGCCGCATCCATTCTCGCGCAGGCGGAAAAAATCGTGCTTGCCGGCCATCATGTTTCTTTGAAGGAAGCCGATGCCCGCATGGCGGCGGACGCCATCGGTAAGGCAACGGTTTCCGCCATCGCCGCAAACTGGGCAAAAAGCGAAAAGAATTTGGGAAAAGGACGCTTCGCCGCGTATATCTCCGCGGAATTTCTGACCGGACGCGCCATCACCAACAACCTGAATTCCCTGGGCATCCTGGGGGACATCAGGGCGGAACTTATCAAAAAGGGCCTTGACATCGACCTACTCGAAACGGAAGAGGACGCGGCGCTCGGCAACGGCGGATTGGGCCGCCTCGCCGCCTGCTTCCTCGACAGTGCCGCCGCCATGAATCTGCCGCTCATCGGTTACGGGCTCAAGTACCGCTTCGGTCTGTTCAGGCAGGGCGTGAAGGACTTCTGCCAGACCGAGACAGAGGACGACTGGACGAAGGCGGGGGACGCGTGGTCCGTTCGCAGGGACGAACTGGCGGTCACCGTGGAACTGGATGACGGCGACATCACCGCCGTGCCCTACGACATGCCCGTCATCGGCTGGAAGACGGACAATGTGGGCACGCTGCGCCTGTGGCAGACCGAGAGCAAGCGGGAATTCGCCTTTGAACTGTTCAACGACTACAAATACGCCGAAGCCGCCGCCCTCAAAAACAGGGCGGAGGACATCACCAAGGTGTTGTACCCCAACGACTGGGACATCGAGGGCAAGCGCCTGCGGCTCAAGCAGGAGTATGTGCTGTCCAGCGCCTCCGTGCAGGACATCCTGCGCAGATACGACGCGCGGCACAAGTCCCCGCGCACCCTTCCCAAATTCCTCGCCGTCCAACTCAACGACACCCATCCCGTGCTGGCTATCCCCGAACTCATCCGCCTGCTCATGAAGCGGGGGATGACCTTCAGGACTGCCGCGGACATGACGGCGAAGATCATGGGCTACACCAACCACACGGTCATGCCCGAAGCACTCGAAAAATGGGATATGGCGCTCATTGAAAGCGTGAACAGGGACATCGCAGCGGTCATCCGCCGCATCGACCGGAAGTGCCTGCGGGAAACGGGCAGGCGCCTGATTTCGGACGGACGCGTGAGCATGGCGGAAATGGCGGTCTACATGGGACACGCGGTGAACGGCGTGGCCAAGATCCACTCCGAACTGGTGAAGACCGATCTGTTCCCGCACTGGTACGAGCGCGATCCCGGAAAATTCCAGAACAAGACCAACGGCATCACGCCCCGCAGATGGCTGTCCCTGTGCAACCCCGAACTGACGGATCTTCTGCAAAAACAGACGGACGCGGACTTCATAGGCGACCTTGACGCGCTCTCCGCCATCAAGCCGACTGCGGCGCTCACAAAGGAATTTGCCGCCGTCAAGCAGGAAAAGAAACGGCAGTTGTCCGCCTATATCGCAAAAACCATGGGCGTCGACATCCCCGAGACCTTCATTTTCGATATTCAGGTCAAACGCCTGCACGAATACAAAAGGCAACTGCTGAACGCCCTGTCTCTTTATGACCTTTATATGGATCTGAAGAGCGGCGTCATCCGCGATTTCACGCCCACCGCGTTCCTCTTCGCGGGCAAAGCGGCGCCGGGCTACGCGCGGGCAAAGGTGGTCATCCGCTACATCAACGCCCTCGCGGACAAGGTGAACAATGACCCCGAAGTGAACCGCTTCATGCGCGTCTGCTTCATCCCCAACTACAACTGCTCCGCGGCGGAAAAGATCATCCCCGCGGCGGACTACTCCGAGCAGATCTCTCCCGC
>JAZLLT010000007.1:0-6001 GCA_045598325.1 Clostridia bacterium | reverse complement strand
CCGGTGGAGAGGAGGTCTCCCCCTTCGCCCACATCGGTGTCAAGGCCCTTGTCGAGGCGGGCGATGACTTCGTCCGCGGACACCAGACGCACGGCTTCGTCGATCTCCTCTTCGGTGGCGTCGGGATTGCCGTAGAGCAGGTTCTCCCTTACGGTGCCGGAGAACAGATGCGGGTTCTGCAGCACATAGCCGATGGAAGGGTGCAGCCACAACTGGCTCCGCTCGCGGGCATCGCGCCCGTCGATGAGCACGCGGCCCTTGGTGGGCTCATAGAAGCGGCAGACCAGATTGACCAGTGTGCTCTTGCCCGCGCCGGTCTCGCCGACGATGGCGATGTTGGAGCCGAAGGGGATCTTCATATTGAAGTCCTCCAGCACCTGCTCCTGACCGTCGGGATAGGTGAAGGACACATGGTCGAACTCGATGTCGCCGATGAGCGGCTCCCAGTTCTCCCGTTTGGCGTCAAAGTTGTCGCCGTACTTTTCGATGACTTCAGGTGTGTCGATGACATCGGATTTCACCGCGAGAAGATTGGTGACGCGCTCGATGTTGACCTGCGTGGTGATGAGATCGGAAATGGCGTCGATGAGCCAGCGGACAGGTTCCATCATGCCCTGCGCGTAGGACATGAACACGGAGAAGGTGCCGACCTGCGATTCGGCGATGTAGCCGCCCTTCCACAGGACGATGGCAAGCGCCACGGAAGAAGCGAGGTTCATGGTGGCGGCGAAAAGACCGCGCAGACGGGACGCGTCCACGGAGCGCTTGCGCATGCGGGCGGTCTCGTCCACGAACCGCTGCTCCATGCCGTCCTCCACGGCGAGGGTCTTGACCGTCTTGGCGCCGGTGATGCCCTCGTTGAAGTTGGAGGTGATGTTAGAGTTGATCTCGCGGATCTCGCGGTTCGCTTTCACCAGTTTCCCCTGGAAGAAGCCGAACAGCACCGCGATCATGGGCACGATGACGATGACCATGACCGCCAGTTTCGCGTTGATGACCAGCATGGCGACGATGGCGAAGATGAGGTAGGAGGTGTGCCACACGCCGTCCATCATGGTCCACGAGGCGAGAGAACCGATGCGGGAGGTATCGGACAGCACGCGGGCATGGATGTAGCCCACGCTGTTCTGGTTGAAATAGGAGAAGGACAGGGTCTGCAGGTGCTCAAACGCCGCCTGACGGAGGTCTCTGTTCACGCTCACCTCCACCGTCATGGCGTTATGGCAGGAGATGAAGGTGGAAAGGGACGATATCGCCGCGCACAGGATGTACAGCACGATGAAGATCCACAGGGTGTCGAAGGTCTCCCCCGCCACATAGTGGTTGAGGGCGTAGCGCTGGAACTGGGGCATGACCACATCGATGAGACTGCCGACCACGCCCAGAGAAGCCATGAGCAGCATGACCTTGCGGAAGGGCTTGAGGAACGGCAGGATGCGTCCGATGCCGAAGAATTTGAGGTGGGTATGCTTTTCGTTCTTTGCCTGACTCATGCGCTCACCTCCTCGCCCAGACCCATCTGGCTCTGATAGATGCGGGAATAGATGCCGCCCGCGTCCTTGAGTTCATCGTGGGTGCCCGTCTCGGATACCGCGCCGTGATCGAGGACCACGATCTTGTCGCAGTGGGACAGGGTCGTGATGCGGTGGGAAATAATGATGACGGTCGCGCCGCCGAAATGCTTTTCGAGCGCCTTTCTGATCTTCGCGTCGGTCTCGGTGTCCACGGCGGACAGGGAGTCATCCAGAATCATGATGGGCGTATGCTGGGTCAACATGCGGGCGATGGCCGCGCGCTGCTTCTGACCGCCGGAGAGGGTCACGCCTCTCTCGCCCACCTTGGTTTCGTACCCTTCGGCAAAGCCCATCACGGTATCGTCGAGGCAGGCGTCCTTCGCCGCCGCGCGGATGTCGTCCATGGTCATGTCAGCGCGGGTGATGCCGATGTTTTCGGAGATGCTGCGGGAGAACAGGAACGGCTCCTGAAGCACCATGCCGATATTCTCGCGCAGGCATTTGGTGGAGATGTCGCGGATATCCGTGCCGCCCACGGAGATGGTGCCGTTTCCTTCGGGCAGGTCGTACAGTTTGTCAAGCAGGAACATGAGGGTGGATTTGCCGCTTCCCGTGCCGCCCAGGATACCGAGGGTCTTGCCCTCTTCCGCGGTGAAGGACACATCTTTGATGATGTCCGGGCAGCCCTCATAGGCGAAGGTGACATGATCGAAGCGGATATCGCCCTTCATGTCGGCATCGTGAGCGCCATCCTTATCCTTTTCCAGTTCGCTGCGCATGATGTACTGCACGCGCTCGATGGAAACGCCCGCCTTGGAAAGTTCGGAGATCATTCTGCCGAGCTGACGGATCGGCCAAACCAGCATGCCGTTGTAGGACAGAAACGCCACATATTCGCCGGGAAGCAGTTTGCCTTTCACGCACATGACCGCGCCGAACACGACAACGAGCATGATCTGCATGGCGCAGATGAAGTCGGAATTGGACCAGAAACCGGTCAGGGATTTACTGACCTTGACCCACAGGGAAGTATAGTAGCGGTTGTGGTTTTCAAAGCGGGTGAGCTCCGCCTTTTCCCGTCCGAAGGCGCGCACCACGCGCACGCCGGTCAGATTCTCCTGCACCATGGCAGAGAGTTTTCCCTCGTTTTCATCGCACACGGCGAACTGGGCGTGGACGGTCTTGTGGAAGATGAATGAGTAGTAAACGATGACGGGCGTGGTCGCAAGGGCGATCAGCGTAAGCCCCCAGTTCATGGAAAGCATGAAACTGACGGACATGACCAGCATGATGACGATGCGGAAAATGCCCGTCATCTGCTCGGACACGAAGTTGCGCATGGTGTCGATGTCCGAGGTGCACCGCTGAATGATGTCGCCCGTCTTGTTCTTCATGTGCCACTGGAACGGCAGGCGCTCGATGTGGGTGAAGAGTTTGTCGCGCATGGTCTTGACAAGTGTCTCGCTGCCCTTGGTGTTGTACACGCGGAACAGATACTGGGACACCACCTTGAACAGGGCGACGATCATGACCGCGGCCGCCATGATCCAGATGTTCTGCCGGATATGGGGTAGTCCGCCCACGGCATCGATGAGTTTCCGCGCGCCCGCGCCGATGTTTTCGGCTGATTTGCCGATGACATTATCGATGGTGATGCGGATGATCTGCGGGGTGTACATATCGGCAAGCGCCGTCACGCCCGCGCAGAGGATGGAGACCGCGAAAAATCCCATAGAGCCCTTCAAAAACTCCATGATGAGTTTCACGCGGTCTTTGGACTGTGCCTTTTGTTCATTTGTTTTCTTGCTCATTTCGCTCCTTTGAGCGCGTAAAACACGCTTTTGAGTTGTGTGAGAGTGAGCGCTTCGCCCCGGACGCGGGGATCCAGACTGCAGGAGGCAAGCGCGGTCTCGACCTCTTCCTTGCCATATCCCGTATGGGTCAGGTTGTTGGCAAGGGTCTTCCTCCGCATGGCGAAGGCAGACTTGATGAAGGCTTCAAACGGACGCGTATCCTCTTCGGGAACGATGCGCTGTTTGCGTAAAGTGAGCCGGATGAGCTCGGAGTCCACATGAGGCGGAGGGGTAAAGCGTTCCCGCCCCACTTCCATAAGCCGCTCGCCCGTGCAGTAGAATTCGATCACCGCTGCCAGCGCGCACCAGTTCTCCTGCCCGCAGGCGGCGAGGAGACGGTCCGCGGCTTCCTTCTGCACCATGAGCGTGATGGTTTTCGGCGGGTGCGGAAGAGTGACGGCTTTGGTGATGAAATCCGCGGTGATATAGTACGGAAGATTTGCCGCGATGATGTAGTCTTCCCCGTGAAAATACTCCGTCACGAGGGCGTCGAGGTCGATGCGCATGGCGTCCGCGTAGACGATATGCACATTGGGATAGTTGCCCACGGTGCTTTGCAGGACGGGCTCCAACGCGCGGTCCAGTTCAATGGACAGGACATTCGCACCCTTTTCCGCCATGGTGGCGGTGAGCACGCCCGCGCCGGGACCGATCTCAAGGACATTCACCTTTTCGTCCGCGCCCGCGTAAGACGCGATGCTTTCGAGGATGGAATCGTCGAATAGAAAGTTCTGCCCCAGCGAGCGGGTGAACTTGAAGCCCATGCGGTCAAGGGCCGCCTGTGCCAGGAGACTAACCGAAATACCGGGCATTTGATCCTCCGTCATGGAACACCGAAAGGCTTCCGCTGCCGCGGGAGCCTTTTGGCGCTGTTGATTATCTCAGGCTTCCCAGTTCCGCGATGCGCTCGCGGATGGAGGCAGCCAGCGCATTGTTCTTTTCGACCTTGGCTTTTTCCGCCTCGATGAGTTGGGCGGGCGCCTTGGCGACGAAGCCTTCGTTGGCGAGTTTGGACTGACTGCGCTTGATTTCATTGAGGGCGTTGTCCAGATCCTTGGTCAGGCGGGCGATCTCCTTGTCCACATCCACCAGTTCACCCAGCGGGATGAACAGGGACGCGCCGGGCGTCACCGCGGAAGCGGACTTTTCGGGGTTCGCGTCGCCGTCATTCAGGTACTCGACGCCGCTGGCGGAAGCCAGGCGGTAGAAGTAGCCTTCACTCTTCTTGAACGCGCCTTCCAGGTTTCCGGCGGGGCGCAGGATGAGGGTTGCCTTCTTGGAGGCGTTCACCTTCATTTCGGCTCTCAGGTTGCGGGCGGCGCGGATAACTTCCATGATGGCTTCCATGTCCGCCGCGTCCTCGTCGAAGTCGTAAGCCGGATCGGCCTCGGGCCACTTGGCGTTGATGATCATTCCCTCGTGACCGGGCAGGTAACCGTACAGTTCCTCGGTGATGAAGGGCATGTAGGGATGCAGGAGTTTGAGGATGCCGGTCAGCACATAACACAGGGTCTCCTGGGTCGCCTTGCGTGCGGCGGGATCGTCGCCGTTCAGTTCGTGCTTGGCCATCTCGATGTACCAGTCGCAGAAGTAGGACCAGATGAAGTCGTACAGCTTCGCAGAGGCAAGACCGAGGTCGTAGTTTTCAAGGGCATCGGTGATCTCGCGCACGATGGTGTTGAAGCACTTGAGGATCCACTTGTCGGAGAGCGCCAGTTTGTCCGCAGAGGGGATCCCTTCGGGCGTGAAGTCCTGCATGTTCATCAGGGCAAATCTGCTGGCGTTCCAAATTTTGTTGGCGAAGTTGCGGTAGGTCTCGATCTTTTCAAGACTCATGCGCACATCCGCGCCGGGCGCCACGCCGATTTCGAGGCTGAAGCGGAGGGCATCCGCGCCGTACTGGTCGATGACTTCCAGCGGATCGATGCCGTTGCCCAGGGACTTGCTCATCTTGCGTCCCTGCGCGTCGCGGACGAGGCCGTGCATGAGCGCCACGGAGAAGGGGCACTTGCCGGTCTGCTCGATGCCGGAAAATACCATGCGTGCCAGCCAGAAGAAGATGATGTCGTAGCCGCAGGACAGGACGGAGTTGGGATAGAAGTATTCAAGATCTTCCGTCTTCTCGGGCCAGCCCAGCGTGGAGAAAGGCCACAGGGCGGAGGAGAACCAGGTGTCCAGCACATCCTCATCCTGACGGACCTTGCCGCCGCACTTGGGGCAAACGGTGATGTCCTCGCGGGAAATGGTCACTTCGCCGCAGTCATCGCAGTAGAACGCGGGGATGCGGTGTCCCCACCACAGCTGGCGGCTGATGCACCAGTCGCGGGTGTTGTCCATCCAGTTGAGGAAGGTCTTGGAAAAACGCTCGGGCACGAAGGTGAGAGAACCGTCGCGGGCCGCCTGAGCGGCGGGCTTTGCGAGGGGCTCCATCTTCACGAACCACTGCTTGGAGACCATGGGCTCGAGGGTGTGATGGCAGCGGTAGCAGGTGCCGACCTCGTGAGTCAGGGGCTCCACCTTTTTGAGAAGACCCAGCGCTTCCAAATCCGCCACGATGACCTTGCGGGCCTCGGCGGTGGTCATGCCGGCGTACTTGCCGCAGTCCAGCACTTCGGGCTCGTCCTTGGTGGCGTG
>JAZLLT010000006.1:0-5493 GCA_045598325.1 Clostridia bacterium | reverse complement strand
TGCGATGATGGAACTCTTGTCGATGGTCATGGTGTTTATCCTCCCATATTTCATATTCCCGTAAACGAAGGGCGCCGTCGGGATGTCGGCATCCTGCGCATACGGATCTCTCACGGTCCATTTGACCGCAACTTATATTATTCTACGCATCAAGCGGTTTGAAGACGAATTTCGGGTTAAATTATGATGTGTAACTATGATTAGTAGGGCAGCCGTTTCCGGCGCAGCATGCGTCCGCGGGTATTTGGGCAAAACGGATACAAAACCGATAGGAATCCCGATTGATTTATGCCGGGTTTTGTGGTACCATATGACGGTACAAAACAAAGTCGGGCGGCGGTGACGCTGCAGAAGAAAACTTATTTATTCCGGATAAGGAGAGTTATCATGCCGAAAATCGAAATGGCTCCGGCCCGTCCTCATGGTGAGGGTGCTCCGTACTTCACCTGCCCCTCCGTCTGGGGCACTTCTCCCGAAAAAGCCATCCTGTTCCGCATCCCCGTGTTGGGACAGCGCCCGATGCGCGTCACGGCTGCCGGACTGCCCGAAGGTGTCCGGCTGGACGAAGCGCGCGGTATTCTGTCCGGATCGGCTTCGGAAGGCAGCTTCGAGGTCCTTCTGCGTGCCGAAAACGCGCTCGGGACTGCGGAAAAGAAGCTTACGCTGCGCATTGCCCCCGACGGTGCGCGCCGCACGCCGCTTCTCGGCTTCACCAGTTGGAACGCCTGCGGGAATAAAGTGTCTCAGGAGTATCTGACCAAATGCATCCGCTTCATCGATGAGAGCGGACTTGCCGATTTCGGCTATCAGTATATCAACATTGATTCCGGTTGGCAGGGTGAGTACGGCGGAGAGTATGACGCCATCCGGCCCAACGAAAAATTCCCGGACATGAAGCTGCTGGCCGACACGGCGCACGAGCTTGGCCTCAAACTCGGCATCTACTCCACGCCCATGCAGAAGGCGTGGGGCGGCGGTGAATATCCCGGCTGCACCCGCGGCCATCTCGACGCAGCCTATGCCAACACCTATTACGGCATCGGGCGCGACCACAGAGAGGAGCAAAACGCCGCCCAGTGGGCCGCATGGGGCATCGATTACCTGAAGTATGACTGGGCACCCTGCGATACATACAATGCCGGGCTCATGAAAACCGCTCTGCTTCATCAGAACCGCGATATTCCCATGTGCGTCACCGTATCGGCCAAGCGCGGGGACGCCGACTGGTGGAAGGCAAACTGCTGCTCGTGGCGCGATAACGGTGATTCCCGCAGCACATGGGAGAATCTGCGCACCCGCTTCGATTCGGATTCGTGGGCGGAGCATATCAATCCCGGTCACTACTTCGACCATGACATGCTGGAGACCGGCGTCACTGTATGGCACGAAAATCAACTGACCGAGGACGAACAGATCATGGCCTATTCCATCCGCGCCATGTTCCCGTCTCCCATTCAAATCAGCTGCGATCTTGAAAAACTGACCGCGTTCGACTTTGCCCTGCTGACCAACGAGGAAATGATCGCAGTCAATCAGGACGCTCTGTCCGTGGGTGCCGTGGCGGTCTATGAAAAGTGTACGCGCCGCGTCGACCGCTCCGTCGAGTGCGAGGTGCGCGTGTATGCCCGCCCGCTTGAAAACGGTGAGACAGCGCTGGCCTTCTTTAATCTCGGTTCCACCGCCGAAGATATGAGCTGGCCGGTAGAGGGCTGCACCGCCCGTGATCTGTGGGCGAAGAAGGATGTCCCCGCAAGGGACGGCAAGCTGGATTTCACCCTTGAGCCCCATACTGTGCGCATGTTCCGCGTTTGATTATCCAAGCAACGCTGCGCACCACCCGCAAACCCGCGTGGTTTGCGGGTCCTTTTATCCTTCCGGCACTTGCCCGATGGGGCCTGTTTCCGAATGTAAAATTTTCTCCGCCGCTTTACAAATCCGCTCCGGCTGTGTATCATATAAACAGTTAGTCTTGACTAACTTTGCCGAATCATTTTGAGGAGGGAACTATGAAACTGCACGAACTCAAGGTGGGGCAGAGCGCGTCCGTTACCAAAGTGAATGGTGAGGGAGCGCTGCGGCTCCGTTTTCTGGATATGGGGCTGATTCCCCGCACAAAGGTCAAACTTATCAAAATCGCGCCCATGGGCGACCCCATTGAGATCCATCTGCGGGGGTATGAGCTTACCCTGCGCAAGGACGAGGCGGAATGGATCGAGGTGAAAGCATGAATTTCGCTTTGATCGGCAACCAGAACAGCGGCAAAACCACCCTGTTCAATGCCCTGACCGGCTCAAATCAGCATGTGGGCAATTTCCCCGGCGTCACGGTGGATTCCAAGATGGGCGATGTGAAGGGCAAAAAAGAGGTCACGGTCACGGACCTGCCCGGCATCTACTCCATCCGCCCCTATACGCAGGAGGAGACCGTCACCCGCGATTATCTTTTGAAAATGAAACCCGACGGCATCATCAACATCATTGATGCCACCAATATCGAACGGAATCTTTATCTCACGCTCCAACTTCTGGAACTGCGCATCCCCACCGTCATCGCCCTCAATATGATGGACGAAGTGCGGAAAAACGGCGGCAGCGTGAATATCGCGAAACTTTCCGAAAGTATCGGCGTGCCCGTGGTGCCCGTCGCGGCGCTCAAAGACGAGGGCATTTCCGAACTCATCGACAAAGCCATCGAGACGGCGAAAAACCGCACCGTTCCCGCCCGCGTGGACTTCTGCGAGCAGGGTCCCGTGCACCGCTGCATCCACGCCGCCGCTCACATCATCGAGGACCACGCCGAGAAACTGGGCTTCGCGCCCCGCTTCTGCGCCACGAAACTCATCGAAGGCGACCCCGTCATGGCGGACGAACTCATGCTGGATGAGAACGAAAAGGAACTGCTCGAGCACTCCGTCATCGAGATGGAGACCGAGACCGGGCTCGACCGCAACGAAGCCCTCGCCGACATGCGCTACACCTTCATCGAAAAGGTGGTTTCCGAGTGTGTGGTCAAGAGCCGCGAGAGCCGCGAGTACATCCGCTCCCGCAAAATGGACGAGGTGCTGACGGGCAAATACACCGCCATCCCCGTGTTTCTGATCGTGCTGTTCCTCGTGTTTTTCCTGTCGTTCAATGTCATCGGCGCGTATCTTCAGTCCCTTCTGGACGGCGGAATCGCCGCCCTTACGGAGACCGTGAACAATGCACTCATCTCCTACGGCATGAATGACACCGTGCGCTCGCTCATCGTCGACGGCATCTTCGGCGGCGTGGGCGCGGTGCTGTCCTTCCTGCCCATCATCGTGACGCTGTTTTTCTTCCTGTCCATTCTGGAGGACACCGGCTATATGGCGCGCGTCGCCTTCATCATGGACAAGCCTCTGCGCAAACTGGGCATTTCGGGTCGCTCCTTCGTGCCCATGCTCATCGGCTTCGGCTGCACCGTGCCCGCCGTCATGGCGACCAGAACGCTGTCTTCCGACCGCGACAGGCGTCTCACCATCATGCTGACGCCCTACATGAGCTGCTCGGCGAAGATCCCCGTGTACGCCACCGTGTGCGCCGCGTTCTTCCCGAAGGCAGGCGGGCTCATGATGCTCGTTGTATACCTCATGGGCATCCTTGTCGGCATCCTCGTGGCAGGCATCCTGCGCCGCACCGTCTACCGCGGCAATCCCGTGCCCTTCGTCATGGAACTGCCCAATTACCGCCTGCCCTCCGCCCGCAATGTGGCGCTGCTTTTGTGGGACAAGGCGAAGGATTTTTTGCAGAAGGCGTTCACCGTCATCTTCACCGCCACCGTCATCATCTGGTTTTTGCAGAAATTCGACACCCGCATCAATGTGGTGACCGACGCGGAACAGTCCATATTGGCCGCCATCGGCCGCTTCATTTCGCCCGTGTTCAAACCTCTGGGCTTCGCCGACTGGCGCGTCGGCACATCGCTCATCTCTGGCTTCATCGCGAAGGAATCCGTGGTGAGCACGCTCACGCTGCTGGGCGGCTCGGTCAAAAATGTGCTTGCCGGTCCCGCCGCCGCCTTCTCCTTCCTGCTGTTCACCCTGCTCTACACCCCCTGCGTGGCCGCCGTCGCAGCCATCAAACGGGAAATGGGGAGCGTATGGCGGATGCTGGGCGTGGTGGTGCTGCAATGCGCCGTCGCGTGGGCGGCCGCCGCGTGTTTCATGCTGATCGCGGGGTTGTTCTGACATGAAAGCCATCGACTGGATCGTCCTGACAGTCATCGCCGCCGCGTTCTTCTTCGCCCTGCGCTCGACCATACGGCACAAGGGCTGCCCGTCCTCCTGCGGGGGCTGCGCGATGAGAGACAAATGTCATAAAAAAAAATAGGGAAAAGCCGTCCGGAAGGGCGGCTTTTTGCGTGGGAGCGTTTCTGTCTTGTTTTTTCTGCGCGCATATATTATAATTACCGTAACATCGGGCACGGAGGGATTCATCATGACCGGCACGCTTCTGACCTATGATTCAAACGGTTTTTACCTGAACGGGAAACCTTTCCGCATCCTTTCCGGCGATATCCACTATTTCCGCGTCCATCCCTCGGATTGGGCGCGGCGGCTCATGCTTATGAAGGATTTCGGGCTCAACTGCGTGCAGGTGTATGTGCCGTGGAGTCTGCACGAACCGCGCAAGGGCGAATTCCGCTTTGACGGCATGCTGGACCTCGGCGCCTTTCTGACGGAATGTGAGGCGGCGGGGCTGTATGTGCTCCTGCGTCCCTCGCCCTACATCTGCTCCGAGTGCGATTTCGGCGCTCTCCCATGGTGGCTGCTCAAAGAAGATATGGTCATCCGGTCCTCCGATGAACGGTATCTGAAACATGTGCGGGAGTATTACAAGCGGCTCCTGCCCGAGTTTTTGCCGCACCTTTCCACACGGGGCGGCTGCGTTATCGCTTTGGCGGTGGAAAACGAATACGGCAGTTACGGCTGCGACGACATTTACATGGATGCTCTGGCGCAGATGCTGATCGACGGCGGCGTGGACACGCCCCTTTATACCACCGACGGCGGCTGGAAATCGGCTCTGCGCATGGGCGGCCTTCAGAAAAAGCCTTCATTCATCGGGCTCAACTACCGCGCGAAGGCGGGGGAATACGCCCTGCCTAAGAAAAATCAGACCGAAATGCGGCCGGACGTGCCCTTTTTCGCGGGCGAGCTCTGGGTGGGCCGCTCCATGCACTGGGGCGAACCGTTTTACCACAGAGACCCGCAGGAGGCCGCTGCCGCCATACGGGAACTCTGCGAGGCGGGGGAGAGCATGGACTTTTATATGTTCTCCGGCGGCACGAATTTCGGCTTCTTCCCGGGCGCGAACTACGGCTGCCCCTACTCTCCGCGGGAGGGCGCGGTGAGCAGGTATATCCCGCACCTTACCTCTTATGACGAGGACGCTTTCCTGAGTGAGGCAGGCGATCCCACGCCCAAGTACGCTCTTTGTCGCTTTAACACGGAAAAGCCCATCCCCGAAGCGC
>JAZLLT010000005.1:0-26511 GCA_045598325.1 Clostridia bacterium | reverse complement strand
CGCCCTTGGGGGAAGCGAAGTCCACGGGGTCGATGTTGGTGCGCACGCCGAAAGCGTAACTGTAATGGGGCCCCGTGTGATTTGCAAACTCCTTCTTCTGTTCGGGCGTCAACTGGTCGGTGCGCATGAGGTCGATGGTCTCGGGCTTCAGAATCTGCTTGCCCGTCTTTCCGATGCCGCCGCAGGCGAGGGCGTCCGAGAGGCGGATGTAGTCGTCCACGGTGCTGTAAAGTCCCGCGCCGCCGCTTTCGTAGTTGTCGGTGAGGCGGTAGTTGCAGCCCATGCCGCGCTCGGAGAGCACCGCGCGGTGATTGGCTTCATCCGCCAGATACTGTACGGAGAAGTTCTCTGTGTTCTCACCCGTGAAGCCCGTGCGCGTGATGCCGAGGGGCTCCCAGATGTTTTTGCGGAGGTACTCGGAAAACTTCATGCCGCTCGCCACTTCGATGACCGCCGCCAGCACATCGTGGCAGAGGCTGTATTTATAGTGGGTGCCGGGCTGGAAGAGGAGGGGTTCCTCGGCGATGGCGTTGACCATCGTAAGGGTGTCCGCCTTGTTGCCCGAATACAGTTTCGCCTTCTGGATGGAGGGGGAGGCAATGTCGTAGGAGAATCCGCCGGTCATGGTGAAGAGGTGGCGGACCAGGAGGGTTTCGGTCGCCGCGCGGATGTGTCCGTTGTCATCGACCGACAGGCAGCCGAAGGCGGGAAGGTACCGGGAGACGGGATCGTCGAGGCGGATGATGCCTTTTTCGACCAGCTGCATGCCCGCGGTGGCGGTGAACACCTTGGTGGCGGAGTAGATCCAGTACTGCTCCGTGCCGTCCATGGGGATGCCCTTCTCGCGGTTGCGGAAGCCCTGACGGTGGCGGTAGATCTCATTGTGATACTGCCAGACGGTGATGTCGAGTCCGGGGATGAACTCCGTGTCGTGAGATATAAGGAATTCGGTCAGTTTGTCAAAATTCATTTTTCCGCCTCCAGAAAGTCTTTGATGAGGGAAAGTGCCGTTTCATAGGGATGGTCGTGCATGTCGAGCCAGACAATGGAAGTGTCGCGCCTGAACCAGGTCATCTGCCGCTTGGCGAAGCGCTTGATGGCGAGGGACAACTCATGCAGCATCTCCTCTTCCGTCGCCCATACGCCCGTCAGATACTCGGTGATATAGCGGTATTCGAGCCCCAGTTTCAGAAGGAACTCATCGCTCACGCCCTGCGCGCGCAGGCGCCGCACTTCTTCCAGCATGCCTTCGGCTTCCCGTTTGGTGAGCCGCTCGTCGATGCGGGTCTTGAGTTCCTCCCGCTCCCGGAAAATGCCGATGGTCAGCACATCGTAGCGGGGGGTGGCGGTGGGGACGATGTCGTCCCCGTCGTGGAGCTTTTCCAGCATCCGCATCACGCGGTTGCGGTTAAAGCGGTCCACCACCGCGTCCGGCACGGCCTTCATGAGCATGTCGTACAGTTCCGGCGTGGTCCGTTTCTCCAGTTCGTCCCGGTAGTTGAGGTCGGGCTCCACCGCGGAAAGATTGTAGCCCTTGGTCACACTGTCCACATACAGACCCGTGCCGCCCACGAGGAAAGGAAGTTTCCCGCGGGACAGGATATCGTCCGCGGCTTCATAGGCCAGGAGCTGGAAGTCCGCCATGGAGAAAAATTCTCCCGCGTCCACCACATCGAGGAGGTGATGGGGTACGCCCTTCCGCTCGGAAAGGGGCGTTTTGCCGCTGCCCAGGTCCATCCCGCGGTACACCTGACGGGAGTCCGCGGAGATGACTTCGCCGTTTAGTTCCTTTGCGAGGTCCACGGCGATATGGCTTTTGCCGGAGGCGTTGGGGCCGACGATGGCGATGAGTTTGTTCATTTGCTTTCTCCGTTGAGGGGCGGTTTTTTCATAAAGACGGGGGTGAAGACGAGAAGGCACACAAGGCAGATGGCGGCGCAGAAATAGAACACCGTCTGCCGCGAGGTGAGGTCGGCCAGCACGCCGCCGCCGAAATAGCCCACGGCTCTGGCGACGCCGAAACCGAACACGGAAATGAGCAGTTGTCCGCTCGCCCGTTTTTCTTCGGGCACCACCGCCTGCACATATTTTGACAGCATCACGGTGATGACGATGAAGCCGAAGGAGTGCAGCAGTTGGGAACACATCGCCACATAGGGATTTTTCGTGGTCGCCACGATGAACCAGCGCAGGGTCATGACGAAGGCGGAAACGCACATGAGCCGTCCCGCGCCGTGCTTTTTGAACAGCTTGTCGCTCATCAGCAGGAAGGGCGTTTCACTGGTCGCGGAGATAAAATACGCCCAGCCCACCAGTTTTCCGCCGCCCAGATCATCGCGGAGCAGGGGGGAGAAGAAGGCATAGAAATAGCCGTAGGTCAGCTGCAGGGGCACCATGAGGGCGAACAGAAGCAATAGATCCCTGTTTTTGAACAGCCCCAGCATGCCGCCCTTCACCTGCGCGCGGGACACCTTGTTTTCGCCCCGGGGCATATAGAAGGTGGAAACGGCGATGACGAGGCACATGCCCGCAATCACATCCACGATGATGTTGCTGCCGATAGCGTCCGTCACATAACCGAACAGGGCACTGACCATCGCGAAGGACAGCCCGCCCGCCATGCGCACGGGACCGAAGGGGCGGTTTTTCTCCGCGAGGGCGTCCAGCACGATGGAATCGCCGAGGGGCTGGATGGAGGTGTAGAAGCAGGCGAACGCGCACGCCGTCACCAGCACATAGGGGAAGGCGGTGTTGAGTTTCAGGATCATCATGAGCACCGAGGAGCAAAGGCACAGGATGAGCAGCAGGCTGTTTCTGACCCGCACGCGGTCGCCCGTGTTGCCCCACAGCTGCATGGAAAATACGCTCACCACCGCGATGAGTGCGTTGATGGAGCCGATCTGCGTGCCCGTGAGCCCGATATCCGTGTAGTAGAGGGATATGAAACTCTGAAACACGCTGTTGGTCATGTAGTAGGCCATCAGGAATGCCGCGCTCTTTACGCTGACATCGGTCAGGAATTTTTCTCGCACTTTGTATTACCTCGCAGTTGATAGACCGATTATAGTACGCGCAGGTGAATTTATCAAGCGGAACGGGAAAATTTGCGGAAAAAGCGAAGGGAAAGCGGCTTGATGCGGACCCTTGTGCAGGGGGATATGCCGCTCTTTCCGCGCGCGGGGGCATCCCCGTGTCCTTCCTCTTGACACTTCCCGGTTTTCACACTATAATAGGGTCACGGGCATTGCTCGAATCTATTTGCGGAGTGTGCTGTTTGAAAAACATCCGGACACCGGAGTCGGTATTGTAAACGGGAGGTTTGCAAATACCGTCTCGCAATCCTCTCGTTAATGGGCGTCAACATAAATGAAAGGATTTAAAAATGAACGATTTGACGATGCGTTTGGAAACCGAAAAGGATTACAGAGCCGTAGAAGAACTGACCCGCGAGGCATTCTGGAATGTGTACATTCCCGGCGCGGTCGAGCATTATTTCGTGCATAAGATGCGCTCCCATCCCGACTTCCTCCCGGAACTGGCCTTTGTGCTGGAAAAGGATGGCAGGATCATCGGAAACATCATGTACACGAAGTCGTTTCTCGAGGACGAGGAAGGGAACAGGAAGGAGATCGTCTCTATCGGACCGATCTGCATCCATCCGGAGTTTCAGCGCCGGAAACTGGGAAAACTCCTGATCGAGCGTTCTTTTGCGGAAGCGCGGAAACTGGGCTACGATGTGAACATCAACTTCGGAAATCCAGGCAACTATGTGAGCCGCGGTTTCGTCAGCTGCAAGCGGAAGAATGTCTGCTTCGGCGTGTGGGACAACTACCCCACGGCGCTGCTGGTCGCCGAACTGGTGCCCGGCGCGCTGGACGGCCGGAAGTGGATGTTCCTGCCGAGCGATGCCGACGCGTGCTGTGACGATACGGCCGCGGTCGAGGCGTTCGACGCGCTCTTCCCCGTCAAGGAGATGAAGGTCCTGCCGTCTCAGGAGGAATTCTACATCTACCGTAATTCTTCGGTCGTACGGTACCGCATACCCGGAGGCCCGCCGCTTTCGCGGCGGCTTTTCCATACGAAAAGCGCGGGAGTAATTCCCGCGCTTTATCACATGTCCTTATTTTACTTCACAAAGTATATCCCGCAGCCCGCATCGCAGGTGAAGGTGAGGAGGCCGTTTTCATAGGTGTATTCGATCTCTCCGCCGTCTTCGCCGTACAGGGTGAATCCGCTCTCCAGCGCGGTGGGGATGATGAGGCGGAAGCCGCCCTCATAGTGCTCGTCGACGCCCGCTTTTTCGAAGATCACGGAAATCGCCGCCTTCACGCTGCCGTCCTCAAAGGGATCGTCGTAACGGTACACGCAGATCTCTCCCAGCGGGGACGCGTTGTAGTTGTACAGATCTGCGCGGATGTAGGGGATGAAGGATCCGTCCTTCTCGCCGTAATGTCCGCAGACGGGGCAGACGGTCAGGGTCTTGCCTTCGAAAGTTGCGCTCATGCCGTCGCAGGGCACATAGCAGATAAAGCCGCAGCCGTCGTGCAGACAGACCGACTTATGCATGCCGTCCCGGCGGTAATACCACACATCGAAGTAGTGGCTTTCGCAAACGGGCGCCATGCCTGTGGCGAGGGCAACGCTGCCAAGCAGCATCACAGCGCACAGCAGAACGGTAAGAATTCGCTTCATAATGGACCTCCGCGTGGTTTCTATGCTCATTATAACGCTTTTTTATGCGAAAAGCAAGGGTTTCAGGAAAGAACGGCTTTGAGATCGGCAATCAGCGCGTCCGCGTCCGCCTCTTTGGTTGCCCAACTGGTGCAGATGCGCATCACATTTCTGCCGTCCTTCGTCTTCTCCCAGAAGGAGAAGGAGTACTTGTC
Source organism: Clostridia bacterium (assembly GCA_045598325.1). Taxonomy (GTDB): domain Bacteria; phylum Bacillota; class Clostridia; order Christensenellales; family Aristaeellaceae; genus RUG14130. The sequence continues at coordinate 21,625 of JAZLLT010000005.1, read as the reverse complement.
CGCGAACTTCGAAAGGGTTTCGTCGGTCAGCACGGGGAAGAGCTGGTTGGTGGGGGAGGGAACGGCGAAGGGGACATTCAGGGAAGTGAGGGTATCGCGGATCTTGTCCGCCAGAGCCATGGCGTGGGCGCCCATCTTTTCGTACAGACCGTCCGTGAACAGGCAGCCGAACTGGATGCCCAGCAGGCGTCCCTTTGCCAGCATGCCGCCGCGCTGCTTGATCATGTAGCGGAAGGAATCGTTGAGTTCCTTTTTGCGGATGACCAGCGCTTCGCCGAAGAGGCAGCCTACCTTGGTGCCGCCGATATAGAAGGCGTCGGTGTAGGTCGCGAGGTCCTGCAGGGTCACATCGTTTTCTTTGCAGGTCAGGGCGTAGCCGAGGCGCGCGCCGTCCACATAGAATACGAGGTTATTCTTTTTGCAGGCGCGGGAGAGCGCCTTGATTTCTTTTAAGGAGTAGAGCGTACCGTACTCGGTGGGCTGGCTGATGTAGAGCATGCCGGGCTGCACGGTGTGCTCCGCGTTGTCCTGGGCGTAGTGGGCTTTGCAGTAATCGTTTACCTGCCTGGCGGTAATCTTGCCGAACTTGTGGGGAAGGGTCAGCACTTCGTGGCCCGTTGCTTCCACGCTGCCGCTCTCGTGCACGGCGATGTGGCCCGTGTCCGCGCACAGCGCGCCCTGCCAGGGCTTAAGCCACGCGGCGCAGCAGGTCAGGTTGCACTGGGTGCCGCCGGTCAGGAAATGAATGTCCGCCACGGGCGCGTTTAGGGCGGCGAGGATCTTCTCTTTCGCCTTTTCACAGTATTCATCCACGCCGTAGCCGGGCGTCTGATCGAAGTTGGTTTTTCCGAGAGCATCCAGAATGGAAGGATGGGCTCCTTCCAGGTAGTCCGATTCAAAGCGTATCATACACAATGCTCCTTCTTTTGATGTGGTTATTATATCAGCATCCGCCCTTTCTCACAAGGGGAAAAATCAAAATTAACCGCCGGAATCTGTTCGGATTTCCGTTGCGCGAACGGAAATTCCGTGCTATAATAACAATGGAAATTTTTGAAGTTTCTTCTGCGAGGTCCATATGATAGACAGAAAGCAATTCGAAGAGAAGAAATACCGTTTCTTCCATTCCATCCATTTCAAGATCCGTCTGAGTGTAGCCATCAGCGGACTGATCCTGCTGGTGTTCAGTCTGTGGCTGCTGTCCGACTCCATGAACTATGTGGAGCAGGATCTCATCAACGACCGCCTGGAATCCGATATGAATGTGCTCATTCACGAACTGGGCGCGGAGGACGGATACTGGAGCGAGAAGGACGGCGCGCTGTATCTGGGCGATACCCTGATCGGCGACGGTACCTATCAGAATGCCTATGAGGAGCCCATGAAAAAGTGCGAGGAAATGACGGGCACTTTCTGCTATATTTTCCTGCGCACCTACAATGACGACGAACTGGGCTATAATGAGAATTTCAAGACCTATGAAGGCCATTACCTGCGGGTTGCGGGCACGACCCTCGGCGCCAGCGGACGCCGTATGGAAGGCACCTACATCGACAAGCGCGTGGCGGACCTCATCGATTCCACTCAGGACGCCAGCGTCATCCATGCCGCCAATGTGGGCGGACGCGACATCTACAGCCGCTATGTAAAACTGTTCGATAAGGACGGCAAACTCGTGGGACTCATCTCCAACGGCAGATCCGCCGAGGAGATGAAGGACCTGATGAGCAAGCAGAAGACCCGCGGCTTCATCATGATCATCTTCGTTCTGATCATCATGACCATCGGTCTGGGCATCATCGTCACCATGATGCTCAAAGCCATCCACAAGATCCGCGCCCGCCTGGCGCTCATCGGAAACGGCGAGTTCCCCGATCAGCCGCTTCGGGTCAACACGAAGGACGAACTGGAGGATGTGGCGCGTTCCGTCAACACCATGGTGGAGTCGCTTAAGGAAAAGGAGCGCATCGGCGCGGAACTTTCCCTCGCCACGGACATTCAGGCGCACATGCTGCCTTCCATCTTCCCGCCCTTCCCCGAGCACAAGGAGATCGACCTTTACGCCATCATGAACCCCGCCAAAGAAGTGGGCGGCGACTTCTACGATTTCTTCATGCTGGATGAGGACCATGTGGCGGCGGTCATCGCGGATGTGTCCGGCAAGGGCGTGCCCGCGGCGCTGTTCATGGTCATTGCCAAGACCCTCATCAAAAACCACGCCCAGATGGGTCTGAGCCCCGCTGAGATTTTCAGCAAGGTCAACCAGATGCTCTGCGAAGGCAACGATGTGGCGCTGTTCGTCACCGCGTGGCTGGGCATCCTCGACATGCGCACGGGCAAACTGACCTATGTGAACGCGGGCCACAACCCGCCCCTTGTCAAGCGGAACGGGGAATTCACCTTCCTCACCTCCCGCCCCGCTTTCGTGCTGGCGGGCATGGACGGCGTGCGCTACCGCCAGTATGAAATGGATCTGCTGCCCGGCGACCGGCTGTTCCTGTATACGGACGGCGTGACCGAGGCAACGGACAAAAACAACGAACTGTACGGAAATGAGCGCCTGAAGAACTATCTGAACGCCCATGCGGACGAGGACGCCACCGCTGTCATCGGCGGACTGCGGGCCGATGTGGACGCGTTCCAGGGCGCGGACAACCAGTTCGACGACATCACCATGCTCATGCTGGACTTCAAGTCCTACAAGAAGGACAGCGGCATGATTGAGAGGGAATTCGCCGCGGATGACAAGGCGCTCGCCGATGTGATGGGATTCGTGGAGGAAGAACTGGAGAAACTGGGCTGCCCGCCCAAGACCGTGATGCAGATCACCGTGGCGGTGGAGGAGATCTTCGTCAACATCGCCCACTACGCCTACATCAAGGCGCGGGAGACCATGAAACTGGGCATCCGCCCCGGCGAGGACGGCGGCGTGACCCTGCGCTTCATCGATCACGGCATGCCCTTCGATCCCCTCGCCCAGAAGGACCCCGACATCACCCTGTCTGCGGAGGAGAGGAACATCGGCGGTCTTGGCATCTTCATGGTCAAGAAGACCATGGACGGCGTGGATTACAAGTTTGAAAACGGCAAAAATGTGCTGACACTGCAGAAAAAATTCTGATACGGAGGAAAGAACATGGACATCATCAACCATCTGAACGGCAACGCTCTCACCGTGACGCTCGCGGGCAGACTGGATACCACCACCGCGCCCCAACTGGAAAGCAATCTGAAGGATAAACTGGAGGGACTGACCGATCTCGTCCTCGATTTCAAGGATCTTGAATACATCTCCTCCGCAGGTCTGCGCGTGCTGCTGTCCGCCCAGAAGGTCATGAACAGGCAGGGCAAAATGACCGTCCGCAATGTGAACGCCACCATCATGGAAGTGTTCGACATCACCGGATTTTCCGACATCCTGACCATCGAATAAACCGAACGGGACGGAAAAGCGGGTCTGTGCCGCGCCGTCCTTTCATTCTGATCCCGGAGGAACTTTCATGAGCGAAAAACTGTTCCGCAAAAAAAGTCTGGACAAGGTCGCCTCGCCGGAGAGCCTGAGCGACTATATCCGTGTGACCAAACCCGGCGTGTGGCTGGTGCTGTGCGCGATCGTCCTGCTGCTGGCGGGCGCCTGTGTATGGGCGATGTTTGGCCATATCGACGCTTCCGTCCCCGCCCTTATGCAGGTCAAAAACGGGGAAGCGGTCATCGAACTGTACGCCGAAGACGCCAAAGAGGTGTCCGTGGGCGATCCCGTGAAGGCGGAGGGCATTGAAGGCATCGTGAGCGCCATCGGCGATTCCGACGGCGACGGGCGCATCGAACTCATCGTTGCCTGTGTAGCAGAGGACGGCGTCTATGATGTGAAAATCGTCACCGAATCCGTCAAACCCTGGTCCTTTATCGCAAACTGAGGAACGGCATGAAACAGAAAACCATCCGGAAGCCCGTCACCAAAGGGCGGGCGAAAGTGCCCGTGATCATGCAGTTGGAAGCGCTGGAATGCGGCGCCGCGTCCCTTGACATGATCCTGGCTTATTATGAAAAATGGGTGCCGCTGGAGCAGGTGCGCGCCGACTGCGGCGTGTCCCGCGACGGCAGCAACGCCTTAAATGTCGTAAAGGCGGCGCGCCATTACGGTCTTGTCGCCAAGGCATACCGTCTGGAGCCTGACGATCTCAAAAAAGAAGGCTCCTTCCCCTGCATCATCCACTGGAATTTCAATCACTTTGTGGTCCTCACCGGCTTCAAGGGCGGCAAGGCGTGCCTCAATGACCCCGCCCGCGGCAGCGTGGCTGTCTCCATGAAGGAATTCGACGAGTCCTTCACGGGCATCTGCCTCATGTTCGAGCCGGGCGAAAACTTTGTTCCCGGGGGAAAGCCCGAGAGCATACTTTCCTTTGCCGCGCGGCGCCTCAAGGGCACCTGGCCCGCGGTCATTTTCACTTTGCTCGTCTCCCTGACGGGCGTGCTTCTGAAACTGCTGAGCCCCGCGTTTTCCCGCGTGTTCGTTGACCGTCTGCTGACCGGGGTGAATCCCGGCTGGCTCACGCCTTTTCTGATTTTCCTGGGCATCTTCAGCCTGATCGAGATTGCCGTCTCCGGCATGAGCGCGGTCTACAGCCTGCGCATCAGCGGCAAGATGGCGGCGGTGGGCAACAGCAGTTACATGTGGAAGATCCTGCGCCTGCCCATCGTGTTCTTTACCCAGCGCATGGCGGGCGACATCCAGCAGCGTCAGGGCACCAACGCGTCCATCGCCAATACCCTGATCGACACCTTCGCGCCCCTCGCGCTCAACGCGTTCATGATGGTGTTCTATCTGGTGGTCATGCTGCGCTACAGCGTACTGCTCACCTGCGTGGGCATCGCCACCATTTTGCTCAACGCTCTGGTTTCCAACATCATTTCCAAAAAACGCATGAACATCACCCGCGTCGCCATGCGCGACGGCGCGAAACTGTCCTCCGCCACCATCGCGGGCATCAGCATGATCGAGACCATCCAGTCCGCCGGCGCGGAGAACGGCTACTTCTCCAAGTGGGCGGGCTATCAGGCGTCCGTCAACGCCCAGCAGGTGAAATTCACTCGCGTCAGCAGGTATCTGGGCATGATCCCGGAGGTCCTTTCCGCTCTCGCGGACAACGCCGTGCTCATCATCGGCGTGCTGCTGTGCATGGAAGGCAAGTTCACCGTAGGCATGGTCATGGCGTTTCAGGGCTTCCTCGGATCCTTCATGGCGCCCGCGTCCATGCTCATCGGCGCGGGCCAGTCCCTGCAGGAGATGCGCACGGAAATGGAGCGCATCGACGATGTGATGCGCTATCCCGAAGACAGTGCCTTCGCGCCTGCGGGCACCGCTGAAGAGGGCAGCAAACTGACCGGAAACATCGAGATCAAAAATGTATTTTTCGGCTACGCCCCCTTCGGCGAGCCCGTCATCAAGGACTTCTCCCTTACGCTCAAGCCCGGCAAAAGCGTCGCCATCGTGGGCGGCAGCGGCTGCGGCAAGTCCACCATGAGCAAACTCATTTCGGGTCTATACCGCCCCTGGAGCGGCGAGATCCTCTTTGACGGCAAGCCCATGAGCGAGATCGACGAAGGCGTGTTCCACGGTTCCCTCGCCGTCGTCGATCAGGACATCATCCTGTTTGAGGACACCATCGCCAACAACATCAAAATGTGGGACGACAGCATCGAGGATTTCGAAATGATCCTCGCCGCCCGCGACGCCCAACTGCACGATGACATCCTTGCCCGTCCCGACGGCTACAGCCACAAACTGCAGGAGGGCGGCAAGGACTTCTCCGGCGGGCAGCGGCAGCGGCTGGAGATCGCCCGCGTGCTGGCGCAGGACCCCACCATCATCATTCTGGACGAGGCGACCAGCGCCCTTGACGCGCAGACCGAATACGAGGTGGTCAAAGCCATCCGCGAGCGCGGCATCACCTGCATCGTCATCGCCCACCGCCTGTCCACCATCCGCTCCTGCGACGAGATCCTCGTCATGGACAGCGGCGTGATCGTGGAGCGGGGCACCCACGCGGAACTGATGGAGAAGGGCGAGTTCTACCGTGAACTCGTCACTTCGGAGTAAGGAGGTGCCCTGTGAACTGGTTTGACGATCAACTCCGCTCCCGCAGGGAAGCCGATGACCGCGACCTCACCCGCGCGGTGGAAGCCATTGCCGGCGCGATCATGGGACAGCATCTGCGCGAAGCGTACGACAGACGGGAGACCGCGGGAAGCGCCATCGACGAGGTACTGAGGTATTACCACTGCAAGCCCGCTTCCGCGGAGGAACTTCCTTCCGATGTCCGCACGCTCGAAGAGCAGATGGATTACCGTCTGCGCCCCCACGGCATCCTCCACCGCACGGTAAAACTGGAGGAGGGCTGGCAGAAAGACGCCATCGGCGCCATGCTGGGCACCCTCAAAGAGGACGGCAGAGCCGTCGCCCTCATCCCCGGCAGATTTTCCGGTTATTATTTCCTCGATTTCACCACGGGCAAAAAGACGAAAGTGACCCGCAAAAACGCGCGCCTGCTGGATGAAGAGGCGGTCTGCTTCTACCGTCCCCTGCCCATGAAGGAACTGACGGTCAAGGACCTGCTCGTTTTCATGGCGCAGCAGCACAGCGTTTCGGATGTCGTGCTCTATTTCGGCTGCATGCTGGCGGCGACCCTGCTCGGCATGCTGGGCCCTATGTTCACAAAGCATCTGTTCGGCGATGTGCTGTCGGGCGGGAACAGGACCGCGCTCATGGCGCTTGCCTCCTTCATGGTGTGCTACGCGCTGTCGCGGGTGCTGTTCTCCACTTTCCGTTCCCTTGTGGACGGACGCATCTCCGCCAAACAGAACATCGCGGTGCAGGCGGCGGTCATGAACCGTGTGCTGTCCCTGCCGGCTTCCTTCTTCCGCGGCTACAGCGCGGGCGAACTGAGCCAGAGGGCATCCTATGTGCAGAACCTGTGCTCCGTGCTGTTTGACACCATTGCCACCACCGCGTTCACATCTTTGTTTTCTCTGCTGTATGTGGCGCAGATCTTCGCCTACACGCCCGCTTTGGTGGCGCCGTCCCTCGTTGTCGCCGTTGTCACCTTCGTCATCTCCATCGTCACCACCCTCCTGCAGACTCGCATCTCGAAGGAGCAGATGGAGACCTCCTCCAAGACGGGCGGCATGACCTACTCCATGATCACGGGCATCCAGAAGATCAAACTGGCGGGCGCGGAGAAGCGGATGTTCTCCCGCTGGGCGCGCGCCTACGCGAAGGAAGCGAAACTGTCCTATAATCCGCCGCTGCTTCTGAAACTCGGCGGCACGATCACCCTCGCGGTCTCCCTCGCCGGCAGCCTCGTCATGTATTTCCTGTCCGTGAAATCCGGCGTCACCGTTTCCTCCTACTATGCCTTTACGACGGCATACGCCATGGTTTCGGGCGCGTTCGCGTCTCTGTCCTCCGTGGCAGGCGCGGCGGCGAACATCAAGCCCATCCTCGAAATGGCGAAGCCCATTCTGGAAGCAAAGCCCGAATACGAGGAAGGCAAGCGGAATGTGGACAAACTGCGCGGCGGGATCGAACTCAGCCACATCTCCTTCCGCTATCCCGGCATGACGGAGAATGTTATCGACGACCTCTCCCTCAAGGTGAAGCCCGGCGAATACCTCGCCGTCGTGGGCGCCACGGGCTGCGGAAAATCCACCTTGCTCCGCCTGCTGCTGGGCTTTGAAAAGCCGCAGATGGGCAGCATCTACTATGACCGCTACGATCTCTCCCGCGTGGACCTCAGGTCCCTGCGCCGCAAAATCGGCGTGGTCATGCAGGACGCGAAACTCTTTACCGGCGACATTTTCGCCAACATCACCATCTCCGCTCCGGACATGAACCTGGAGGGCGCATGGGAGGCGGCGGAACTGGCGCAGGTGGCGGAGGATATCCGCAAAATGCCCATGGGCATGAACACCCTCATTTCCGAAGGTCAGGGCGGCATCAGCGGCGGACAGCGCCAGCGGCTCATGATCGCCCGCGCCCTCGCGCCGAAACCGAAGATCCTCATGTTCGACGAGGCGACCAGCGCCCTCGACAACATCACGCAGAAAAAGGTCTGCGAGGCCATCGACGCCCTGCACTGCACCCGCATCGTCATCGCCCACCGCCTCTCTACCATCCGCCGCTGCGACCGCATCATCGTGCTGGATAAGGGCAAGATCGCGGAAGACGGCACCTACGAGGAACTCATCGCGAAAAACGGCACCTTCGCCGCCCTGGTCTCCCGCCAGCGCCTCGACACGGAATAAACAAACCGCGCCCGCCCGGCGCTCAAAAGCCGGGACGGGATCCGGCAGACCGCCGGAGAAAAACAGCCCGCATGCCTTGATGGCACGCGGGTTGTTTTGCCGGATGGATACAGATATCGGATACCGCTTCCGAAGCGCATGATTTGGTTTTTGCCGGTGGGAGAAATAGCCCAAATCGCTTTTGCCGGAAACAGTTCCATGGGCTGCTCGGAGCCCGGGATGTCGATGGTCAGGCCGCCGCAGTTCTTGTAGCCCAGTTTGCGGTAGAAGTGCCGGGCAGTCTCGTCCACCTGCGTGGAAGTGAGGAGCATGCCGTAGCCCTGACGCTTCATGTCGTTTTCCCGGTGCTCCATGAGCAGGCGGCCGAATCCCCGTTTCTGCGCGTCCGGCGAAACATACAGCATGGTGCAGAAAGGCGTGTTGTCCCAGAAAAGGTTGTAGCGCAGGATGCCCTTCGGGACGCCGTCCTCAAGCAGGATGTAGGCCTGTTTGTCGCGGAATTTGACGGGCCACTCACTCTCGGGAAGATATCTGTCGAGGGTGTACCAGAAGAATTTGTCGGCGGGGGCTGCATAGCGGATTTCGATCATAATCCATAATCTTCTTGCCTTCCCCTTGGAGAGGGGAAGCCAGGAAGAACCTCATCTGAGCCTTCGGGCACACCTTCCACATAGGGGAAGGCAAGAGACTGAGTTAGCCATTGTTTGCCTTATTCGATTTTTTGTCCGGCACTTCCTCGCCTGCGGGCCCGGTCCCGCTTTGCGCCCCGTGGGGGAAGGCAAGAGGCCGGACTGCCGTAGGGCTATAGTTTTTTTCTATGATTTGCTAATGAAAAAGCGGGAGTTGCCTCCCGCTTCTTTTTATGCCAGCAGGTTGATGCCCGACTCCGTATCGAAGAAGTGCATGACCTTACCCGTGAAGGTGATGTTGAGTTTCTTTCCGTAGACGAGGTCTTTGCGCTCTTCGATGGTCAGGTCGATGGTGGGCACGCGGACGATGAGGCGAGTGCCGTCCTCCGTGTAGACATGCAGGTGCAGTTCGGAGCCCATCATTTCGTTTACCTCGAGGGTGCAGGGGATGGTGCTTTCGCCGGGGACCTTCGCGAGGGCGATGTGCTCCGGGCGCACGCCCAGCGTGACATCGCAGGTGCCGACGCCCTTCTCCGCGAGGGCATCGCCTTTTTCGCCGTCCACGGCAATCGTCGCGCCGAAGGGATTCACGCTGTAGCCGGAGGCTCCCCTGGTCAGGGTCGTCTTCATCATGTTCATCTTGGGCGCGCCGATGAACTCGGCGACGAACAGGTTCCTCGGCATCTCGAACACCTCTGTGGGGGTGCCGACCTGCTCGATGAAGCCGTCCTGCATGATGACGATGCGGTCGCCCAGCGTCATGGCCTCCGTCTGGTCGTGGGTGACATAGACGAAGGTGGTGTCCAGTTTCTGGCGCAGCAGGATGATCTCTGCGCGCATCTGGTTGCGCAGTTTCGCGTCCAGATTGGAAAGTGGCTCGTCCATCAGGAACACCTTGGCGTTGCGCACCATGGCTCTTCCGATGGCGACGCGCTGTCTCTGTCCGCCGGAGAGGGCGCGGGGCTTGCGGAGCAGATACTCCGTGATGCCCAGGATCTGGGCGGCGTTCGTCACCTTCTCATAGATCTCATCCTCGGGCATGTGCTGGAGGCGCAGAGAGAAGGCGATGTTGTCGTACACGGTCATGTGGGGGTAGAGGGCGTAGTTCTGGAACACCATGGCGATGTTGCGGTCCTTGGGCTGCAGGTCGTTGACGACCTCGCCGTCGATTTCGAGAGTGCCCTCGGAAATCTCCTCGAGACCCGCGATCATGCGCAGGGTGGTGGATTTGCCGCAGCCGGAGGGGCCGACGAACACCACGAATTCCTTGTCCTTGATTTCCAGATCGAAGTCGTGCACGGCGACGACCTTGTTGTCATATATCTTCTTAACGCCGGTAAGTTTAACGCTTGCCATACTCGTTCTCCTTTCTTCACCCGTCAGCCCTTCACGGCGCCGCCGGTCACACCTTCCACATAGTACTTCTGCAGGAACAGGAACAGGGTCGTTACGGGGAGTGCCACCAGCACGCCGCCCGCGCAGAAGAAGGTGTAATACTTGTTGATCTGGTCTTTATTGAGCCAGTCGTACATGCCGACCGCCACATTCTTGCCGGAGGAAGTGCCGAAGGACACATAGCGGGCGAAAACATAATCGCCCCAGGGCGCCATGAACGCGGTCAGGATGGTGTAGATGACGATGGGCTTGGAAAGCGGCAGGATGATCTTTTTGAGCACCTGGAAGCGGGTGGCGCCGTCCATGCGGGCGGCTTCATCCAGCGATTTCGGGATGGTGTCGAAGAAGCCCTTGCTCACATAGTAGCCCATGCCGGAGGAGGCGATGTAGACCAGAATGAGTCCGGGCACGGCGTTTGCCTGCGTCATGCCGAGGTCGGCAAGGACACGGTACAGGATGATCATGGTGAGCATGCCGGGGAACATGCCGAGGACCAGCATGAAGCGCATGAGCCCTTTTCTCGCCTTAAAGCGGAAGCGGGAGAGCGTGTAGCTCATGCACAGCACGATGACGGTCTGCAGGCACGCGCTCGCGATGGCGGTGATCAGGGTGTTCAGATACCAGCGGGGGAAATCGGTCTTGAACAGACCCTTGTAGTTACTGAGTCCCCACACCTTCGGGAGCACATAGCCCACCTGTGTGGTGCTTTCCACGCGGAAGGACTGCAGCACGATGAACACGAAGGGGATGAGCCAGATGACGGAAATCAGCACGAGGACCACATGGATGACGGAGTTGCTGAGGGCGTTTTTGGCCTTCAGGCCCATATGACGCTTGTTTTCACTCATCACTGGAAGTCCTCCTCGTTCTTGATGGACGGCAGCAGGTTATACACGATCAGTGAGATGATGGCGACCACGAGGAACACGAGGATACCGATGATGGAGGCCATGTAATACTGAGACTCCGCGCCCGTGGTGATTTTGAACAGCCATGTGATGAGCAGATCCGTGTAGCCCACGGTGCCGCTCACGATGGCTGCGTTGTTTGTGGGCGCGCCGCCGGTCAGGAGGTAAATGACATTGAAGTTGTTCATATTGCCCGTAAAACTGGTCAGCAGATACGGGCCGGTGACGAACAGCATATAGGGCAGCGTGATTTTGGAATACTGCTGCCAGCCGCTCGCGCCGTCGATGCGCGCGGACTCGTACAGGTCCGCGGGAATATTCATGAGGATACCGGTCGTGATCAGCATGAGGTAGGGGATACCGATCCAGATGTTGATGATGATGACCGTGATGCGGGCCCATGTGGCATCCGTCCAGAAGGGCAGGATGTGGGCCTGATCGATGATGCCGAGGTTCAGAAGCATGTTGTTGATGAGACCGTCCTTGGCAAACATCTTGGAAACATACAGCAGGGAAATGAACTGGGGGATGGCGATGGTCATGACCAGAATGGTGCGCCAGCCTTTTTTGAAGCGGATGCCCTTCTTGTTGATGGCCATGGCGACCAGCATGCCGAGGAAGTAGTTGGTGAAGGTGGCGAAGAACGCCCAGATGAGGGTCCAGGTCAGCACCTCGCCGAAGGTGGCGGCGTAGCCGACTTCGCCGCTGTTCCAGGTGAGCATGGTCCTGAAGTTGTCAAAGCCCACCCACTGGAAGAGGGAATTGGAAAATCCGTTGTGGGCGCCGTCATAGTTGGTGAAGGCGACCAGGATCATGAAGAAGATGGGGAGCACCGTGAACATGATGATGCCCGTCAGCGGCAGCGCCAGCAGGGTCTTGTGGAACTGGTCGTCCACGAGGGATTTGAGGTCGTCCTTGCCGCTTTTCAGTTTCTTGCCGGATGCCTTGATCTTTTCGATGATGGCGCACTGCTTGATGTTGAGCCGCCAGGTGTATAGGAAGGCGACGATGAAGAAGATCGTCAATGCGCCGTACAGCAGGATCTTGAAGGAGTTGTCGTTGTAGGTGGTGGTGTACACATCAAGGACGATGTTGTATTCCTTGACGGGACCCAGTTTGCCCAGCGACGGCAGCATTGACAGCCAGTAGCCGCCCGTGGTGATCATGTAGAAAATGAACACGGCTTCGGCGAGGAGAAACAAAAGCCCTCTGAGAATCTGGCCGTTCAGAAGGTTCCCGGAACCCATGATGACATAGGACAGTCTGGTTTTCCAACTGCCGCGCGCGAAGGTGCCGGTGAGAAAACGGAACTCGTTTGCAATGGCTTTCCCGACGGAAACAAAGAAACCGGCGACCGACTTGCCGAGAGACACGAAAAATCCCGGCAGGGATACCGCGAAGAAGTATTTGAACTTGTAGGCCAGTTTCTGCCATTTGCTGAGCCGCAGGTATTCAAGATCGCTGATGCGGGTCATGGCGGTGGCTCCTTTCCTGCTTGTGAAAATGACCGGGGAACGGTCGCCCGTCCCCGGTCATGGTAAGGATACGATTATTCGGCGGCTTCCAGAGAAACTTCGCCGGTGACCTCGTTGAAGACGACCACATAGGTGCCTGCTTCGGCTACCTTGAAGTTGTCGGCGGGGAAGGCGTTGTCCCAGGACAGGCCCTGACGGACCTTGAATTCGACGCCGGCTTCCATGGCGTAGGCATCGCTCTTCCAGGTATCGACGGATACCTTGGTCATGGGGATGTCTTCGGCCCAGTTGGAGCGGGTCTCGTTAGTGTAGTCGGTGTAGAAGAAACCGTCGGTGCTGTTGCAGGTACCGATGATGGTCCACGCGTTCTTGGTTTCCTCGCTCATGGTGAACAGGGAAGCGATCTTGGTCTGGTAGTTGTCGAGGGCTGCCTGCAGGCCGGCTTCGTCCTGGGCGTCCTTAACATCATCGGCGATGACCTTGGCGATATCCCACCAGGAGCCGTGGATCTGGCCCTGAGGCACGGAGTAGGGAGACTGAGCCAGCAGAGCGGCGAGGCCGGGGTTGGCCTGAACGGCTTCGGATTCCTGAGCGGCGATGTTGGAGGGACCCCAGGCGCGGGCATCGAAGCGGGCCATCTGGCACTCTTCACCGGTGAGGTACTGAGCCAGCTTGTGGAGCGCGGCGGCCTTGTAGGCATCGACCTGGGGCTTCACGCCCATGAGCTTACAGCCGTTGTAGGAGCCGAGGTGATAGAACTGTCCGTCCACTTCGAAGGAAGGCAGATCGGCAACACCCAGGTTTTCACCCAGCAGTTCGGATACGGTGACGAAATCCCAGGTACCGGTGACGACTACGGCAGAGCCGGAGGCGAAAGCGGAGCCTGCGGAAGAACTGTTGTGGCAGGGGGAGGTGACCAGTTTCTGCATGCCCTTCACGGCGATGAGGCCCTGAGCGGAATCGAAGGTGTCGTATACGGAAATAAAGTTGCCGTCTTCATCGGCTTCCCACTCGGACACGCAGCCGGTGCCGAAGAAGAAGGATGCGGCGTACCACGCGGAGGTGTTCATCTCGAAGGAGAAGAACTTGCCGGCGGCTTCGCAATCGGCGATGATGGCTTCCAGAGAGTCAACATCCTCTTCGGGGATGACGCTCTTGTCATAGTACATGAAGTAACCGTTGTCGGCGGTCAGGGGATAGGCGTAGATGGCGTCACCGGAGGTGGCGGCGGTCACGACGCCTGCCGCGTTGTTGGCCACAACGAAATCAGCGGCGGCCTGGCCCAGTTTGGCGAGGGCGCCGGCCTGCACGAGGCGGGCGAACTGATCCTGCGCGAAGCAGAAGATATCGGCGCCGGCTTCCACATCGGTGATCATGTTGGTGGCGGCGTCGGCTTCGGAAACGGATTCGATGGTGGCGTTGAAGGTAATGCCGAATTCGTTGGAGGCATTGAACGCGTCGATCTGAGTCTTGGTCAGTTCGGCGACTTCCTCGGCGACCCAAACAGTGATGTCATAGGTGCCTGCGAGTTCAGCGCCTGCGGTCACGGCGCACATGGACAGAGCCATGACGAGCGCCAGCACGAGTGCGAACAGTTTCTTCATAAGGGTACTTCCTTTCTTATTCCGGAAAATCCGGATGAATACTGTGTATATGAAGCCATAACGGCATCATACCGGGGAAACGGGCATATTATAACATACATTGTTACATTTGTAAAGAAATATTTACACTCCTACCCCGCGAAGGGATTGAAGAACCTGCCGCACTTCACCGTGACGAGGATGGAGAACAGCAGCAACAGGGTGCCGATGCCGAGGGCGATGAAGTCGTTTCTGCGGAAGGGGCGCCGCACATACCAGGTGCGCTTTTTCGGGTTTTTGCCGAAGCCGCGCAGCTGCATGGCGTTGCTGATCACATCGATGCGGGAAAGGCTCTGCATGATGAGGGGCAGCAGGATATTCACGCTGTTTTTGAGGCGCTTGAAGAAGGGTACCTTTTTACCCAGTTCCACGCCGCGGGCCTGCTGGGCGGTGGAAATGTTGTGGTAATCCCGCTGGATGTCGGGGATGTAGCGCAGGGCGAGGGACACGCTGTAGCCCACCTTGTAGGAAACGCCGATGCTGTTCAGGCTCGAGGCGAACTCGCTGGGGTCCGTGCAGGAGATGAACAGGATGGCGACCGGCAGGGCGATGAAGTATTTGAGGGAGATGTTCAACATGTAGAACAACTGCTCTGCGGTCACATCATAGCGCCAGAAGATGTGGAACAGCACATGGCGGGTGCCGTAAAGCGCCGTGCCCTGATCGGGGTTGAACAGGAAAATGAAGAGGTTGTTGAGCAGCAGGAACACGAGGGTGAAGGTCATCATGAAGCGGACTTCCCGGAACTTGAGTTTGCTCATGAGGAAGCAGCCCACGGAGACCAGCAGCAGGAAGACAAGCACCCGCGTGTCATAGGTCAGCATGCCCGCGAAGGTGAACAGCAGGAAGAACACGAGTTTGCTGGTGCCCGTCAGGTCGTGGACCACGCTGTCCCGGGGCAGGTAGTTGAGTACGGTTTTAGCAGCCACGGGTGCGCTCCTTTCTGTCCAGGTCGATAAAGCAGCGGGTGAACGCCACGGGGTCGCTGATGCCGCAGGCAAGGGCGAGGGCGAACAGAGAAGTTTTTTTGAGAGCGGTCTCCTTTACCAGTTCGTCGGAGCAGAGGATCTCCGCGCCCGTGCAGTCCGCGGCGGGACCGCCTCTGCGGAAGGCGACGGCGCGGGAAGTGTATTCCAGCATGAGGTGCATGTCGTGGGTGATGAGCAGGACGGTGACGCCCTGCCGGTTCAGGGTCTTCAAAAACTCCATGATGTCCGTGTAGTGCTTGAAGTCCTGTCCCGCGGTGGGTTCGTCCAGTATGATGATCTTCGGGCCCATCACCAGCACATCCGCGATGGTGAGCCGCTTTTTCTGTCCGAAGGACAGAGCGGACACGGGCCAGTTGCGGAAGGGGTAGAGGCCGCAGATTTTGAGGGTCTTTTCCACCTTCGCGCGGATCTCGGTGTCAGTCAGACCGCTGTTTTGAAGTCCCAGCGCCACCTCGTCGAAGATCATGGGCTTGGATATCATCTGGTTCGGGTCCTGCATCACATAGCCGATGTGCGCCGCCCGCTCGCGGATGGTCAGGGGCGTCAGGTCTTTTCCGTAGAGGGTGAAGGAACCCTTCTGCTGCTGTTCAAAGCCGCAGATCAGTTTGGCGAGGGTGGATTTGCCCGCGCCGTTCCTGCCGACGATGGCCATCATTTCGCCTTTGTGTACGGTGATGTTCACATCCCGCAGGACGGTGTGACCTTCCCT
This sequence comes from Clostridia bacterium, assembly GCA_045598325.1. Lineage (GTDB taxonomy): Bacteria > Bacillota > Clostridia > Christensenellales > Aristaeellaceae > RUG14130. The sequence continues at coordinate 5,573 of JAZLLT010000005.1, read as the reverse complement.
GTAGTCGAAATCTACATGCGCGCAGGTGAGCACCTCTTCGGGGTCGGGGACGGGCGGTTCCTCCTTCCACGCGCGGTACATCCCGCGGACGAGCCCCTTCATTTCTTCCGTGAGCGTCAGGGTGCTCATGTGGGAGGGCTTCATCCCGGGAGTCACTTTGACGCCTGCCAGTTTCAGCGCCGTCACATACAGCGGCTCGCGGATGCCGTGGGCGGAAAGCAGGTCCGTAGACAGAAGTTCATCGGGCGTCATGTCCGCCTGAACGGTGCCGTCGTCGATGAGGATGACGCGGTCCATGCGCGTCCAGAGCACATCCTCGAGGCGGTGCTCGATGATGATGACGGTGGCGCCGGTACGGGAAGCGATGCTGTCGATGAGTTCCATGGTCTGCTGTCCCGCGGCGGGGTCGAGGTTGGCGAGGGGCTCATCGAACAGGAGGATCTTCACATTTTCGATCATCACGCCCGCCAGACTCACCCGCTGCTTCTGCCCGCCCGAAAGTTCGTGGGGCGCGTAGCCGAGGTGGTCTTCGATGTCCACCAGCGCCGCGGCTTCATCCACGCGCCTGTGCAGTTCCGAGTATTCCGCGCAGGCGTTTTCGGGGGCAAAGGCGATGTCCTCCGCCACGGTGAGGCCGATGAACTGGCCATCCGGATCCTGCAGCACCGTGCCGATGTGGTTGGACAGTTCGAATATGGAACTATTCGGCGCGTCGACGCCGTCCACCGTGAGGCAGCCCGTCACGGTGCCGCTGTAAGCGAAGGGGATCAGTCCGTTCAGGCAGTTGCCCAGTGTGCTTTTGCCGCTGCCGGAGGGACCCGCGATCAGTATCCGCTCGCCGGGATAGATGTCGAGATTGATGTCGTGCAGGGTCGGCTCCTGCTGTACGCGGTACTGAAAACCGAAGTTTTTGAAAGATATGATGGGCTTTTCCATAGTTCACCTGTAAACAAAAAATGAACGGGGCACAGGCAGAGCCCGCGCCCCGGATGCAGGGATTACTCTTTCGTAAGGGAACCCTTCTTGGCGATGGTCTTGGTGTAGGCGAAGATGAGCAGCAGGCCGACGACCAGAGTGGTCACGATGTTGCCGGCGGCAGCCATGGCGCCCTGCGCGAATACCTTGTCAACGGGCTCGGCGTAGATGAGGATGTCCAGCACGGGAGCGATGCCGATCCATGCGACGACATGAGCGATGATGTTGGCGATGCAGAAAGTGAGAACGCCCTTCTTGCCGAATTCGCCCTCGGAGATCTTCATCTTCTTTGCGAAGAGACCGACGATGACGCCAACGAAAGCGGAAGCGATGACCCAGCTCCACCAGGGTGCGCCGCCCCAGGACAGGTCGATCAGAGTGTGACCGATGAAGCCGATGAGACCGCCCGCGACGGGACCGAACATGGCGGCGAGCATGCCCAGAACGGCATACTGCAGGGTGATGTTGGTGTTGGGTACGGGGCTGGGGATGGAAACGAAGCGTCCCAGCACGAAGAACAGAGCTGCGCCGATACCGACGGCGACGACGGTCTTGACGGAATTGTTTTTCATGGAAAGCCTCCGAATTATTTATTCTCCATAATAATACACCGTTTTGCGATCAAAATCAATGAGTTTACGCAAGTTTTGTATAGAAAGGAAGGATTTCCGCCGCCGCTTTCCCCTTGATTGAATGAAAGAAAAGTGTTATAATCAAATCAAATCGGTTTATCGGAGATATTTATGAAGAAATTCGCCGTGTTCTGCCTGGTGCTCGGCCTGCTTTGCGCCGCTGCCGTGGGCGGATATATCCTGACCTCAAAGCCCGCCGCCGTGTTTTCGGTCGTGTACGCGCCCGCGGATGACGCGCTTTACGCCGAGGCGCAGAACCTTTCCGAACTGAAACTGCAGGAAAAAAGCAAATACCGCGTCTGCCGCATCACGCTGGACCTCACCTTTTATTCCCCGTTCAAAGCGGAATGGATGACTTTCACGCCCGCTCTCGAGGAGGGCGATGTGCTCATCGAGGGCACGGGCTTCGGACCCGGCGATGTGGACACCTTCGGGAAAAAGACCATCACCGCCACGATCCTCACGCGCAGCGATGCGCTCCGCTCCGCGCGCCTCGAATACTATCTGTTCGGGCGCTACCACAGCATCGTGTTCACCGAAGACCTTTCCGCGCCGGAGAGCGCGCAATAATACGACGATTCGAAAGGAAGTACGCTTATGAAGATCGCAGTCAGTTCCTACAGTTTTTCCCAGAAGATGTGGGCGGGTCAGATGACCCTCACCGATGTGATCCCCGAGGCAAAGAAACTGGGCTTTGACGGTGTGGAGATCGTCAGCCCCGGGAAGACCTTCGAGGAGATGCTCCCCATCGCCAAAGAACTCAAAAAGCAGTCCGACGGCGAGGGCATGCCCATCTGCGCCTATCTGACCGGCAACGATTTTCTCAAAAACGGCGTGGAAAAGGAATATGAGCGCCTGAAGAAGGAAGCGGAGATCGCCGTCGTGCTGGGCACCGACCGCATGCGCCACGACGCTACCGGCGGAAAGGATGCGGACGGCAAGGTCTACACCATCGACGAGGCGCTGCCCATCGTGGCGGACGGCTACCGCAAGGTGACCGAGTTCGCGGCGGGCATCGGCATCCACACGATGATCGAGAACCACGGCTATTTCTTTCAGGACTCCGAGCGCGTGGAGAAACTCATCAACACCGTGGACCACCCGAACTTCGGCTGGCTCGTGGATATGGGCAACTTCATGTGCGCGGACGAGAAGCCCGTGGACGCCGTGAAGAGAGCCGCGAAGTATGCGGTCCATGCCCACGCCAAGGACTTCCACTTCAAGACCAAAGACGAATACTGCCCCTCCCAGGGCTGGTTCGGCACCCGCGGCGGCGACCGTCTGCGCGGCGCCATCGTCGGTCACGGTGTCGTGAATGTGCCCGAGTGCCTGAACATCCTGCGCGCCGCCGGCTATGACGGCTGGCTGTCTACCGAATTCGAGGGCATGGAGGAGTGCATCTCCGCCCTGAAGTATGACCTTGACAACCTCAGGGAGATGCTTTCCAAGTGAACCTCGTTCCCGTCGCCCGCATCGAAAACGACTTTGACACCAAGTTCGGGCTGCCCCGGCAGAGCGGACTGAACGGCTCGCTCGTCTCCCGAGTGAGGCTTGAAAAGGACTTTGCCCGGGAGGATTTCATCCGCGGCATCGGCGAGTTTTCCCACCTGTGGCTCATCTGGGGCTTTGATGTGAAGCCTTCGAAAAGCGCCACCGTGCGTCCGCCCAGACTCGGCGGAAACGAGAGAAGAGGCGTGTTCGCCACCCGCTCGCCCTTCCGTCCCAATCCCGTGGGGCTCACCGTGGTCAAACTCCTCTCTGTGAATACGGAAAACGGCATCGTCCTCACGGTGTCCGGTGCGGACATGAAAAGCGGCACGGTCATTTACGACATCAAGCCCTACATCCCCTACGCGGACTGTGTTGACGGCGCGGAGGGCGGATTTGCCGAGGAGCACAAAGGCGACAGGCTCGCCGTGGTGTTCCCGGATGATCTCCTCGCGCAGATCCCCGAAGGCAAGCGCGCCGCCCTCGCGGAAGCCCTCGCGGAGGATCCCCGTCCCGCCTATCAGGATGATGAAAGCCGCGTGTACGGCTTTTCCTACAGCGGAAAGGATGTGCGCTTCCGGGTAGAAGGCGGCACGCTTACAGTAATCGAAATAAAGGAAAACTGACCTCATGGCGAAGAAAAACACCAGAAAAAACGCGAAAAAGCGCCGCATCAGGCGCAGGCGCATCACCATCGCCGCCGTCCTCGCGGTGCTCGTATTGATTGCCGGCTATGTGTTTCTGTTCGGTGGCCCCGCCTACCGGGACCGAAGCGATCCCGTGGCGACGGTGACCCTCGCGGGCGGCAAAAAGATGCTGATCGAACTGTTCCCGCTGGACGCGCCCGAATCCGTCGGCGCCTTCATCGATCTGGCGCAGCAGGGCTATTATGACGGGCTCACCCTTAACACGGAGAACGGCTGCCTGCTCATTTCGGGGAATCCCGTTGATTTCGGCATCAGGGGCGAGTTTCCCGATAACGGCATCAATAACCCGAATACCCACGGGCGCGGCGCGGTGGGGCTTTCCCGCCTGACCGCCTACGACAGCGCGGACGGCGGCATTTATCTGATGCTTTCCGATTCGCCGTGGCTGGACGGAGCGAACGCCGTGTTCGGAAATGTGGTCAAAGGCATGGAATACGCGGACAAGATCGCTTCGGGCGATATGAAACCCGTTATCGAGAGCATCCGCGTGGATACGAAAGGAAGGGCTTACGGATATGAAAAATACGCAAAGTAAGAAATGCAAACTGACGAAAAAGCAGTGCGTCCTCATCTGCTCCATCGCGGCGGCGGTGATCATCGCGGCGGTCGTGTTGGGCATCGTGCTCGGCAGGGGCGGCAGCGCCGATCCCATGGAGGCCGCGAAGAAGTACGCGGATGTGGAAAATCCCGTTGCCGTGCTCACCATGGAAAACGGCGACACCATCATTCTGGAACTCTATCCCGCCGTCGCGCCCAACACGGTCGCCAATTTCGTGACCCTCGCCAACTCCGGTTTTTATGACGGGCTCACTTTCCACCGCGTCATCAGCGGCTTCATGATCCAGGGCGGTGATCCGGACGGCAATGGAACCGGCGGCCCCGGCTATTCCATCAAGGGCGAGTTCACCCAGAACGGCTTTGAAAACGACCTGAAGCATGACCGCGGCGTCATCTCCATGGCGCGCGCCAAAAAGCCCGATTCCGCGGGCAGCCAGTTCTTCATCATGCACCAGAACTCCCCGTGGCTGGACGGCGCCTATGCCGCCTTCGGCAAGGTGCTCGAGGGCATGGACGCGGTAGACAGGATCGCGGCGGTCGAGACCAACCCCGCTAACGACATGCCCCTTGAAAAGCAGGTCATCGCGTCCATCCGCGTGGACACCAAGGGCGTCGAATATACCGTTATCAAGAATTAGGAGGAAACAGATATGAGCAATCCCATCGTGACTTTTGAAATGGCGGACGGCGGCGTCTTCAAGGCGGAACTGTACCCCGAACTGGCGCCCGAATCCGCGGGCAACTTCATCTCCCTCGTGAAAAGCGGCTTCTATGACGGCCTCATTTTCCACCGCGTCATCAAGGGCTTCATGATCCAGGGCGGCGACCCCACCGGCACCGGCATGGGCGGTCCCGGCTACCACATCAAGGGCGAGTTCAAGATGAACGGCTTCGTCAACAACATCAAACATGAGCGCGGTGTACTCTCCATGGCCCGCTCCATGATGCCCGATTCCGCAGGCAGCCAGTTCTTCGTCATGCATGAGAACGCGCCCCATCTGGACGGCTCCTACGCCGCTTTCGGCCGTGTGATCGAGGGCATGGAAGTGGTGGACAAGATCGCCGAAACGAAGACCGACTATTCCGACCGCCCCGTGAAGGAGCAGAAAATGAAGAAGGTCACGGTGGAGGACGGCGGAAAAGAATATCCCTTCAGGAAACTGTAAGCAATGCAAAACCGCCGCGGGGTCGTCCCCCGGCGGGGTTGCTATGG
>JAZLLT010000004.1:0-14413 GCA_045598325.1 Clostridia bacterium | reverse complement strand
CCTCGCGGGCGCGGCTTACAGGCCGCCCAAAGGGGAGACCCCCGTACAGACTTACCGGGGGAGCCCCGTCTGGGAGGGCTTCGGGGACGAATAGAAATAGAAATCCCCCGCGGAAATGCTCCGGCGGCGGATTTCTTTATTTGATGATTTCGACTGTGATTTCCTTTTCCGTCATGCCGGGGAAGGAACCCTTCCTTTTGCCGACGGTGCACTTCTTCCGCTTTTCGTTCCAGGTGATTTTCGTTTCGGCAAACTCGCCTTTCTCGTAGCCGTAGCCGTCGCAGGCGTCCTCATACAGGGTGAAGGACGCGTTTTTGCCCGCGTACACCTTCAGGGTCACGGGTGCTTTCGCCGCGGCTTTGGTGCTTTGGCAGACGGGCGCGACGGGCAGGATGCTGCCTTCCTTCACGAACATCGGGAAGCGGTCGAGCGGGCAGGTAAGGGTCGCGGTCGTGCCGCCTTCATAGACCTCATTCGTGAACCAGTCGTACCACCTGTATCCCGCGGGGAGATAGACGGATACCTTCTTGTCGTCCTCGACGGGCGTGCTTTCGGGTCCGTAGTACATGGGACGGGTGACGGGTTTCACAAGGATGCTTTCTCCGAACATCATCTCGTCATCGATGCCGCGCAGCACCTTGTCTTCGGGGAACACGAGGGCGGGATGTCGCAGGATGGAGATGCCGTCCATCGTGGTCTTGCGCATCATGGAGTAGGCGTAGGGGAACAGGACATAGCGCAGTTCGATGGCCTCTTTCAGCGCGTCATAGAAGGGCGTGCCTTCCTCACCGAACTGCCACACTTCGCGGGGCGTGTCGGTGCCGTGGGAGCGCATCATGGGGAGGAAGAGGCTGTACTGCATCCAGCGGGTGTAGAGTTCTCGGTAGCCGAGATCGTTTACGCCGCCTTTGAAGTCGCCGTCCGTGAACCAGAGATTGCCGGATCCGGGGAAGAACGCGCCGTTGTCCGTGGTCCAGTAGGGTTCGCCCGTGGCGGTAAAGTTCATTCCTTCGGGCACATGACGGCGCAGCACTTCCCACTTGGCGGACACATCGCCCGACCAGGTGACCGTGCCGAAACGGTGCTGTCCGATGTAGGAAGAACGGGTCAGGTTCAGCATGCGCTTTTTCTCCGTGGTCTCCCGCTGCCCCTCGTACATGCCCATGGAATGAACGAAACTGTAGGCGTTCATCTTCGTAGGATCCAGATACTTCCTTGCCTCGGAAGTCATGATGGCGATGCGCTCGTGGGGCTCGGGCCGCAGTTCCCAGTACCAGTCGGTCTCGAAGGGCTCGGAGTCATCGCACCACCAGGAATCCACGCCGTATTGGAAGATGCCCTCGTTCGCCTGCTTCCAGTAGAGTTTGCGGGCATCGGGGTTGAACGCGTCATACATGGCCTTGTCGCCGAGCAGATAGTTCTTTTCCAGCATCTCGCGGCGGTTTCCGTTGTTGTCGCCCAGCATCTTGGGCCAGACGGAGATCATCATGGACACATCCATGGAATGGAGTTTGTCCGTGAAGCCCTTGGGATCGGGATAGCGGGTCTCGTCGAAAATCTTGTAGCCCCACTGCTCCGCGGGCCAGGTGAACCAGTCCTGCACGATCACATCGAGAGGGATCTTCCTTTCACGGTATTCGCTTGCCACGGCGATGAGTTCCGCGGCATCCTTGTAGCGCTCCTTGCACTGCACATAGCCGAGGGCGCTCGAGGGCAGCATGGGCGCGTGACCCATGAGGTCCGCGTAGATCTTCATGGTGCCCTCGAAATCGCCTCCGTACAGGAAGTAGAAATCGAACTCGTCCTGACATTCGCACCAAAGGTAACTGCCCTCCGTGTCATCGTGGAAGGTCATGAAGCCGCCCATGGCGAACACCAGTTCGTAGCCTTTGGTGGACACGACGGCGGGCACGCAGGCTTTGTAGTTGTGCTGGAAAAGTACGCGGCTTTTTCCGCGGAGGTTGCCGTAACCTTCCTCGTGGGAACCGGTGCCGTAGAGGGCTTCATCGGCGCCAAAGACGAAATATCGGCGGCCCCGGAGCCCCATGCGCTTCGTGTAAGCCCTGCCCTCCGTCTTCTTTTCGCCCGCGGGGAATTTATGGAGCACCACGGGGGCATCCTCGAATTTTGCCGCCTTGAAGGAGGGAGTGCCGAGGATGAGGGCACCGTTCTTATCGTAGAAGGAGATATTGCCGAACTCGTTCTCGATGAACAGGTCGCACTTTTCACCTCTCAGCCAATAACCGACTTCGGTCTGTTCTACGGCGCAGACGGCGGCGTGCTGGGGCACGGTGAAGAAGTTCTGCTTATCCGGTACGCTCTTACCGATCTTGTCGGTCACGCGGACCGCACCGCTTTTCAGAAACTGCACGCGGGTGGTAAGGGGTTTTCCTTCGCAGCCTGTCCGGGTATAGATGGCTCCGCCTTTGGTTACGGTGAATTCCATGGTGATACCTCCGTGAAATGTTTGGCAATAGATTACCGAGGATATACCTATTCATCTCGGCTTCCCCCGTAGGGGGGCGCGAAGCGCGGCGTGGGAGTGAATGAATGTCCGGCGGGCATTCAGAGCCACGCCTGATCAAGTCCGCAGGCGAGACTGATGAGGGCCCGGCAGTCAATCGGCGGTACGAGCGCTCCTCATCTGCCGCCTTGACGGCGGCACCTTCCCCTCGGAGCGGGGAAGGCAAGAAGACTAATAGTCTGCTTTCAGAACATGCTTTCCGCTCGTGAGTTTGATCCTTGTTTCGTGTCCCTCGATTTTTCCGCCCAGTTGCTCATTCAGTTCTTTGGGCAGATACAGGTCCGCCGTGCATCCGAAGGGTACGGTGATGTCCAGCGTCAGCGTGCCGCTTTCTTTTTTGAATTCGCATGCCAGCGTTCCGTACATGCTCTCGTGGCTTGCCTTCGCGCCCGTCAGTTCGCTTTTCACGGCGGGGCGCAGGAGGATGTGCTTAAAACCCGGCTCCTTTTCGTCGGGGGAGATACCGCCGATGTAGCGGTACATGAAGGCGGACAGGTCGGAGAACATGTGGTGGTTGTGGGAGCCCTTGCCGTTCCAGCATTCCCACAGGGTGGTGGCACCCAGATCCATCCATCTCTGGCAGCCCGGGAAGGTGCGCTGCGCGATCATGCGGCAGCCGATGTCGCCGTGTCCGGAGGCGCCCAGCGCGTGCATGACGAACTTGTTGCCCAGCACGCCGAAATCGAGGTGCCAGTCCTTTTCCCGGATCTGGGAGATGAGTTTGTCCACGAGCGGCAGGTATTCGTCCTCCTCATACAGCCCGAAAAACAGCATGCAGCCCGTGGCGGTCTGGCAGTCACCCTTGACGGTATAGGTTTCTTTATCGAAGAATTTCTCGCGGAAGACTTTGCGGATGCGCGCGGCGAGGTCGGAATAGTACGCGATGTCCTCCTCATAGCCCAGTTTTTCCGCGATCTTCACCACGATCATGGCGGCGTTATGGAAAAACGCGGTGTCACTCACTTCCACGGGGCATTTGTAGTCGCCCATGTTGACGGAGAGCGCTTCCCCCTCAAAGGGCGGGCACCAGTCGCCCGTGCCGTAATTCAGCGTCAGGTCATCGGTCATGCTCTCCATAAAGTCGCAGTTGCGCTTGATGGTATCATATTCGCGGCGGAGGATGTCCATGTCGGCGTTATACAGGTAAATGTTCCACGGCACCATGATGAGGGCGCTGGACCAGTCGGGTCCCATGAGACCGTAATAGCCCCAGCCCGTGGAGGGCACCACGCAGGGGATCTGCCCCGCGGGACGCTGACTGAGGTGCATGTCCCGGCTCCACTTTCCGAGAAAGGAGCGGACATCGAAATTCATCAGCATCTGTTCGCAGGAAAGGGAGGTGTCGCCCGTCCAGCCGTTTTTCTCGCGGTGGGGGTTGTCCGTGGGGATGGACATGAGATTGCTGACGGTGGACCAGAAGCAGAGCCGCTGGGTATTGTTGAGCAGCGGATCGCTGCATTCGAAGTGTCCGATGGGTTTGCAGTCCGAGCAGACCGCCATGGCGGTCACATCGGACAGATCGGGCTCATAATCGCAGCCCTCGATCTCCGCGTACTGGAAGCCGTGATAGGTGAAAATGGGCTGCCAGGTCTCGGTTTCATCGCTCTTTTTGATGTATTGATCGTTGGCGAAGCCGTGGGAGCGGGTCATGCCGCCCATCTGCAGGTCGAGTTCGCCGTTTTCTTTCAGCATGTCGCTGTGGTGCATGGAGTATTCGCTTCCCGCTTTCCCGCGGAAGGTCCAGCGGCAGAAGCCCGCCATGTTCTGACCGAAGTCGAAGGCCCAGCCCTTTTCCGTCTTCCACTTTTTGACGGGAGAGAAGGTCCTGAACACGCGGATGGGCTCCATCTCCATGTTCTCAAGGACGCCGCCGGGTCCTTTCATGATCTTGGCATTGTCCCACGCGGAATCATCGTAAGCCGCATCCGTCCATGCGCCGAGTTCCAGACGGGCGTCGTAGTGCTCGCCGTTGCGCAGACCGTTGAATACGATGGGACCCTTGTTTCCCTTCCATGAGGTGTCGGAGGGGATGACGGTTCCGCTTCCGTCTTCATAGGTCACATGCAGTTCACTGAGCAGTTTCGGCCAGTGCCGCCAGGAGGCGGCGCGGGTGTTCCACGGGTCCTCGGAGAAGCAGTTGTACATGCCGTTCCCGAGGGTGACGGTGAGGGCATTTTCACCTGTCACCAGTTTGTCTTTCACATCGTAGACGAGGTACAGGTCGTTTTTGGAAAATTCGGTGAAGGCGGGGGACAGCAGATCGTCGCCCGTTTTGATCCCGTTCACTTTGCTCTCAAAATAACCGAGCCCGCAGATGGCGAGATACGCGCTCCTGACGGGCTTGTTCAAGGTGAACACCTTGCGCAGATACACTGCGCCGAAGGCGTCGCCCTCGCGCCTGACATATTGGGCGGAGATCCATTTTCCGCTCCAGCGGCTATTCCGTTTGCCGGTCACGAAGAAGGCGGACGCCGAGGCGGTTTCGCCCTTTTCGCTTGTCACCTCCACGCTCCACTCGTAGCGGGTGAGAGGCAGGAGGTTTTCGCCCGCGTAGGGGATGAACAGTTCCTGCTGCCCCTGCGCCGCGCTGTCCCACACGGTCTTCCCGTCCGTCTTTACCGTGATGCGGCGGGAAGCCTGCCGGTCGCCGTTATCAAAATCCGAAATCTTGTAGGAGAAGCGGGGCAGGGTATCGAAGCCCAGATGGTTCGTCAGATAGTTGACGGTCAGTCCGTATATACGCATAAGCGCACCTGCCTTTAGGGTTTAATGAAGATGGTACGGATGCCTTGATCGTAAGCTATGGATACGGTTTGGAATGTGCCGCCGCGGCTGCCGTCGAACACGGCGATGAGCGCGTCGCACACCTCCAGCATGAATCCGTTCCGCGCACGGAGGGCGTGGGGATTGTAGGCGCAGGAAACCGTGGTGACGATGTCCGCGCGGGAGAGGATCTCGCGGTAGACGGTCTTGTCGCGTTCATTCCAGAGTTTGTCCTGCTCCGGGAAGGGCACGGCGATCTCCAGCGTGAGAGAAGGATTTTTCTCCCGCTTTTCGAGGATGAGCAGCGCCGCCAGTGTGTCGGTACCGAGGGCGCCGCCCGAGACGAAGTGACCGAAACCCTCTGAAATCAGGCAGTCGATGGCGTCTGAAAGCCGCTTTTTCAGGTCCTCCGCCCGCTCATTCCCGTCCCACAGAGGATAGGGGAATTTGCCCGGGCGGTGCCCCGTGAAGGCGCAGCATTTGAGGCCCGGCGTGCGGGGACGGGTTTCGATGCGGGTCATAAGGTCCCTATGATGGCGTCCGCTTCGGCGAGGTCCCGGGCGGTCAGTTCCCACTCGAAATCTTGGACGGGCTCGATGGTGTAGGGCGTGCGCAGCATGCGGATGGTGCGGATGCCCATGCTTTTCGCCTGCTCGAGATTTTTCGGAAGATCATCCAGAAACACGCATTCATTGGCGGGAAGTCCCAGTTCATCGAGGGCGAAGGTAAAGATGTCGCTGCCGGGCTTCTGCTTGCCGATGTTGCAGGAGATGACGGAGCAGTCCATCCTGTCATAGAAATCGTACTGCTGGAGCGCCCGCATCATGGATGGCATGGCATTTGATATGAAGCCCACCTTCTTTTCGCTCTGCCACTTGGTGATCATGGGAATGGTGTCATCGTAGAGATGATAGCGCTCGAAGCGGTAGGTGAGGCTCTCTGCAACGGCGCGCACCTCGCCGTCCGTCATGGGAAGCCCCAGATCGTCCGCCATCCTGCGGGTATACTTCACCCGCAAGTCGTATTCGTGTTTGAGGGTGGTGACCTTGTGTCCCTCATCCAGCAGGAATTCGTGCTTTTTCATGGCTTCCGCCACTTTTTCGGGATCGAAGCGGGTGTAATCCCCGAACAGTTCCTCGTAGTTGACGGGCAGGCGCCAGTGTCCCCGCAAGGGGCGCATGATGACGCCGCCGCAGTCCAGCAGGATCGCTTTGATCATGGTTTTCTCCTTATATCTGCCTGAAATCGCAGGTGATTTTGCTTCCGTCCACCGTGACGACGGCGTATTTTCCATTGCACAGGGCGCCGGGATTGATGAGCGTCACGCCCTCCGCCTCGTCCAGTTTCGGCCGGTGCGTGTGCCCGTACAGCGCGAGTGCGCAGTTCTTTTCCCGCGCCTTCAGCATGAGGGAATACAGCGTCATCTTCACATGGTACGCGTCCCCGTGGGTCGCGAGCACCTCGATGTCCTCCGCCCGAAAGATGCGCAGATAGGGCGCGAAGGAATCCGGGTCGCAGTTGCCGGGCACGGACAGAAGACGGTCCTGACGGATGCCGAACCCGTCCATGTCGCTGTCGTGGTCGCCCAGATGGATGATGTACTTGCAGTCCGCCATTTCGCGCAGGGCGATACGGATGTTCTGTTTGCTGCCGTGGCTGTCCGCCATGACGCCCAACTTAATCACGCTCGTTCTCCAGCGCTTCCTTGAGCGCCTTGATGGCGTTGGCGCGGTGGGAGATCTTCTGCTTGTCCGCGTCGGGTGCTTCGCCGAAGGTCCTGCCGTCCAGTTCATAGCAGGCAAACAGCGGGTCGTAGCCGAAGCCGTTGGTGCCGCGGCGCTCGAAGGTGATCTCGCCCTCCACCTCGCCGGTGGTGACGACGGGCTCTTTGCCCGGGCGGCACAGCGCCACCGCGCTCACGAAGCGGGCGGTGCGGGGAGAAGGGATGAAGGCGAGTTCGTGCAGGAGTTTGTCGTTGTTGGCTTCGTCGTCGCCGTGCACGCCGCAGTAGCGGGCGGAATGGACACCGGGCGCGCCGCCGAGCGCGTCCACCATAAGACCGGAATCGTCCGCGATGGTGGCGCAATGGGTGAGTTCCATCAAGGTCTTTGCCTTTATGATGGCGTTTTCTTCAAAGGTCTCACCGTTTTCTTCCACTTCGAGGGTCTGTCCCGCCTCGTCCTGAGAGATGATCTCGTATCTGTCGCCCAGCAGCGCGCGGATCTCGCGGAGTTTGCCGAAATTGTGGGTCGCGGCGACCAGACGGGGCTTTTTGCCGATGATCTCCGCCTTCTCGCCGAGGGCGGCAAGCTGCTTTTTCATCAGTTGCTTGATGCCGCTGTCCGCGAGTGCCAGAAGTTTATTCAGTTCATTTCTGGCAAAGGGTCTGCCTTCGCCGGTTCCCTGCACTTCCACATACTCCATGTTGCCCTTGCTGTCGCGGGTCATGATGACATTCATGTCTACCTGCGCGCGGGAATCCTGAATGTATTCGAGGTCGAGGGTGGGCACATCGTCGATGATGCCCACGGAGATGGCGGCGACCTGACGGATGATGGGGCTGTCCACGATAAGCCCCTGCTTCATCAGTTTCTCGCAGGCGAGCGTCAGCGCCACGAAGGAGCCGGTGATGGACGCGGTGCGGGTGCCGCCGTCCGCCTGAATGACATCGCAGTCGAGGTAGATGGTTCGCTCGCCCAGCCGCGTGAGGTCCACCGCGGCGCGCAGGGAACGGCCGATGAGGCGTTGGATCTCCACGCTGCGCCCGTCCTTTTTGATGCCGTCGCGTTCCTTGCGGCGGGAGGTGGAGCCGGGAAGCATGGCGTATTCGGCGGTGAGCCAGCCGCAGCCGGTGCCTTTTTTGAAGGGAGGCACGCCCTCCACCACGGAGGCGGTGCAGATGACGCGGGTGCGTCCGCACTCGATGAGGACGCTGCCTGCCGCCATTTCGGTATAATCGGGAGTGATTTTCACTTTTCGCATCTGATTGGATTTTCTGATTTCTTCCATTACCGTCATTCTCCTTTGAAAAATTCCTCTGCTTCTATTTTAGCACAACACAGATCTTTATTCAATCCTCATTGAAAAATGCTTTGTTTTGCGCTATAATATATTTGTAGAGATTTAGCCTTAACGAAACGGAGCAACCGATGGACGGCATAACCTTTTATTTCATGGCGAAGGAACTGGACGCGATCCTGACCGGCGCCCGCATCGACAAGGTGCAGCAGCCCGAGCGGGACGAGATCGTTCTTTCCGTCAGATGCGCGGGGGAAAACCGCATGCTGCTTCTGTCCGCCAGCGCGGACTGCGGGCGCGCCTGCATTACCACCGAAAAAAAGAATAATCCACTCGAGCCGCCTGCTCTGTGCATGCTCATGCGCAAGCACCTGATCGGCGGCCGCATCACGGGCATCCGTCAGGTGTCCTCCGACCGCATCCTGAGGATCGACATGGAGCACACCGATGAGATGGGTGACCGGGCGAAAAAGAGCATTATCTGCGAATTCATGGGCAAGCACTCCAACATCATCCTCGTCTCCGCGGACGGAAAAATCATGGAGTGCGCGCGCCATATCAATGAGACCATCTCCTCCGTGCGCGAGGTGCTGCCGGGCGTTCCCTACGAGGCGCCGCCCGCCCACGGGAAGATCCCCTTTGACAGCATGGACAGAATCGAACTTTCCGCGTGCCTCACGGGCGGCAAAGGGGAACTGGGCAAACTCATCCGCGACAGTGTGAGCGGACTGTCTCTGCCCCTCGCGCGGGAGATCTCTTTCCGCGTGTGCGGCGAGGAGATCGCCTACACGGACGCGCCCGAAACCTATGCGGACAAAATCGCGGACGCGGTTTCGGACATCCTTTCTTCCTTCTCGCCCCGCGTCATCGTGGACGAAAACGGCAAGCCCGCGGAACTCATGGCGTTTTCCTACAAAAGCCGCGCGGGTGCGGAGACGCGGGAGTTTTCCACGCTTTCCGAGGCCACCGAGGAATATTACCGACTGAAAGACGCCGCCGAGCGGATGCAGCAGAAGAGCGCTTCCGTCACGAGGACGGTGAAAACCAACATCGAGCGCCTCACCAAAAAACTGGCGCTTCAGCAGGAAGCCTACGAGAGCGGCGCCCGCAGCGAGGAATACCGCATCAAGGGCGAAATGCTGACGGCGAGCGCGTACCTTGTGAAAAAGGGCATGAAGAGCGTCACCCTGCCCAATTATTACGACGAAAACGGCGGCAGCCTCACGGTGGAACTGGACGAGAAACTCTCCGCCACGGGGAATGCCCAGCGGTATTTCAAACTGTACAAAAAAGCGCAGGTCGCGCGGAAACTGGCATTCGAGCAGATCAAAGAAACCACGGAAGAACTGACCTACCTTGAAGGGCAACTGGAGAACATCGACCTTTGCACGGATGAAGCGAGCCTGTCCGAACTGCGCGAGGAACTGGTCCGCACGGGCTATATCAAAGACACCCAGTCCAGACGGGTCAAAAAAGCCCTGCCGCCCTCTTCACCCATGCGCTTCGTTTCCCCCGACGGAACGGAAATCTTCGCAGGGCGCAATAATGTACAGAACGAGCATCTTACCTTTTCCGCGGACGGGGAAGAGATCTGGCTCCACGCGAAAAATGTGCCCGGCTCCCATGTGATCATCAGGAGCGCCGCGCCTTCGGATGAGACCCTGCTCTTTGCGGCCCGCGTCGCCGCGAGGTTCAGCTTTTGCGGCGCCTCTTCCAATGTGGAGGTGGACTACACCCGCCGCCGCTATGTGAAAAAGCCGTCCGGCGCGAAACCCGGACTTGTCAACTACACCCATCAGCACACGCTGGTGGTGGAACCGATCGAACTGACCTGACGGAGGGACCATGCTCAGGAAACTGTTCAAAAACACATTTCTCAGGTATATGCTCTCCTATGTGCTGCTGATGGCGCTGCTGGTGGGCGGCATCGCGGCGTACATGTACCGCTACTACCGCAGGACGGTGTACGAGTCCGCGCAAAAGAGCGAGACGGCCGCCGCGACGCAGATGCGCTTTCTGACGGACGGATACCTGACCGCACTTTCCGTTTGCGCGGACGGGGTGACGGAAGCCGAAGTCGCCGAAAGCGGGGAAACGGTTCTGGTGAGCCGCGCGGAAAACGGTTTGCCCACGGTCCTCACAAAATGCGAATATGCCCTTTTTGCCTCTCCGGAGGAACTGCTTGCGGAAAAAGGCGCCGTCGTCACCTCCGCGCGTACGGATGACGGAGAAGAAATGCTCCTGATCGGATTCGGCGGAGAAGACGCGATGGCGCTGTGCCTGATCCCCATGAGCGAGATCGGCGGGGCTGTCGTCAACGGGAACGAGGACGCCTGCAGCCGCTATATCCTTTCGGGCAATGAGATCGCCTGTGTGAGCGGGAGCGTGCCCGTGGACGAAAACCGCCTGTCCTCTGTCAGCGGAAGCGAAGTGCGCCGCATCGGCGGGCGGGACTATCTGTTCGTGTCGGAGGAGAGCCGCTTCGGCGGCATCCGCTATCTGTCCGTACTTTCGCTCAACGACTTGAGCCTGCGGGCGGCGGGTGTCTGGCTGGGCTTTGCCGCGGTGCTGCTCATTTTCGCCCTGCCCGTCGTGCTGATGATTTGGTTCATCTCCAAAAAGAACCTATCCTCCATCGTGAGCCTGCGCGGGCGCTTCGGCGCGGAAACGGAAACCAAAGACGACATCTCCGCCATCGAGGAAGGCATCGACGCGCTGGAAGACCGGGCGCGGAATCTGGAAACTTCTTCCCTGAAAGCGCGACGCCGTGACTTCGTGAAGCGCATGATGAGCGGCGAGATCGAGGATAAAGATACCCTTGTCTCCGAAGCGGAGGAAGTGGGCTTCAATGTGAAACGGCCTTACTGTGCCGTGCTGCTCGTCGGCACGGGCGGTGAAAAAGGCATGACCGTGGACGGATTGATCCCCGAAGAAACGGAGATCTCCGTCATGGGCATGGAACTGCCCCAGAACGAGCAGCTGCTCCTGACCGTGTTCGCGGACAAGCCCGATGACATCACTTCCTACGCCCGTGCCCTTGTGGGCAGGGATATCGTGCGGCTCATGCGCCTGCCCGTGGCGCTCTCCGCCATCCATGAGGACACGGACAAACTTCCCACGGCATACCTCGAGGCGACCAGCGCCTACGAGAGCCGCTTCGTGATGGGCGAGGAGAGGCTGCTCAACTTCACCGATATCTCCTTCGCGTCCGCCGGGGATGACGGCAGAAAATCCCGCGACTTCGCCTCCCGCCTGCAGGAAGCCCTTTCTTCCGGCGACAAGGAGCGCACCGCCGCGGAACTGGACGCCCTCACCGCGTTTCTGAAGAGTGCGGACATGTCCCTGTTCACCTTCCGCAAGGTCTACAACGACATCATCACCGCCATCCTTTCCGAAGCCGAGGATGCGGGCTACAACAGCGCCGAGGTCTACAATCTGTTTTCCCTGTCGGGCTGCAGGAGCGTGGACGAACTGGACGGCATCCTGCGCCGCGTCTGCGAAGGCGTCATCTCCGCCCGCGACGGCGAAGTGCGGCTGCCGCTCGTGCAGGAGGTCATGCGCCTGATGAGCGAAAATTACACCGACAGCGAGTTCACCATCACATCCGTGGCGGACAAACTCAAAGTGACCACCGTCCGCCTGTCGCAGGAATTCAAAAGCGATGTGGGCGTCACGCCCAACGATTACCTGACTCGCCTGCGCATGGAGGAAGCCAAGCGCCTTCTGCGCCAGACCGACCTGCCCATCCGCGATGTCTGCAGTCTGTCCGGCTATTCCGACGCCTCGTCCTTTACCCGCCGCTTCCGCATCTATGAGGGCGTCACGCCCCTTTCGTACCGCCAAAATGTGCGTGTCGGGAGTTGACACTTAATATAGAAGCGCTTATAATAAAAAAGTTGCTGATTGATATTTCACGGAGGAACTGTTTTGAACCGTAAAAAACAAGAACAAATGCCTGCCATTTCCCTGCGGGGACTGGTTTTGTTTCCCGGCACCACGACGCATTTCGATGTGGGACGCCCCAAATCCGTCAGAGCGCTGGAAACCGCGATGAAGGATAACGGCATCCTGTTTGCCGTATGCCAGAAGGACCCCAACGAGGACGAGCCCGGCAAAAATCTGTACGCGACCGGCACCGTCATCGAAATCAAGCAGGTCATGCCCCTGCCCGACGGCACCATCCGCGTGCTCGCCCGGGGGCTTTGCCGCGCGGACCTTCTGGGCATCTATGACGACGGCGACATGCTGACCGCGGAGGTCAACCGCGTTTACGCGTCCTCCACGCCTTCTCCCGCCGACGCCGCCATCGTGATGCTGGCAAAAGAGAGTTATGAAAAATATCTGGACGCGAAGGGTGAGACCGGCGGTGAGATCCGCGCCATGGTCAATGCCATCGCGGACGCGGGCACCCTCGCCGATGTGCTGGCTAACAGCATTCTGGACAAGGACTTTGCCCGCGCGGCGCAGATTCTCGGTATCGGGGATCCTGCTGACAGGCTCGTCACCATGATCTCCTTCATGCGCTCGGACGCGGAGAACGCCGCGTACGCCCGTGAAATCGAGAAGGAAGTCCAGAAGCGCATCGACAAAAACAACCGCGAATACTGGCTGCGGGAACAGCAGCGGGTCATCGATGAGGAACTGGGCGACGATGACGATGAGATCGGTGAATACGAAAAGGCAATCGCGTCCAAGCCCATGAACGAGGAAGCCCGCCAGAGGACCGAAAAGGAACTGAAGCGCTTGAAGCGGGCGGCTCCCCAGTCTCCAGAAGCGGCGGTCATGGAGAACTACATCGAGTGCATGACCGAACTGCCCTGGGGCAAATACACCAGGGACGACACCTCCATTTCCCGCGCGCGGAAGATTCTGGACGAGGACCACTACGGTCTTACCGAAGTCAAGAAGCGCATCCTCGAGTTCCTCGCGGTCCGCGCCGTGAAAGATGACCCGAGAAGCCCCATCCTGTGCCTTGTGGGCGCCCCCGGCGTCGGCAAGACCTCTATTGCCCGCTCGGTCGCCCGCGCCCTCAAACGGGAATTCTGTCAGGTCTCTCTGGGCGGTGTGCACGATGAAGCCGAGATCCGCGGCCACCGCCGCACCTATGTGGGCGCCATGCCCGGACGCGTCATTTCCGCCATCAAGCAGGCGGGCGTCATGAACCCCGTGTTCCTGTTCGACGAGATCGACAAGATGGCGTCCGACATGCGGGGCGATCCCGCCTCCGCCATGCTGGAAGTGCTGGACCCCGAGCAGAACAGCCGCTACCGCGATCACTATCTGGAAGCGCCCTTCGATCTTTCCAAGGTCCTCTTCATCACCACCGCCAACAATCTCGAAGCCATCCCCAAGCCGCTTTTCGACCGCATGGATGTTATTGAGGTGCCCTCCTACACGCTGGAGGAAAAGGTGCAGATCGCAAAGCGCCACCTCTGGAAAAAGCAACTTTCCGAAAACGGCATGGATGCCGGGAACCTTAAAATCGGTGACGATGCCATCCGCGCCCTCATTGAAGGCTACACCGCCGAGGCGGGCGTGCGCACCCTTGAGCGCACCCTCGGCCGTATCATCCGCAAGGTGACGGTGGAGAACCTTGAAAAGGGCGAGACCGTGCCCGTGAAACTCAAGGCGAAAGACCTTGAAAAGTATCTGGGTGCGCGCAAATTCCTGGACACCAAACTCGGCAAGGGCAGGGAAGTCGGCGTCGTCAACGGTCTTGCCTGGACGAGCGTGGGCGGCGTGGTCATGCCCATTGAAGTCGCCATCCTGAACGGCAGCGGAAATCTGGAACTGACCGGGTCGCTGGGCGATGTGATGAAAGAATCCGCCCGCATCGCGTACTCCTTCGTGCGGGGGCTTCTGAAGGACAGCCTCACCGAAGAATTCCGCAAGTCCCACGACATCCACATCCATGTGCCCGAAGGCGCCACGCCCAAGGACGGTCCCTCCGCGGGCATCGCCATGGCCTGCGCGCTGTATAGCGCATTGACCGGTATACCCGCCCGTCAGGACATCGCCATGACCGGCGAAATCTCCCTGCGGGGCAAGGCGCTGCCCATCGGCGGCACCAAGGAAAAACTGCTGGGCGCGTATCGCATGGGCATCCGC
>JAZLLT010000003.1:0-26023 GCA_045598325.1 Clostridia bacterium | reverse complement strand
TAGTCCTCCTTCCGCATTACTTCTCGTGAGCCCTCTTGACAATCATCTTGTCAGAGTACTTACGATGCTTGCGGGTCTTGACGCCCTGAGTCTTCTTGCCCCAGGGAGACATGGGAGCGGGCATACCAACGGGGGATTTGCCTTCGCCGCCGCCGTGGGGGTGGTCACAGGGGTTCATAACAACACCGCGAACGGTGGGACGGATGCCGAGGTGACGGGTCTTGCCGGCTTTGCCGATGCGCACATTCTCGTGCTCGTTGTTGCCGACTTCACCGATGGTCGCGCGGGCATTCATGGATACCTTGCGGACCTCACCGGAGGGC
The DNA here is from genome assembly GCA_045598325.1 of Clostridia bacterium. Taxonomy (GTDB): domain Bacteria; phylum Bacillota; class Clostridia; order Christensenellales; family Aristaeellaceae; genus RUG14130. The sequence goes on along the minus strand of JAZLLT010000003.1, from coordinate 25,700 downwards.
AGGCGGATCTGGGCGAAATCGCCTTCCTTCGCCATGACCTGGGCGGAGGTGCCTGCGGAACGGACCATCTGGCCGCCCTTGCCGACCTTGATTTCCACATTGTGGATCAGGGTGCCTAGGGGGATGTTGGCCAGGGGCAGGCAGTTGCCGGGCTTGATGTCGGCTTCGGGGCCGCTCATCACGGTGTCGCCGACCTTCAGGTCCAGAGGAGCGAGGATGTATCTCTTCTCGCCGTCTGCGTAGAACAGAAGAGCGATGAAGCAGGTACGGTTGGGATCGTATTCGATGGCGGCAACCTTCGCGGGGATGTTGTCCTTGTTGCGCTTGAAATCGATGATACGATACTTACGGCGTTCGCCGCCGCCCTGATGACGGACAGTGATCTTGCCCTGGGCGTTGCGGCCGGCCTTGTGGCGCAGGTCGGTTACCAGGGAGCGCTCGGGCTCCTTCTTGGTCAGTTCATCAAAAGTGAGGACCGACATAAAGCGCCTTGCAGGAGAAGTCGGCTTATAGACTCTGATTCCCATTTGCTTACCTCCCTATTACTGCGCCATGCCTTCGAAGAACTCGATGGGCTTGGAATCCTTCTTCAGGGTAACATAGGCTTTCTTGATCTCAGGAGTTCTGCCCTGAGTGCGGCCCTGCCTCTTGATTTTGCCGTCGGTGCGCAGGGTGTTGACGGATTCGACCTTCACGCCGAAGATCTTTTCCACAGCTGCCTTGATCTCGCTCTTGTTGGCATGGATGTCAACAACGAAGACATACTTCTTATCGGCGATGGTAGCGTAGGACTTTTCGGTGAGTACGGGGCGAATGATGATATCGTATACGGTCTTCATTATTCGTTCTCCTCCCCTTCGAACTCGTCGGTGTACATATCGTTGTACAGTTCCTCGATGGCGGTAAGGGCTTCCTTGGTCACAACGAAGCTGTTGTAGTTCAGGATGTCCACCACATTCAGCATACCGACATGGGATACTTTCACGCCTTCGATGTTGGAAGAAGCGCGGAGCACCTCATTGCAGGATGCTGCGGTCACGATCATGGTCTTCTTGTCGGCGCTGATGGCTTTGAGCATCGCGGCGATGACCTTGGTCTTAACCTCGGGAAGTTCGATCTTGTCAAGAACGATGATCTGGTTGTCAACGGCCTTGCAGGTCAGAGCGCTCTTCATAGCCAGGCGGCGAACCTTGCGGGGCACGCTGATGCGGTAGGAGCGGGGCTTGACTGCGAAAACCATTCCGCCGTGGGTGAACTGGGGAGCGCGACGGCCATGATGGCGTGCGTTGCCGGTGCCCTTCTGGCGATAGATCTTTTTGCCGCCGCCGCGTACTTCGGTACGGGTCAGTGCGGACTGGGTGCCCTGGCGCTTTGCGTTCAGAATGGCGCGGGCCACCATATGCATCGCGTCAGTGTTGACCTCGGCTGCGAAGACATCTTCGTTCAGTTCGTAGGTGCCAACGGTCTGACCCTGCATATTCAAAACATTAACAGTAGGCATTTAATGCGTCCTCCTTCCGGTTCAATTTAGGCCTTGATGGAATCACGGATGGTGAGCAGGCAGCCATTGGCTCCGGGCAGTGCGCCCTTGACCAGCAGCAGGTTGCGCTCAACATCGACGCGCACAACTTCCAGATTCTGCACGGTGACCTTTTCGGAACCGTACTGACCTGCCATGTGCTTGCCGGGGAACACGCGGGAAGGATCGGAGTTCGCGCTCAGAGAACCTACGCCGCGATGATACTTGGAACCGTGACCCATGGGACCGGTGTGCATGTTCCATCTCTGGATGGGACCGGTGTAACCGTGGCCCTTGCTGATGCCGGAAACATCGACTTTATCGCCTTCGGCAAACTGCTCAACGGTGATCTTGTCGCCTACGGAGTAGGTGCTGATGTCGTCGAAGCGGAGTTCGCGCAGGAAGCGGGTTGCGGGTACATTCGCTTTTGCGAAATGGCCGAGCTCGGGCTTGGTCTTCAGTTTCTGAGCGCGGTTCTCCGCGAGCTCTCCGAAACCGACCTGAACTGCCTCATAGCCGTCGTTCTCAACGGTCTTGACCTGAGTTACGGTGCAAGGACCTGCTTCGACGACCGTGACCGGGACCAGACGACCATCCTGAAGGAAGATCTGGGTCATGCCGATCTTTTTGCCGAGAATTGCCTTCTTCATTATTGTCTTTCCTCCTGAGTGGGATTACAGTTTGAGTTCGATTTCCACACCGGCGGGAAGGTCGAGTTTGGTGAGAGCCTCGACGGTCTTGGGAGTGGGCTGCAGGATGTCGATGAGGCGCTTGTGGGTGCGGAGTTCGAACTGCTCACGGCTATCCTTGTGCTTGTGGGGGGAACGAAGGATCGTGACGATCTCCTTTTCCGTGGGAAGCGGAATGGGACCGGAGACACGGGATCCGGTGCGCTTTGCGGTCTCGACGATGCGCTCAGCGGCCTGATCGATGAGCGAATGCTCATAAGCCTTCAGTTTGATGCGGATCTTCTGGCTTGCCATTGTTGTGGTTTCCTCCTTGTTTGGACTCATGCACACGCTACCGGGCGTGCCCTATTATTTATTTTTTCGACGGCGCATGAGCCGTCGCCCGATTACCGGACTGGTCCCCGGGAGTTACCGGCGTGGCGGTCGTTCGCCCGCCGCAATCTCTCGGTTCATCCCTATGCCGCCTGCGGCGTTTCCCTGCTATGATTACCGGTAGATAGGCATAGCACGCCACACGCAACAGACACATTATACACCCGTCCTGCCCCGATTGCAAGTTATGTTTCTGAAAATTTCCCGCCCGGAAGTTAAGATTTATGCGCGTTTTTGCCCTGTTTTGCCCAAAAAACAGGGACTCCGGTCTGTTTTCCGTATCCGGGCAAAAAGCGGCCCGCCGGCGCGGGGCACGGCGGGTCGCGGATGGTTTGTTCCTGTATTGGCTTATCTGTACAGATCGTATTCGGTCGGATAGGTGGCGCCGTTAAACTCGATGGTATCGGGTGCGTCGGCGACCAACCGCTCCCACCAGTCCTCGCCGCCCTCGTCGTCCTGCCCTTCCTGCAGCGCTGCATAGAAGCCATCCTTGCTCACAAGTCCCCAGTCCTCGGGGATGAACTCGGAGGGAACGGAAGTGGTGCCCCGGTCCATGGCGACGGCGGAGAAGCCGATCACCAGTTCATGATGGCTGCCGTCGGTATATTCGATATCGAAGCGGACTTCGCCCCATCCCATGAGGATGTCGCCGTTGTCATCGGTCTGCGCGCCCGCGTCCATGCCGGTCAGGGATGCCATGGCGATGTTTTCGATCACGGTCTCGGTGAGGGTCTTGCCTACGCCGAGGCTGTGCTTTACGGTGATGGTCCCGTCATTTGCCACATCGGCGCACACGGCAAGGGGATCCTTTTCGTGAACGAGAGAAGTGTAGTACGCGTTCATCTCATTGCTCATGTCCGCGACTGCCTTCCACAGTTCGTCCGAGGGGCTGTTCACGATGATCTCGTAATCCTGCTCGCTCAGTTCTTTGCCCGTCTTCATGGCGTAGAAATTGCGGAACGCCAGTGTATCGTTTTCGTAATGGAGTTCCACTTCGCCGGTGGCGCGGTAGCAGTCCTCCAGCGTGGGATACCATTCATAGGTACCGTCTTTGCGGATGTAGGCATAGCCGTCGTGATACAGGGCGCGGATCTCGGTCTCGATCTGGCTGACCACATTCTCGGCGACCTGATAGCGTCCGTATTCCACGCTGTCCTCGTAGTAGTTTTCCTTCATCGCCCGTCCGTAGAGCGCCTCGAAGCGGGCCTCCACGCAGGCGCTCCAGCTGCCCTCGTAGCGGATGCCCACATAGCCGTAATAGGCTTCCGCCTCGTGGAACAGATCGATGTAGTAGTTGTTGCGGATGTAGTCCGCGATCAGATAGTAGGCGGTCTTATTGACGAAATCCGGGAAGCCGCCGGAAACGAAGTTGTAGGTGTTCCCGTTTTTCTCGTTGACGGTCAGGGTGCCCTCCGCGGCGACCGCGGCGGTCTTGGCCAGTTCCAGGGCGAGCGCCGTTTTGTTGTTGTTCTGAAGAATGGTGTCGCTGACCTTGGTGGGCCAGGTGATGTAGTAGTTGCCCTTGCGGACCTCGTTGCTGTACGCCACAGAGCCCAGACCCAGCACGGTGTAGCCGGTGCGGACGGGCGCGGCGCCCTCCTCGGTCCGGGTGTCCAGCAGATAGGACAGGTAGGAGCGGATGCCGTCCTGCTTGTAGTCCAGTTTCATTTCCTTGAACTTGAGGCCGTCAAAGGTGAAGTCCGCGTCGAGAGACACGGTCACATTGTCGGTATGGAACATCAGCTCGCGCACCTCGTCGAACAGGTACGCCACATTGGAAGTGCTCTCCGCGTACACAACGGATGAGATGAGCAGCATGAGAGCCAGCAATACGGATATAAATTTCTTCATGGTTTTCCTCCCGTTTTTCGCGCTGTTTTCGCGAATATGTTTTTTAGACGGACTTTTCCCGTCAAAGTTCCCGCGGACGCCATTTTCCCCGCAGATATTTCACGGTGAGCATGGCGGCGAGGGTCATGTTGTGGGCGATCATGCACGCCCAGGCGGCGGTGAGCCCATAGCCCATACGGGAAACGAAGATGTATGTACCCAGGATGCGCACGCCCCACATGCCGATGACATTGAAGATGAAGGTCTGCAGCGTGTCGCCCACGCCGTTGAAGATGCCCTCGATGATGATGGCGACACCGTAAAGCGGCTCGGAAAGCGCTACCATTTTGAGGACCTTCGCGCCCATGGAGATGACTTCCTCATCGGAGGTGAACAGGCTCATGAGTCCCCGCGCGCCGAGGAACAGGATCGTGCCCGATACCAGCATGACGGCAAATTCGAGCAACAGAAGAAGCCTTGACAGGTCGGTGAGTTTCCGGTTGTTCTTTTCTCCGTAGGCATTTCCGATGAGGGTGGACGCCGCGGTCTGCATGCCCCAGCCGGGGATGTAGAAGGCGGACTCCGCCGTGTTGGCGATGGAGTGCGCCGCCGTGGACACGCTTCCCAGACTGTTGATCATGGCGGAGAACATCACATAGCCCGTGGAAGTGGCGAGCCTTTGGAGCACCGCGGGCAGGGCGATCTTGAAGCAGGGCTTCAAGATCGTCCCGTCCGGTTTCAGGGAGAAGCCTTTGGGTGAAACATTTTTGTTGCCGAACAGCGCCGCGGTCATCCATACACCGCCGCAGGCAAAGGAGATGGCGCTGGCGATGGCGGCGCCCCGCACGCCCCAGCCCGCGCCGGGGATGGTGACGGAAAGTCCCAGCACGACAGCGGGACGGGTGCTGTATATAAGGAAGAAATTCAGAACGACATTGATGAGATTGGTCGCCACATTCGCCTTCATGGGCGTCTTGGTGTCGCCGCCAGCGCGCAGGACGGTGCCGAAGATGAGCAGCGCCGCGCGGAAGATCATCGGTATGTATAATATGAAGAAATATGCCCGCGCGTCGTCGATGATGGCTTCATCCGCGTGCATCCACACGGGGATGATATTGGAAAAAGACAAAGCAAGAGCGGTCACGACCGTGCCGCCGATAAGCGCCACCGTGACCGCCTGACCTGCCGCGCGGCGGGCGAGATCCTGTTTTCCCGCGCCCATGGAACGGGCGATGAATGCCAGAAAGCCCACGCTCAGGGAGCCCACGATGCCGTTCATCATCCAGTTGACCGTCATCGTCGCGCCCACCGCGGCGGAAGCGTTGGCGCCCAGCGAGCCTACCATTGCGGTGTCCACATAATTGACCGCCGTCGCCAGCAATTGCTCGACGATGGTGGGCCACGCGAAAGCGCAGATCAGTTTGAGGAGCTGCTTATACTCCTGCCTTTTCGACATAGGTTACTCGTGTCCTCCGACGGTGAAAATGAGGTGTTTGTTTTCCTCCGCCGCGTCAAAGAACACGGTCAGCATCCTGCAGCCGTACTGCTGCAGGTTCATCAGCATCTTGCAGGCGTGGGTGAGACGCACCTCGCCCACCGTCTCGGTCAGCACTTCGTGCAGGGCGTCCAGATTGTTTCCCATGTAGTCCGGCGCCTCGATGGCGCGCTTGATCTCTTCATAGGCTTCCCTGCGGGAAGTCATCTTGCTTCCGTCGATGATATACATATTATCTGTCCCCCTTGTACGGCTCATAGATCAGTTCCGGATTGAACCAGCCCTCGTACAGCAGTTCGAAGGTCTCGTAATGGTCCTCGGTGTAGTAGATGAGCCCGTCGTTGCTGAACACGATGCGGCAGGCGTCGCGGTAGCCGCCCTCATAGTTCACATCGCACTCGTAATAGGTGCGGCCCTTTTTCGTGGGCAGGATGCGCTCGTAGTTGCCGAAACGGTCGCCTCCGATACAGCCGCCGTCGAAGACATCCCACAGGTTGCCCTTGTTGGACACCCAGCCCAGATCCATCGCCTCGTTCTTGGTGAGGTAATTGGGCGGCAGTTCGCAGAAGGCGTACAGATACAGGGCGACCTCGTCCTTCAGATAGTAGTCGCAGCCGTACTCCACGATGAGTTCTGCGGTGATGGCGACGCCGTCCTCGCAGAGCACTTCCTCATTCTCCGTCTCGGCAAAGCAGCCGAAGGTCAGCAGCAGAACGAGCAGGAGGCACAAGAGTTTTTTCAGGTTATTTTTCATATCTTTCTCCTAAAAGAGGCACGCCGCCTCAGCAGCGTGCCTCAAAAATTCATTTGATTTTATTTTTCGGGCTCCAGCAGGCCGTAGTCTCCGTCTTTGCGGATATACAGCACGCAGACCTTGCCGGTATCGGCGTTGTCGAACACGAAGAAGGAGTGACCCAACTGCTCCATCTGCAGGATCGCGTCTTCCACGGACATGGGTTTGACTGCGAAGGTCTTCACCTTTACGACCTTCTTATCCTCCTCTTCCTCCTCGATCACCTCCGCTTCTGCGGGAGCGGGCGCGGGAGAGCGGAACTTTTTGTCCAGTTTGGTGCGGTGGCGGCGGATCTGGCGGGAGAGTTTGTCCACGGCGGAATCGATGGAAGCATACATATCATTGCTGGCTTCCTCCGCGCGGAAGAGCATATACTTGAGGGCAATGGTGATTTCGGCGATATTCTGGCCGCCGCGCTCCTGAGTGAACTTGACCTGGGCTTCCGCATCGTCGCCGAAGAACCAATCCAGTTTATTGATCTTCTTCTCGGCGTATGCCTGCAGGGACTCGGTCACATCCATGAATCTTCCGATAAATTTGAATTTCATAGTCAGTACCTTCCTTTCCATGGTCGGGCACCTGCCCGTATTATCTGTTTCTCCGCCAATGTAAAGATTCCTGCATAAGTTTGAAAATTTTCTTGTTCGCGGGTTACAAGTTAACCGCAAAAGGTATAATATGGTACGGAAAATGAACGCGGCGGGCATCTTCTTGCCTTCCCCCTCGCCGAGTGGGAAGGGGGGGACCGCCGAAGCGGCAGATGAGGGTGATTTGCTTTCGGCTGTCCACCCGGATCCCGTCAGGAGAAAATTGCATGAACACAAAACTCGTCATCTTCGACATGGACGGCACCGTCCTCGACACCCTTTCCGATCTGCTCTCCGCCATGAACTTTTCTCTCGGAAAGCACGGCTACCCCGCCCACACCCTAAACGAAATGAAGACCTTCGTGGGCAGCGGGCTTTACATGATGGCGGTGCGCGCCCTTCCGGAAGGCACGGACAAGCGCGTCATCAACGCCGTCTTCGCCGATTTCAAGGCGCAGTACGCCTCCCATCTCAACATCGAGACCGCGCCCTACCCCGGCATCGTTTCCATGATGGAGACCCTGCGGGAGCACGGCATCAAAATGGGCATTTCTTCCAATAAATTCCAGGAAGGCGCGAGCCTCCTGTCGGACTGCCATTTCGGCTCTCTCATCGGCTGCACCGTCGGCGAAAGCCTGCGGTATCCCAAAAAGCCGGACCCCGCCGGCACCAACGCCATCGTTTCGTTTTTCGGCGCGAAAAAGGAAAACACGCTCTACATCGGCGATTCCGATGTGGACATCCTGACGGCGCAAAACGCGTCCCTGCCCATGATCTGCGTTTCCTGGGGCTTCCGCCCGAAGGAAGAATTGCTGAAGGCGGGCGCGAAGACCATCGCCGACACGCCCGAAGAACTGACAAGCGCGATCCTTGCCCACTTTGAAGGTCTTACGGTTGACGCCGCTCTGGAGAAATGATATAATTTCCCTACCACATAAAAACAGAGGAAGACTATGACACAAACAAACGCGGAAGGGCGCCCGGTCATCGCGCTGGGCACTTTCGACGGTCTGCATCCGGGACACAGAAAAGTACTTTCCGTCTGCGCGGAACTGGCATGCACACTCCATGCGCCCGCCGCCGTCTACACTTTTCTGGAGAACCCGAAAAGCCTCTTCGGCGCCGCGCCGGAGACGCTCATGACAAATGAAGAAAAGGAGCGTGAGATGCGTTCTCTCGGCATCGACACCGTCCTTGCCGTCCATTTCACGCCGTCTCTCGCTTCCCTCTCCCCCGAAGAATTTCTTTCCATGCTCCTAAACGAATACCGGCCCCGCGCCCTCGTGGCGGGAGAAGACTATACTTTCGGAAAACACGCCGCCGGCGACAGCGGACTGCTCAAGGAACTCTGCGCGCAAAACGGCATCGAATGCGTCATCGTTCCCCTCGTGCGGGACGCGCGCACGGGCGAAGCCTACTCTTCCACCCGCATCCGCGAAGCCCTCGCAAAGGGCGACTATGAACTGGCGCAGACACTCAAAAACGGCATCGAGGCAGATAAATGAAACACTTTTCCGTTTCCCGCATGACACGGGTGGGCGTACTGGGCGCCCTTTCCGCCATCCTGTACTTCATCCCGGGCATCCCGATCATCCCGCCCATCTACAAGCTGGACTTCTCCACCGTGCCCGCCCTCATCGCGGCGCTTTCCGGCGGTCCGGTTGACAGCATCATCGTCATCCTCATCAAGGACCTGACGGGACTGCTCCACTCCTCGTCCTCGGGCGTAGGCGAGATCGCGGACTTCCTGTGCTCCGCTGCCCTGTGCCTGCCCGTGTGCCTGATGAAAAAGCAGGCGGGAAAAAGCGTGCTCCGCCGGGTGCTCGTTTCCGCCGTTTCCACGCTCATTCTGGTGATCGCGGGCTGCCTTGTCAATTACTTCATCATGATCCCCTTCTATGTGAAGGTGCAGGGATTCCCGATGGACGCCATCATTACCATGATTTCCAAGGTCGTCCCCGCTGTAAAGAGCCTTCCCACCCTCATCGCCTTTGCCACCGCACCGTTCAACCTGCTCAAAGGCGCCGCGGTATGCCTCATCGCTTTTCCCGTCTACGCGCGGCTTCCGAAGAAAATTACTGATATTTCCAAAGTTTAGAAATAACAGGAAAACACTTTACTTTTCGCCCGCAAAGGCTTAAAATAGGAACAGGTTTGTACCGAATATCATAAGGAGTGTATTGATATGGAACTTTCTCCTCTTCAGATCGCAAGATATGAGTATCAGCCCAAACTGCCCGGCATGCTCCGCGGCGGCGTAGACGAGATCTGCGTGAAAGTCGGCAGCGAAACCGCTTCCGTCGCGGATCAGGAACAGATCAAAGCCCTCTTCCCCAACACCTACGGCAAGCCCGAGATCACCTTTGTCAAGGGCAAGAGCACCGCTTCCAAGAAGAAGATCGCCGTCGGCGTCATCCTCTCCGGCGGACAGGCCCCCGGCGGACACAATGTCATCTGCGGTCTTTATGACGCGCTGAAGGCCACCAACTCCAAGAACGAACTGTACGGCTTCAAAGGCGGCCCCAGCGGTCTTATCGATGACAAGTACATCGTGTTCGATGACGAGATCATCAACCAGTACCGCAACACCGGCGGATTTGACATCATCGGTTCCGGCAGAACCAAACTGGAAACCGAAGAGCAGTTCGCCATCGTGAAGAAGGTTTGCAAAGCCCACAAGATCTCCGCTGTCGTCATCATCGGCGGCGACGATTCCAATACCAACGCCGCGGTGCTCGCCGAGTACTTTGCCGCCCACAAGTGCGGCATTCAGGTCATCGGCTGCCCCAAAACCATCGACGGCGACCTGAAGAACGAGGACATCGAGTGCTCCTTCGGCTTCGACACCGCCACCAAGACCTACAGTGAAGTCATCGGCAACATCGAGCGCGACGCCAACTCCGCCAAGAAGTACTGGCATTTCGTGAAGGTCATGGGCCGTTCCGCTTCCCATGTGGCTCTGGAATGCGCGCTGCAGACCCAGCCCAACATCTGCCTGATCGGTGAAGAAGTCGCCGCCAAGAAGATGAGCCTTTCCAAGATTGCCGATTACATCGCCGATTCCGTGGCAGCGCGCGCCGCCAAGGGCATGAACTTCGGCGTAGCCATCATCCCCGAAGGCATCGTGGAATTCGTTCCCGAGTTCAGCAAACTGATCGCCGAGATCAACGAACTCCTCGCCGGCGAAAAGACCGCCGCCTTCAACGCCCTGCCCACCTGGGATGAGAAGTACGCCTTCATCAAGAAGGGCCTCTCCGCCGCTTCCTTCAAGGTGTTCGCCATCCTGCCCCAGTCCATCCAGCAGCAACTCTTCCTTGAGCGCGATCCTCACGGCAATGTGCAGGTCTCCCTCATCGAATCCGAGAAACTGTTCTCCGCTCTGGTCAAGGACAAACTCGCCGCCCGCAAGGCCGCCGGCACCTACGACGGAAAGTTCTCCCCCCTGCATCACTTCTTCGGCTATGAAGGCCGCTGCGCGTTCCCGTCCAACTTCGACGCGGATTACTGCTACAGCCTCGGCTACAACGCCTTCATGCTGATCCTCAACGGCTACAACGGATACCTGTCCAAGGTCAGCAACCTCTCCAAGCCCGCCGAGAAGTGGGTGGCAGGCGGCATGCCCATCACCAAGATGATGAACATGGAACGCCGCAACGGCAAGGACAAGCCCGTCATCCGCAAGGCTCTGGTCGAACTGAACGGCAAGCCCTTCAAGTACTTCAAGAAGAACCGCGCCCAGTGGGCAGAGGAAACCTGCTTCACCTACCCCGGCGCCATCCAGTACTTCGGACCCGCCGCCGTCTGCGACCAGACCACCGTGACCCTGGCGCTCGAAAAGGGAATGAAGAAATAAACTCACAAAAAACTGCCGCTCATCTTGAACGGCAGTTTTTCGTTTGGCATGGAGGGCTCGCAAGCCCTCCATTTTTTTCCGCAGGGGGGGACTTCGTCCGCTGAGGGAAATTATCGCGCAGGCGAGCCTGCCGACCCGGAGCGAAAATCCATACCTCTCGGATTTTCCGCCCGGAAATTCCCGCAGAAATTTCAGGAAAATCCGCGAAATTTCACCGATTCAAAGAAATCTTTGATTATTCGAATCGTTTCCTCTTGACTCTGACGCTGCGTCATGGTTTATAATGGGTTTCACACGGGAGATGATTGGCATGATGACGGTAAACGAAGTGAGCCGATTGACGGGCATCAGCGTCCGCACGCTGCAGTATTACGACAAAATCGGGCTGCTCGCACCCACGGCGCGCACGGACGCGGGCTACAGGCTGTATGACGAAAAGTCGCTGGACACGCTCAGGCAGATCCTGCTCTACCGCGAACTGGAGTTTTCCCTGTCGGACATCGCAAAGATCCTCATTAGCCCGTCCTATGACAGGCGGGAAGCGCTCCATGAGCAGGAAAAACTGTTGGAAATGAAAAAGCGGCACATCGAGGACCTCATCGCTCTCACCCGTGAAATCGCACAAAGCGGAGGAAACAATATGGATTTTTCAGCCTTTGATACAAGCAAAATGGACGAATACGCCCGTGAAGCCAAAGAAAAATGGGGCAAAACAGACGCCTACGGAGAATATGAGAGAAAAAACGCCGGCAGAAGCAAACGGCAGGAGCAGGATCTGGGCGCGGGTCTCATGACCGTTCTCGCCGCCTTCGGCACGATGAGACACAAGGGCGCGGATGCCCCGGAAGTGCAGGGGCAGGTAAGCAGACTGCAAGCCCACATCACGGAGCATTTCTACACCTGCACGAACCCCATCCTCGCCTCCCTCGGTGAAATGTACGCATCCGGCGGCGAGTTCACCGAAAACATCGACGCCGCCGGAGGCAAAGGAACGGCGGAATTCATCGCAGAAGCGATCAGGGTATATTGTAAGTGATTTGAAAACGGCAGTCCGCAAAACGAACTGCCGTTTTCTTGACGCAGGGCGGAAAATAGTGTATAATCATAAAAAAGAAATCATTCTGGGAGGGCATTATGATCGATCTTGAGAAACTAAAGTCGATATTGGAAGGATATAAAGCCTATTTCCAAGAAGTTTGGGCAAAAAACGAACGGTATAAGTGGATAGCAATCAAGCACTTCCAAGACAATTGGAATATTGATGCCGAAGATTTCGCAGGGATGTTTGAGGAAGCAACAAAAAAGACTTACAATCTGCTAGCTTCTGGTCATGCTTTCCCGCGTGACATGATTATCAATTTCGCAAAGGCAGACGCAAAGGCAACTCGTGATATGTTTCGGGACCTGTTCGATGAGACACGCGATCTTGCTAGCCGTGTAGAAAGCTTTATACAGACCGCAAGCGATATACGAGAAGTATATGATGATGGAACCTGGAATAATCATTATCAGAACACAAATGCCGTCAGCACTTATCTGTGGTTACGGTATCCCGATAAATACTATATCTACAAATATTCTGAGTATAAAGCCGTGTCTTTAGAATTAGGCTCTGATTATCATCCCAATAGAGACGGATCCGCAAAAAGCATGCTGGCTGGTTTTGCCATGTACGATGAATTATGTGAGTTCATAAAAGGTGATACGGAAATATCGAATCTTCTCAAAGATGGGTTGACAAGTGCATGTTACCATGATCCAAAGTATAAGACGCTAACGATTGATGTTGGGTTTTATATTAGTCGGTATTATGTGCCTCAAAAAGGCCAACAACAAAGCGAAAACGATTGGCATCCCAAAGATTATAACCCAGGCATTACAACAGAACAATGGATAGAACTCATTAAGAATCCGCTCGTATTTACTCCTAATTCATTAAAGATTCTAAAGCGATTTAAGGACTACGGCGGAGCAGCAACCTGTAAACAACTTGCTCAGAAATATGGGGAAAATTCGGCTTTTTATAGCATGGGCTCAACAATTCTCGCTCGTAAAGTTGCTGCAAAAACAGGGTGTCCTCTCTACCAGGATGATGAGAATTCTCGTTATTGGCCTATACTATTTTGGGGCAGAAATGCTACTTCTGATGAAGATGGCGCTTTCGTGTGGCGTCTTCGGGATGAATTATCTGCTGCATTGGAAGCCGAACCCACTGCTGATCTTCTCTCAATTGCGAACGGTGAATCTGATATCGCGACCAAACCACATTACTGGTGGCTGAGTGCAAATCCAAAAATTTGGTCATTTGAAAACATAGCAATCGGAGAAGAAGTCAGCTATAGCCTTTACAATGAAAACGGCAACAAACGCCGTATTTATCAAAATTTCCTTAACTCCAAAGTCGGGGATATCGTTATCGGATACGAAGCCTCTCCTGTTAAAAAAATACTCGCTCTAGCAAAAGTTATTCAAGAAAGCGATGGAGAGAAAGTATCTTTTGTCAAGACAGAAGATTTAGCAGTTCCGATTGATTATCAAGAAGTCAAAGATCGAGAAGAGCTTGCAAAAATGGAATTCTTTGCGCAACCCAACGGCAGTCTGTTCAAAATCACGGAGGACGAATATGATATCCTGATGGATATGATCCGTGAAGAAAATCCCATCCGCAGCGAAGGCGATCTGATTACCCCTTACACCAAAGCCGATTTCCTCCGTGAAGTCTATCTGTCTTCCGAGCAGTATGATATGCTTACCGGTCTCATCGAGCACAAAATGAATGTGATCCTGCAGGGTGCGCCCGGCGTTGGCAAAACCTTCTCGGCGAAGCGGCTCGCATATTCCATGATGGGCGAAAAGGATGACAGCCGCGTGGAACTCATTCAGTTCCATCAGAACTATTCCTACGAGGATTTCATCATGGGTTACCGCCCTGACGGCGAAACTTTCAAGTTGACAGAGGGCGTATTCTGCCGCTTCTGCCGTACTGCCGCGGCACATCCGGACAAGAAGTATTTCTTCATCATCGATGAAATCAACCGCGGCAACCTGAGCAAGATTCTGGGCGAACTGATGATGCTCATCGAAAAGGACTACCGCGGCACGCGCATGAAACCGGCGTACAGCGCTATTCCCTTCCATGTGCCGGAAAATCTGTATATCATCGGCATGATGAATACGGCGGACCGCAGCCTCGCCATGATCGATTACGCTCTGCGCAGGCGTTTCAGTTTCTTCGAGATGGCACCCGCGTTCCGTTCCGAGGGATTCGAAGCCTACCAGAAATCGCTGGGAAACGAGACATTCGACGCGCTCATCGATGAGGTCCGTAAATTGAATCAGGCGATAGCCGGAGATAGTTCTTTGGGCGCGGGCTTCCGCATCGGTCACAGTTACTTCTGCGGACTGACAAAGGAAACCTGCACAGACGACTGCCTGCGCTCCATTGTGGAATTCGACATTCTTCCTATGCTCGAGGAATATTGGTTCGATGATAACGACAAGCTGAAGCATTGGGAAAAAGAATTGCGTGGTGTGTTCGATGACGAATGACAAGGGCATTTTCATCAAAAACATTTACTATATGCTGGCTTACGCCTTTCAGGCACTTCGGAAAGAAACCTTTGAAAAGATAGCTGCCGAGGAATTCAACGAGGCACAGGATCTGTTCGCGGACATCCTTGCTCGCGGTGTGGCGCAGCAACTGAAGCAGGGGCTCTACCGGGAATATGTGGAGCGAAATGATGATTTGCCCGTCCTCCGGGGAAAACTCGATATGGCGGAAACCATCAAAAACAAACTGCAGAAAAGGCAGCGCCTCGCCTGCGAGTTTGACGAGTTATCGGAAGACAATCTGTTCAACTGCATCCTGAAAACCACCATGCTCCTGCTCGCGCGGGATAAAGGCGTGACCCGTGAACACAAGGCTGCGCTAAAGAAAATATTGGTAATTTTCGATGGCATTTCCACTTTGAATCCATCGGAAATTCATTGGGAACGCCTGCGGTTCGGACGGAATAACCGGAATTACGAACTGCTCATAAATATCTGCTACTTCGTCCTCGATGGGATGCTGCAAACCACCGAACAGGGCGAATACCGCATGGCGTCTTTTTCGGACGAACACATGGCGCGGCTGTATGAGAAATTCATTTTGGAATACTACCGCCGCCAGCATCCCTATCTGGATGAAGTGAAACCCGCCGAAGTCAAATGGAATCTGGGAGAAAATCAAGATCAGTCCATGATCCGTTTTCTGCCCGCCATGCAGACGGACATCTATCTGCGGCATGGTGAAAAGGTCCTGATCCTCGACGCGAAATACTACGGAAGGACTCTGCAGACGCAGTATGACAAAAACACTCTGCATTCCGGCAACCTCTACCAGATTTTCACCTATGTGAAAAACGAAGACCGGAATAACACGGGCAATGTCTCCGGCATGTTGGTCTACGCCAAAACCGACGAAGAAATCACCCCCGACTGCCGTTTCGACATGGGCGGCAACGAAATCGGCGCGGTGACCCTTGACCTGAACAGAGACTTTAAGGGCATATCCGCTCAACTGGATCACATCGCAAACCGGTTTTTCTCGATGTAAGCAAGAAACGCGCTTCTGCCAATGGCAGGGGCGCGTTTCTTTCGTTCTGAAAAACTTTGAATTATCCCGGCAGCAGTTTGTTTTTCTTATGCAATATCAGCATCACGGTGCTTTCGAAGATGAGTTGCAAAAGCCAGCCCGTCAGGCACGCCCAGGCTTCGCCGGGGATGCCGATTTTCGGGACCCAGAGCCAGACGCAGAAGGCGCGCACGGAAATCTGGATGCAGGTGGCGGTGAGCACGATGCTCATGCGGCCGAGCCCGCGGAAGAAGCCCTGAATGGCGTTGTTGATGCAGGGCATGACGAAGATCCAGCTTTTTACCAGCAGGTAGGCGATGCCCATTTCGATCATCTCCGTGCTGCCCTCCGGAGTCAGAAGCCGCATGAGCGGACGGCGGAGCAGGAGCGAAAAACCGCAAATGATGGGGTACCAGCAAAGCGCCAGCAGGAGCCCTTTTTTGAAACTTTCTTTGACACGCGTCCTGTCCCCCGCGCCGCGGTTCTGGGCGGTGCAGGTCATGATGCCGCTGCCCATGGACTGGGAGGGGATGCAGGCGAAATCGTCCACGCGGCAGACCGCGTTGAACGCGCCGATGGCCGCGGTGCCCTGCGCGTTGATGACCGACTGGATGAGCACCTTGCCCACGGGCTGCGCCGCCTGCTGCAGGGCGGTGAGGGCGCCGCTCGACACGGTTTCGGAAAGCAGCGCGCGGTCCATCTTCCATCCGTCCTTGCCCACCCGCAGGCAGGGGATCCTGCGGCGGATGCAGAGGACGCACAGCAGCATGGAAAGGAACTGGGAAAAGGCGGTGGCGAGCGCCGCGCCCGCCACGCCCATGCGGAGCACGGTGACCAGAAGGAAGTCGAGCACGATGTTCACCGCGCAGGAGATGCCCAGATATCTCACGGGCGAGGCGGAGTCGCCGATGGCGCGCATGGCGTGGGACAGGATGTTATACTGGAAATTGAACAGGAAGCCCGCGAAGATGATGCGCAGGTAAGTGACCGCCATCGTGAGGGAGTTTTCGGGCGTATGGATGAGGCGCAGGAGCGCGGGCGAAAACGCAAATCCAAACGCGAACACGATCAGCGACAGGAGCGTGGAGAGCAGCACGGTGGTGGAAAATTCCCTTTTCAGTTTTTCCCCGTCCCCCGCGCCGTAGAAGCGGCTCATGATGACGCCCGCGCCGATGCCGATGCCGCTCGCCCCTAGGATCATGATGGTCATGATGGGGTTCGCGGTGCTGACCGCCGCGAGGGCGTCCTCGCCCAGGGTCTTGCCGATGATGACGGAATCCGCCGCGTTGTAGGTCAACTGCATGAGATTGCCCAATATCATCGGCACGGTATAGGATAGCAGATGGCGGACAATGCCGCCCTTTGTCATGTCACGCATAGCGTCATGCCGCCGAAGCAAAGAAGGCGGCGATTTCATCGAACAGATTTTCGTCGAGCGCGCGGATCAGTTGCTCTCTGTCCATGTGCTCCCGCATCCAGCCGTCCCGCATTCCGGCGGAAAGCCCGGTTTCGTCGAAGGCGGCGTTCAGGTCATTCAGATACCGCTCGAATTCCGCCGTGCGGAACACATGGTCGTGCCCGCGGTTTTCGAACCTCACGAAGGTGAAGCGGGGATTGTTTCCATAGGTCTTTTCGTACAGATCATACCCGTACCCGATGGGTACGGTGGTGTCGTCCGCGCTGTGGACGATCATCACTTTGGCACCGGACGCGGCAAAGCCGTCTGTGGAAGTGTTGACCGCATAGGCGCCAAAGCGGATCCTCTCCCACAGATTCACATAGGGCATGAGCAGGTCGATGGCACCTCCGATCATGCTGCGCCCCGTGGCGCGGAGCAGATCGGAGGAACGGTCAAAGCCCGAAATGGCGCAGACCGCCTTCACCTCGGGGTGCCGGGTCAGCACGGCGGAAACGGAATAGCCGCCCCAACTGTGGCCAAGGAGCATCACGGGAAGATCCGCCATTCCCGGCAGATTTTCGGCGCAGGAAATGGCATAGGAGAGGTCGATGACGCTCTGCGGAAGCCCGCGGGTGCCCTTGCCTTCGCTCTCGTCGTTGCCCGTGGCGTCATAGGCGAACACGGCGTATCCGCGGGAAGCGAAGTAATCCGCCACATTCATGAAGCGGTTCTGCCCGCCGGAGCCGATGCCGTGGGCGAGGACGAGGAGCGCGGAGGGCACGCTGTCCTCATGGGCATACAGGTATCCGACCAGTTTCTGCCCCTTGTTTGAGAGAAACTCGTGCCTTTCCGCCGTGAGACCCGGAAAATCGGTGAGGTCGAAGGCGGCGGTCACATCGGTATAGTACCGCTCGCCGAAGTTGCTTTCATACAGGATGACGGACACCGCGAAGGGCAATATCACACAGACGGCAAGCAGAATGCTGACCGCGATGATGAGCCGTTTGACCCGCTTCTTCATGATTTTCTCCTTTGGCGCGCGGGATCTTCCCCTGCGTCTTGGCCGGATTCTTTTGACCGCATTATAGCACAACGGAAACCGCGTTTCAAGGGCATAAAAGCGCCGGCTCCGGGTTGAAAAGCCTGCTTTTCTGTGTTATAATATGTCTAAAATGGGGGGATATGATGAAACTCGGGCGCATACTCGTGCTCCTGATGCTTCTGCTCATGCTGATTCCGGCGTGCGCGGAAGTATACAGGCTGCCGGCCTCCCTCGCTGTCGTTGAGAGCGAGGCTTTTTCGGGCGTGCCCGTCGGCGATTCCCTCTTCGTGCCGGAGACCTGTCTCTACCTCGCCCCCAACGCTTTCGGAGAGACGGAGATGACCGTCTACGGCTTCCGCGACAGCGCGGGCTCCCGCTTCGCGGAAGCAAATGCGTTCCCCTTCGTGGATGTGGGCATCTACGATATTTCCTACACCTGCAAAGGCAGGATGTTCACGCTGTTGCCCATTGACATTTCCGTATCGTTCGACAGCCCCGTCCACGCATCCGTCACGGACATCCGCCTTCTTTCGGAGGAAACCGTCATTCCCGTGACCGAAGGCGAAAACACATTCACCGTCCCCGGCACTTTCGATTTGTCCGTCACCGTGAAAAACGAGTGGGTGGAAAAGACCGCCGTGTTCGAGGATGCCGTCACGCTGGGAGACACCGTTTTCATAAACGAGCAGGTGGAGCGCCTGCAGTTCATCCCCAACTGGTACTATCTGGAGCCGGGACAGAGCGAACGGATTGAACTGACCGTGTTCGGAGGCGGCGAACCGGTGCTCCTCTGGGAAAGCACCGAACCCGAAACCGTGGTGCTGAGCGAGAACGGCTTTGTGACCGCCCTCAACCCCGGCGGAGCAAAGATCCGCGTCCGTCTGGCGGGACGGGAAGAGGTCAAGGCGGAAGTGAGCGTCAATGTGCTGTCGGACAGCCGCGAACTCATGATGCCCGCGCGCACCACGGATGAAAGCGGCATCACCGCGAACCTTTCCCGCATCTACAGCGTGGAAAACAGCGCCCTTACCGAACTGCGCTCCCATTACGCAAACGGCGACATCGACGAAAATATCCTGAAAGCCCGCACAGGCATCATCTCCCGCGCCTTCTCTTCCTACACTTTCCCCTGGATGGTGGAAGAGCCTCTGCCCTACTGGAAGGAAGAAAACTCGGACGACGGCACCAAGAACTTCGTGCCCGGCACCGTATATTACGGGCTTCCCTACATTTCGGGCGAATTCATGAATAACCGCACCTACAACGCCGCCAAAGCGGTCGCCGAAGGAAAATTCATAAAAGACGGCGACAAATATCTTTTCAACCCCGAAGGGCTCATCTCGAACAACTACGCGGGCTGCGACTGCTCCTCCTTTGTGGGCGGCTGCTTCTACCGTATCGACCGCGTCAAAGACATCCGCACCCAGACCCTCGGCTGGTCCGGCGACTTCATCACGCTGGCCGCAGGCGAGGAACTCATCCCCGGCGACATCATCGTCTCGGGCTACCACCATGTGGTCATGTTCCTGTATTACGCGGACGAGGCGCACACGCAGGTCGTGATCATCGAGCAGGGCGGCGACGAGTACGGCACCGCCACGGTCAATGTGAACACCCGCTCCCTTTCCTACTACACGGGCAACGGCTACATCTGCCGCCGCTACAAAAACTGGAAGTACTACGACTACGCCGCCGCGGACGGCACGAACTTCAACGCGCAATAAACCGAAAAAAACGGAGCCCGGTCTGACCGGACTCCGTTTTTCATATGAACTTACTTTTTGCGGTTGTCCCAGATGATTTCCATCATGAGGCGCATGCTGGACAGCAGCGATCCGTTGTTGATGGAACCGGCGGTGGAGATGTTGACGCCTTTCACCTCGAAGCCCGCCTTGATGTCGCGCAGGGTCTGCTCGGTCAGTTCCTCCACATTGTTGTGCATGAAGGAGAAGGGGGCGATGCAGCCGTCGATGCGGGCGTGGGGCAGATACTGACGGATATAGGGCGCCATGACGGTGGGGCCGAAGTTGACGCCGTTCAGGTCGAGCCGTCCCAGAATGGGCACGATGTGCTCCATGGCGGAGTCGGAATGCTGATAGCGCTTGTCCTCCGGGTCGGGCGAGAAGCGGTCAAAGACCTTCTTAAGCACCGGATAGCCGAACAGTTCGTACATTTTGGGCGAGAGCAGGCAGCAGTTGTCGTCCGCGAAGGAGAAGCCGTGGGTGTCCTTGCCGGTGAGCCCCGCTTCCTCGTCCATGATCTCCGCCATCTTGATGATGACATCGGCGATGTCGTTGGCCCACCGCTCCGCCAGTTCCGGTTCGTCCGCCAGGAAGTAGAGGAACTCGGTGGTGCCCATGAGTGAGCAGGCGAGGGTCACGGGACCGCGGATGTGGTGAACGGGCGAGGGCTTGACGCCGTACAGTTCGTATACACGCTTCTTTTCCTCTTCCCAGTTCTTGGGCAGCATGAAAGCGCGCAGATCCATTTTTTCCACTTCGTCCAGTTTCTTTTCGAGGGCTTCGGCGTCGGCGATGCCTTCCTTCAGCCACTCGGTTTCATTGTGCATGATATATTCGCCGCCGAACACTTCGCCGATGCGCCTCACATAGGGAAGGCGGGCCTCGTCAGGCAGGAATTCCTCGCGGAGCAGCCGCTTGCCGACTACTTTTTCGGCGATATCATTATAACGCTTGTTGAGGTCGATGCGCACTTCGCGGGAGGTGTAGCCCCAGGGCTGGCCTTCCACGCCCAGTTCGGCGAACACACATTCGTCGCTCATGCGGATACCGAGCGCCACCTGCGGTGCGTCCGCAAAGCAATTATCCTTGTGCGCAAGGTCATCGTTTTCCCAGAATCTGGTCAGATCGAAATCGTTCATACACAGCCTCCGCATACTTTGATGTTTGTATTATATACCTTAAAAATCCGTTTCGCAAGCATTATTTACAAAAGCATCTACCAATCGGAAAGGAAATATGCTATAATGCAATCTGACGGATTATGCGCGAAAGGAAGATCGATATGATTCACGCGGCTCTTTCCTTACTCCGGCGGGACCCCGTGTCCAACGCCGACATGATCTACCCCCTGCAGCGGGGAGACGCGGACATTCTGAAAGCCGACGAAGACGGCGTGCTGTTCATCGACAGGGTGAGCCGCATCTGCTTTGCGGACCTGCCCGACACGGAAGGGTCGGTCGGCAAACTCATGGCGGTCACGGGCGTCAACGGCTTTGCCATCCATAACGCGTTTCTGGCGGAAAAGTTCTCCCGCCTCGTGCGGATGACCGTGTCCATCCCCTATGTGACCTCGGTCTACATGGGAAAGAGCGCGCCCAGCGTGCCCCGCATCTGCTCCGTGAAGACGCTGACGGAGGAAGCGATGGAGGAAATGCTCTCCCTCATCCCAGTCAAAACCCCCGCCCTCCTGCGCGCGTACACGAAGGAAGGGCTCACGCGCGGCGCCTACATCACCGATGAACCCGTGGGCTTCATCAGCCTCCTGCCCCAGGGCGGCATGGGCATGCTCGCCGTGCGGGACGGTTTCCGCAGACGCGGCGTGGGCGAGATACTGGAAGCGCAGTGCATCAAAGAACTCCTCGCCAAAGGCATCACCCCCTACGGTCTCGTGCCCGCGGACGACGCGCCCGCGAAGGAAATGAGCGCGCAGCTGGGCTGCGAAACGGGAACGAAGCCCATCATACTGCTATACCGGAAGGATATCTGATATGAAAAAGACACTGGTCATCATGGCGGCGGGCCTCGGCAGCCGCTTCGGCGCGGGCGCCGGGCAGAAGCAGATCACGCCCGTGGACGAAGACGGACAGCTCATCATCGACTACTCCTGCTACGACGCGTGGAAGGCGGGCTTTGAAAAGGTCGTATTCGTCATCAAGCCCGAAAGCCGGCAGCAGTTCCATGCCCTCATCGGCAAAAATGTTTCCACCCGGATGGAAGTCGCTTACGCCTATCAGACGCCGGACGCCTTCCTGCCCGAAGGATTCACCGTACCCGCGGAGCGCACGAAGCCCTGGGGCACCGGTCACGCCGCCCTGTGCGCGTTAAACGAAGTGCCGGACGGATTCGTGGTCATCAACGCCGATGACTTCTACGGACGAGGCGCATTTGAGACCGCCGCCGCCTTCCTTGATGCTCCTCACGGCGAGAACGAACACGCCATGGTGGGCTATTACCTCAAAAACACCGTGACACCCAACGGCTCCGTCGCCCGCGGCGTGTGCGAGACCGACGAAAACGGTTTCCTCACCTCCATCACCGAGCGCACGAAGATCTACGCCGACGGCGAGGATGCCAGGTTCACCGAGGACGAAGTGACATTCGAGCCCCTCTCCGGCAATGTCCCCGTATCCATGAACTTCTGGATCTTCAACAAAAACATTTTCGCCTCCATGAAGGAAGGCTTCGAACTCTTCCTGAAGGACACCATGCCCCTTGCTCCCGCCAAGAAAGAATTCTATCTTCCCGATGTGCCCGGACGCCACATCAAAAACGGCACCGCCTCCTTCAAGGTGCTGCCCACGGACGACAAGTGGTTCGGACTGACCTATCTGGAAGACCTGCCCGCCACCAAAGAGGGCGTGAAGGCACTCAAAGACAAAGGCGTATATCCCGGCAAACTGTGGAAATAAGAGGTACAGAACATGCTTTCCATCGCTTCCCGTTTCCAAACCGCGTCCGCTCCCGTCAAGGTGGAGCCCATGGGCAACGGCCACATCAATGTGACCTGGCTCGTCACCTGCGCGGGCGGTGAAAAATACACCCTTCAGAAAATCAACAACAACATTTTCCGCGATGTGCCCGCCCTCATGCGGAACATCACGCTGGTCACGGATTTCCTGCGCGAAAAGGATCCCCGCGAAAACCACGCCCTGCGCGTCGTCCCGACGGACGGCGGCATGCCCTACCTCGAGCAGGACGGTTTTTACCGCATGTACGGTTTCGTTGAGGGCTTGTGCCTCGAAAAGGCGAGCTGCCCCGAAGAACTGGGCATGTGCGGCAAAGCCTTCGGTGCCTTCCAGAGCACCCTTGCGGGCTTTGACGCCTCCCTGCTTTCCGAGACCATCCCGCGTTTCCACGACACACCGAACCGCCTGCATAACCTCATTCGAGCCGCCGAGGAAGACAAACTGGGCCGTCTCAAAGAGGTGAAGGACGAATACGAGTTCGCCGTGTCCCGCGAAAAGGAAGCCCGCTCCATGACGGACGACCTCAAAAAGGGGCTCCTCACCCTGCGCGTCACCCACAACGACACCAAACTCAACAATGTGATTCTGGATGCCGCCACCAAGCAGCCGCTGTGCGTCATCGACCTTGACACCATCATGCCGGGTCTTGCCGCCAACGATTTCGGCGACTGCATCCGTTCCGGCGCCACCACGGGCGCGGAGGACGAGCCGGACACCTCCAAGATTCGCCTCGACCTGTCCCTGTATGAGGCGTTCGCGAGGGGATTTATCGGTGAGTGTAAAGCGAACCTCACCCCCTACGAGATCCGGACCCTCCCCATGGGCGCCTACCTCATGGCCTACGAGTGCGGCGTGCGCTTCCTGTCCGACTATCTGGAGGGCGACACCTATTTCCGCATCAAGTATGACAAACACAATCTCGTCCGCTGCCGCACCCAGTTCAAGCTGGTCGCCGACACGGAAAAGCGTATGAACGAAATCAATAAAATCATTGCACGGGAGGCAAACGCATGAACAGCATTCTGGTCACCGGCGGCGCCGGCTACATCGGTTCCCACACTCTGGTCTGCCTGCTTGAACGGGGCGAAAATGTGGTGGTCGTCGACAACTTCGACAACTCCTGCCCCGAAGCCCTCGAGCGGGTCAAGAAACTGACGGGCAGGGATTTCCCGTCCTACGAGTTCGATGTGTGCGATGAGGACAAACTCATCGAAGCCATCAAACTGCACCATGTGGACTGTGTCATCCATTTCGCAGGCCTGAAGGCCGTGGGCGAGAGCGTGAACAAGCCCCTCAAATACTACCGCAACAACCTGATGAGCACCATCTCCCTGCTCTCCGCCATGGAGAAAACGGGCGTCAACCAGCTCATCTTCTCTTCCTCCGCCACGGTCTACTCCGCCGAAAACACCGTGCCTCTGCGCGAGGACGGCCGCCTCGGCTGCAGCAACCCCTACGGCTGGACCAAGATGATGAACGAGCAAATCATCCGCGACGCCGCCGTCGCCCGCCCCGAACTGTCCTGCGTGCTGCTGCGCTACTTCAACCCCGTCGGCGCTCACGCAAGCGGCATGATCGGCGAGGATCCTTCCGGCATCCCCAACAACCTCATGCCCTACATCTGCCAGACCGCGGTGGGACGCCGCGACCATCTGACCGTGTTCGGCGACGACTATCCCACCCACGACGGCACCGGCGTCAGGGACTACCTCCATGTGGTGGACCTCGCGGAAGGTCATGTGTGCGCCGTGGACTATGCCCGCACCCACAAGGGTGTGGACGCCATCAACCTCGGCACCGGCACGGGCTACAGCGTGCTGGATATGGTGAACGCTTTTGAAAAGGCCACCGGCGCCAAGGTCCCCTACGCGATCGGACCCCGCCGCCCCGGCGACCTCGCCGAAGTCTACTCCGACCCCGAAAAGGCCCACCGCCTCCTCGGCTGGACCGCCAAGCGCACCATCGAAGACATGTGCCGCGACGGCTGGAAGTGGCAGAGCATGAACCCGAACGGATATAGGAAATAAGCGAGAAACATCAGGAAGACCGGCGCATCATCTGCGCCGGTCTTTTGATTATCCGTATGTTTTCCGGGAACATATTCCGCCGCGCTCTCATCTGCCCGCGGTGCCGCTCCTCTCCTCCACCATGCGGATGAGTTCGGAAAGGCGCATGTCGAGGGCGTCGGCGATTTTCCACAGGGTCTCCACATTGGCTTTCACGCGGCCGCTTTCGATCATCGCGAGGTGGCTTCTGGCGATGCCCGCGAAGGCGGAGAGGTTTTCCTGGGTCATTTCCTTTTTGACACGAAGTTCGCCGATCAGTTGACCGGTGATTTTGCTGTTGTAGTCCATTTTCGTTCCTTCCTTCATTTTGTTCTACAACAGCGCCTGCAATTTTCGCGGTCTCCTTTCCCGGATGATGGAAAAATTCTATCACAGCGGCATCCCGTTTCTGTCTGACATCTCTGACAAAATGACGCCCGCATTTTTTACAATTTCCTGTTGCAAGGAAGCGCCAAAAGCAGTATAATGGAAAAAACGCATCGGAGGTTTTGTCATGAGTAAGGTAACCGTCATCAACCATCCCCTCATTCAGCATAAACTCACCATCATGCGCATGAAGGAAACCAGCACCAAGGATTTCCGTGAGCTGCTGGAAGAAATCGCAATGCTCATGTGCTATGAAGTCACCCGCGATCTGCCCATGGAAGATGTGGACATCGAAACCCCCATCTGCAAATGCAAGAGCAAGATGATCTCCGGCAAAAAACTGGGCATCGTTCCCATCCTGCGCGC
>JAZLLT010000002.1:0-8962 GCA_045598325.1 Clostridia bacterium | reverse complement strand
AAGACCTGCAGGGGAGACCGTTCGTGGGTGCCAGCGGACAACTGCTGGACCGCATGATCCACGCCATCGGCATGGAACGCACGGAGGTCTACATCGGCAATGTGGTCAAGTGCCGTCCGCCCATGAACCGCAATCCCGAACCGGATGAGGCGGAAGCCTGCATGCCGTATCTGAGGCAGCAGTTCATGCTCATCCGCCCGAAAATCATCGTGCTCCTCGGCAAGGTCGCCTGCCGTTATGTGCTCAAAACGGAATCGCCTATTTCTGCCCTGCGCGGCAGTTGGATCGAGAAAAAAGGCATCTGGTTCATGCCCACCTATCATCCCAGTGCTTTGCTCCGCGACCCTTCCAAGAAACGGGAGGCGTGGGAAGATTTCAAGGCCGTGAAAGCGAAACTGAAGGAATTGTATGGAAATCAGGAATCTGAATGATGAAATGAAGCGCGCATTCCCGGATAAGCACCTCGTTTTCGGCGAGGGCAGACTTGATGCGCGCATCTGTCTCATCGGTGAGGCGCCCGGCGAAAAGGAAGACGAAGCCGGGCGTCCTTTTGTGGGAAAAGCGGGAAAACAACTGGATGAGTTCCTGACGGTGAGCGGAATCAATCGGGAAGAGGTCTACATCACTAACGCGGTGAAATTCCGCCCCACGAGCGAGGGGAAGAAGGGACTTGTCAACCGCACGCCCACGAAAGCAGAGATCGAGGCGTTCAGGCCCTATCTGCTCAGGGAACTCAATATCCTGAAGCCGGAAATCGTTGTGACCCTCGGAAACACGCCGCTTTTCGCCGTGACGGGCAAAAACCTGCGCATCGGCGATGTACACGGAACCTTTGTGTCTCACGGAAACATGACGCTGTATCCCATGTATCATCCCGCCAGCGTCATTTACAACCGCTCTCTCAAGGACACCTACATCGCGGACATCGTGCGTCTCGGGGAAAAGATGAGATGACGCCTGAAATCAAATGCTTCCGTGACGGAAGCGGGAAAAAGGACTTCCTCGCAGTCTGCGGACGGACACTTACCAAAAACGAACGGAAGTATATCGGCAAGGATCTTTCGCCCGCGGCGAACCGCCTGTTTTCCCTCGCCGATGCGGCTTACTTCGTGGCATATGGCGACGGCGACGGTGAACCGAGGGGGCATGTATTCGTCTGGAGGAACGGGGAAAACGGATATTTTTCCCATCCGGAGGGTGAATTCCTGCCCGAACTCATGGCACATGCGGAGGAATACCTTGGGAGCCTCGGATGTGTATCGGTCATCGGTCCCATTGGCTCGGGCACAGGGGACCAGTTTGTCGGTTCACCGCTCATCGGGCAAAGCCGCCTGCACGGTGTTCTCATGTCCCGCGCGGAATTATCCGTATCGGATGCCCTCGTCAAGATGGGTTATAACCCCATTCCCGCGTACTGCGATTACTGTATGAATGTCCCGGAGATCAACGCCTTAAAACAAACGGCGGAGAAAGCGGCGGAACGGTTTTCACTGAAAGTGTACCGCGCGGGTTTCGGGATCGGCAGAAACGCCATGCCGTCTGTCGCGTATGAGGTGGAAAAGAAGAAAAAGACCCTCACGGCGCTCGAAATGGAACGGCTCAAGCCTTTTATCGCGCGCAGGCACAGTTTCTGCGTGCGGAACAATTCGGGTGAGTGCCTCGGTTATGTGCTGACATTCCAAAACGGACAGGATGTCCGTATCGCCACGCTCATGACAAAAGAGGGCATTTTCGCTCCGCCTGTTGTTTTGCTCCTTGTGAGCAGCCTAACGGACAGCTTGATCCAATCGGGCATAAAGAAGGCGGAAGCGGCGCTCATCGGCATGGGCAATAAACCGTCAAAGACGCTTGCTAAGCGCCTCGGCGGCAAGGCCCTCGCGTTATACGGAATTTTTCAAAAGTCTATTACACAAAAATAACGCAAATAAACACAAAAAAGGTTTTAATATCGTGTATTTTGTGTATGATATATCGGCGTGCTTATCATTTATCTTGGAGGGATTTCAATGGGTCTTGTAAAATGCCCCAGATGCGAACTCAATTACATGCTTGATACCGATACCATGTGCTCCGTGTGCAAAAAAGATGTGCGCGGCGAACAGGAAGAGGACGATATGATCGAACTCTGTTCCGAATGCGGCGAAAACCCCGTCATTCCGGGACAGGAAGTGTGCGCCTATTGCCTGAAGGAACTGCAGCGCAGGTCCTCCGTCTCCATGGATGACGGAACCGGCAGCGGCGATGTGAACAGAGACTTCGATTCCGGCGCCCGCGACATCACCATCGATTCCGTCTCTTCCATGGACGAAATCGAAATGGATGTACCCGACGGGGAAGACGGCGAGAAATTCGACGGCGAAGATGATCTGTTTGCCGACGAAGAAGACGACGAGGATGACGAGGACGAAGACGAGGACGAGATCTGAGCGTGAAGATATTTGCCATCTCCGACCTGCATCTGTCTGGCGGAGACACAAAGCCAATGGATATCTTCGGCGCCCAGTGGGAAAACCATTTTGACCGTATCTCCCGTGACTGGAAAGACCGCGTGACGGAGGACGACATCGTGCTTCTGCCCGGCGATCTGAGCTGGGCGATGAAACTGGAAGATGCCATGGAGGATATCCGCAGCGTCGCGGCATTGCCGGGGCGCAAGATCCTCATCCGCGGCAACCACGATTACTGGTGGGATTCCATCACCCGCGTGCGCACGGCTTTGCCCGAAGGAATGTACGCCATTCAAAACGATGCCGTGAAACTGGGCGGTTTCACTTTCTGCGGTACCCGCGGCTGGGTACTGCCCGGGGAAGAGACCGACGAGGATGACGAGCGCATCCGCCGCAGGGAACTCGGACGGCTCCGTCTTTCACTGGACAGCGCCATCCGTCTGGCAGGGGACGGACCCATCATCTGCCTGACCCATTACCCGCCGCTGCTGGATGCCATGCGGGATACGGAGGTCACGGCTACGCTTGAGGACAGTCCCGTCAGACAGGTGGTCTACGGACATCTACACGGCAATGCGCTCAAAGGCGCCTTCCGCGGAACGCATAACGGAATCACTTACTACCAAACTTCCTGCGACGGAACAGGATTCCGTCTCGAACAAATTCTATGAAGGACTTCGCATAAGCGGGGTCCTTCTTCTTATATACGCGGCGCGGTGGAACGGATTTCCGCCGTGCTCTTTTTTGCCCGGAAAACCGCTGCGAAACCCGCTTGCGGCATCTCTTTTGCGTGAAATCGTAGAATATTTCGCGAATTAACAGAAAAGTAATAATTATTTAATGTGGTATTGAATAGAAAATAGTGGTATTCAGGGGCGAAAAGTAGTATAATAACCCTACAAAACAAAACGCGGGGAGGGATAAGTGTATGGACTATGAGTTCAATGGCAGATCGCAGCACACGGTCGATGCCAAAGGACGCGTATTTATCCCTCAGTACTACCGCGATATCCTGGGCGAAAATTTCGCCATTTCCCTTTCCGAGGACATGAAGACCTTGTCTTTCTATCCCGCGGAAGTGTGGGAAGGTATCAGCCGCAAACTGCGAAGCATCCCTTCTACCGACCGCCGCGCGCACCAGTACACCCGCCGCGTGTTCGGAAGCACTTTCACCAACTATAACGCCGATAATCAGGGCCGCGTCCTCATCCCGCAGGCGATCCGCGAAAAATACGGGCTCGGCGAGGGCAAGGATGTGTATCTCGTCGGCGTCGGCACGAATCTGGAAATTTGGAACAGCGAACGCTTCACCGAAGTTGACGGCAGCATCACCGAAGAAGAAACGGACGAGATGCTGGATTATATCGACAGCAAATACTTTAACGCCGTACCCGCAGGGGCAGAGAGCGAGGAATAAAATGAACACCACCAAACGCATCACCGGGACCGCGCAGATTCCCTACAAATGGTCCGATCCGGTCTATGCCGGCAAAAAGCCCGTACAGCACAAAAAAACGCAGGCGAAGTCCTACCGGAAACAGTCTCGTTTCGACAAGGCGCGCGCCATGCTGTATGTGGATGTGTTTGCCGTGCTGCTCCTCGGCGCACTGCTCATTATCAGCCGCATCCAGTTTAACGGGAAAGACGAAATGCGCACGGCACAGATGGAAGAACAGATCCGTCTGGAAGAGCAGATCGAAGCCCGCCGTCAGGAACTGGACAAGAACACCAGTTACGAGATCATCGCCCGTCTGTCCCATGATCAGGGCTTCAGAGACAGCAATGAACTTGCGCACATCGACCTGCGCGTACCCAACCGCCGCGCCGTGGAGACCGCCAGCAGATAAACGGAGGTTTCGAAAGCAAACAAAGGAGCATTGCCATGAGACTTTCCGAACTGATTCAAAACCTGCCCTGTGTCTATGAAACGAAGGGCGATATGAACACCGAAATCAACAGCCTTTGCACAGATTCCCGAGCGGATGTGCGCAAAGGTCTGTTTTTCTGCATCTCCGGACTGCATCGCGACGCCCATGATTTCGCGCCCGATGTGGTAAATAAAGGCACTTCCGCCCTCGTCGTGGAGCGCTTTCTGGATCTTCCCGTTCCGCAGATCAAAGTGGAAAATGTCCGCCTTGCGATGAGCTATATCGCGTCCGCATTTTTTGGAAATCCCGGCGCGAGCCTCAAAATGATCGGCATCACCGGCACCAAGGGCAAAACCACCACCAGTTTCATGGTGAAGTCCATTTTGGAAGCGGCAGGCCATAAGGTGGGACTCATCGGCACCGTCTGCACCCTCATCGGCGACAAGGAGATCGAGGCGGGGAAGACCACGCCCGATCCCGTTGAATTCCAGCAGATCCTCCGCGAGATGGTGGACGCGGGTGTGGAATATGTCGTGATGGAAGTTTCCGCTCATGCGCTCGACATGCACCGCATCGACGGCATCCGCTTTGTGAGCGCGGGCTTTACCAATCTTTCTCAGGATCACCTCGACTACTTCGGAACGATGGAAAAGTATCTTGAGGCGAAACTCAAGATCCGCGCCATCAGCGAAACTCTTTCCGTCAATGTGGACGATGACCGTGTGGCGGACGCGCTGAACGCAATGAACGCCTCCTATACCCGCGTCGGCATCCGCAACAACGCCGATGTCTACGCCAAGCATATCGAATTCTTCGAAAAAGGCATCGACTTCTGCCTCCGCTTCCACAAGGAGTGTGACGCGGAGATCCACCTGAAAATGACGGGCATTTTCAATGTCTATAATGCCCTGCTTGCCGCTGCGCTGTGCCATAACTGCGGTATCGATATTGACAGCATCAAAAAGGGTCTGGAAGCCATCACGAATGTGCCGGGCCGCGTGGAACTGCTCGACACCAATACGCCCTACCGCGTGATCCTCGATTACGCCCATTCTCCGGATGCGTTGGAAAATGTGCTGGATTCTTTGCGCTCCTCTACGAAGGGCAGGCTCATCGCCCTGTTCGGCTGCGGCGGAAACCGCGACAAACTGAAGCGTCCCGTCATGGGAGCCATCGGCGGAAAGAAAGCCGACTTCAGCATCATCACCTCCGACAATCCCCGCGATGAAGAACCGATGGACATCATCGACGCCATCGTGGAAGGCATCAAGCCCGTGACGGACAAATATATAGTCATCGAAAATCGCCGTGCCGCTATCAAATACGCTCTTGAAACCGCGCAGGCGGGGGACACCATCGTCCTGGCCGGCAAGGGACACGAGACCTATCAGGAAATCAAGGGCGTCAAGCATCCCTTTGACGAAAAGATCATCGTACAGGAACTGCTGGACGAAATCTGAGGAGCAGACTATGAAACTCTATTTCATCGCGTTTTTGGCCGCACTTTTGCTGACGCTTCTGGCGGGCTACATCCTTCTGCCCATCCTCAAAAAGAGGAAGATGGGACAGACCATCAGCGATAGCATGGCGGATACCCATTCCGAAAAGCAGGGCATCCCTACTATGGGCGGCGTTTTCTTCCTGCCGGGTGCGCTCGTCACCGCTTCCGTACTGAGTTTCTGGAACATCAGCAAGGAAGGACATCTGTTCCTGTTCTGCCTGATGTGCACGGTCGTTTTCGGCGCCATCGGCTTTGCGGATGACATGCTCAAAGTCCTCCGCCGGCAGAACGAGGGCCTCACGGTCAAACAGAAATTCATTCCCCAGATTTTCTTCGCCATCCTGATCGCGGTAAACGCCTGCTTCAGCGAAGGCATCGGTTCCGCCATTGCCCTTCCGTTCACGGATAAAGTATGGAATCTCGGTCTGTTCTACATTCCGGTGATGGCGTTCATCATCGTGGCTGTCGACAATTCCGCAAACATCCTGGACGGTCTTGACGGTCTCCTCGGCGGAAATTCCGCCATTATCTTCGGCGCCTTCGGCATCTACGCACTCATCCGCGGGGGAGAAGCCATGGTGAATGTGGCTGTCTTCTGCTTCGCTTTCGCGGGCGCGATGATCGCCTTTCACCGCTTCAATGCCTATCCTGCTCGCGTGTTCATGGGCGACACCGGTTCTCTTGCCATCGGCGGCGCCATTGCCGGCATCGCAATCGTGACGAAGGGTGCGCTGCTGCTGCCCTTCATGCTCATCACCATGATCATTTCCAGCGGTTCCGATATCGCGCAGATCATCTATATGCGCCGTCATAAGGGCAGGAAACTGCTCCGTATGAGCCCGCTGCATCATCATCTGGAAAAGGGCGGCATGCCGGAAACCACCATCGTTGCGCTTTATAACATCATCACCTTTATCGGCTGCGCGGTCGCGCTCATCCTGTTTGCATAATCGGAGGCAATCATGCTTGGCAGAGTAATGGTCTGGGGGATGGCAAAAAGCGGTATCGCCGCGGCGAAACTGCTGGCACAGAAGGGATACGATGTCCGCATCAATGACCTGAAGACCCGTGAAAAACTGGAGGGCCTCGAGGAACTGGAAGGGCTGAACATCGACTGGCGGCTCGGTGAGAACGCCGAAGAACTGCTTTCCGATATCGATACCCTCGTTATGAGCCCGGGGATCCCCGCAGATCATAGAATCGCGGTAAAAGCCCGCGAGATGGGCATCCATGTATTCGGTGAAATCGAACTGGCCTACCTGTTTGCGCAGGGCATGCTCATCGGTGTCACCGGTACCAACGGAAAAACCACGACCACCACGCTGCTGGGTGAAATCAGCAAAGCGTGGGGCAAAAATACCATCGTCGTCGGCAATATCGGCGAGCCT
The DNA here is from genome assembly GCA_045598325.1 of Clostridia bacterium. GTDB lineage: Bacteria > Bacillota > Clostridia > Christensenellales > Aristaeellaceae > RUG14130. The sequence continues at coordinate 1,758 of JAZLLT010000002.1, read as the reverse complement.
TACGCCGCCCATGTTACCGAACTGGACACAGACAGCATGACGGTCTGTGAACTATCCTCTTTCCAACTTGAAACCGTTGAGACCCTGAAGCCCGATGTGGCGCTCATTCTCAACCTGACCGAAGACCATCTGAACCGCCATAAGACTATGGAGAAATACGCCTCCATCAAGGAACGCATCTTCATGAACATGGAAAGCGGTTCCGTGATCCTGAACGCGGACGATCCCATCACGACGGAGATGGCGAACCGCGTCAAATGCAATGTAGTCTGGTTCTCCCGTAAAAAGGAAGTGAATACAGGCGCGTTTGTGCGTGACGGCAAAGTCATCTACCGTGACGGAACCGACACCGAGATCATCGAAACGGACAAAATCGGTATCCCCGGCCCGCATAATCTGGAAAACGCTCTTGCAGCCGTTGCGGCGGCTATGTGCGCCGGTGCGCCCGTGGAGATCATCCGCGACACGCTCATCGCGTTCAAGGGCGTGGAACACCGCATCGAGACCGTGCGGACCGTGAACGGCATCACTTACATCAACGACTCCAAGGGCACCAATCCCGATTCCACCATCAAAGCGGTGGAGACGATGACCAAGCCAACCGTCATCCTGCTGGGCGGCTCCGAGAAATATTCCGACTACACCCTCATGTGCGAGATCATCAAAAACAGCACGGTGAAATACGCGGTGCTGCTCGGAGACACGGGGGAGGCCATAGGAAGGGCACTTGACAAAGCGGGCTTCACGGCGAAGGAATATGTGGGCCATGACTTTGAAAAAGCCATTTCGACCGCCACGGCTCATGCGTCCGAAGGCTGGAATGTACTGCTTTCTCCCGCCTGCGCCAGTTTCGACATGTTCTCCTGCTTTGAGGAACGCGGAGAGAAATTCAAGGATATCGTAAATAAACTGTAATACATTATTCACAACAAAATAAAAATCGGCATCCCGCCGGGGTTGTCGATTTTGCGTCTAAATGAACAGGAGGCACCGAAATGAAAAAGAAGGCAAATGTGAATCCGCTCGTTGCTGTGGTTCTGGTAATCGTTCTGGTCGTCGCCTGCATTGTCGCGCTCAAAGAACTGATCAATCCCCAAATTAAGTACATCAATGTCTCCCTGACTTCCGCCGCACGGAGCAGGATGCAGATCAGCGGAATGGATGAAACGGAATTTATCCGCCATTCAAATCTGCTGGGCAAGGATTATCTCAAACACAAAGGGTTCTATGAAGATGCGAAAAACCGCATCGACGGCATGGGTTTCTACATCCTGACGGATCTCAGGATGACCGGACGCAGAAGCGTGACGCTCTTTATCGATGCGCGCCAGCCGATGGCCATCGTCTCCTCGGGCGGAAAATACATCACCGTCGACCGGGACGCCCATGTGCTTGAAATCTCCATGGAGCGCACGAAAGAACTCATCCTCATAAACGGTGTAGTGCTGAAGAATCCCAAGACCGGTCAAACCGCGAGCGAGACTACCTCGTATCTATCGGACGCGCTTGAGATCGCCTCCATCATTACGGAAAACCGTTATGACGGTGTCTTCACGGAAATCACGATGCGAGAGAAAAAGGAGGTGTTTTTGAAGTCGAATGTATCCGTGCCCGTCATCATCAACCTACGCTATGATGTGCTGTCCTCTCTGGACATCGCCAAGAGCATGCTTGATAAGGGAATCACGGAAGGACAGATCGTCATAGCCGGAGACTACGGCTATTCCATCCCGGACGATCAGTCGGAAACCTATATCC
>JAZLLT010000001.1:0-28818 GCA_045598325.1 Clostridia bacterium | reverse complement strand
TGGCGGACAAAAAGCCCCGCACGGAAGCGGAATTTTTGACCGTCAGCGGCGTGGGCGCGAAAAAAGCGAAAGACTTTTCCAAACTGTTCATCGGCGAGATCATGCGCTGGGAGGAAGAACGGAAATGAAGATCACGGTCATCGGCGGCATGAATCTGGACATCACGGGCTCCGTGACAGGCGGCATGCGCCTGAAGGACTCCAATCCCGGACGGATCCGTCTCTCCCCGGGCGGCGTCGGGCGCAACATCGCATCCGCTCTCAAAAGATGCGGTGCGGAAGTCTCCCTCGTCACCTGCCTGTGCGATGACCTGCCCGGCGAGACGCTCAAAGCGTCCTGCCTGAAAGAAGGCATCGACCTCACGCTGTCCTACCGGGCGGCAGGCGCGTCTTCCTGCTACATGGCGCTGCACGGCGCGGACGGCGATCTCGTCTGCGCCGTCAACGACATGGAAGTGATGGACGAATTCCCCGCGCCCCATATCCGAAAGGCCGCGGAAGAAATCAACATATCGGACGCCTGCGTCATCGACGCGAACCTGAACGGGGCGGTGCTGGACGCGGTATTTGACAGCGTCACTGTGCCCGTCATCGCGGACCCGGTCAGCATGCATAAGTGCGGGAAACTCATGCCGTATCTTTCCCGTCTCACCGCCATAAAGCCCAACCTCGACGAGGCAAAGGAACTGACGGGCAAACAGACGCCGGAAGAGGCGGGCGCGGAACTGCTCTCCCGCGGTGTCCGCAATGTGTATATTTCTCTGGGCGCGCGGGGGCTTTACGCCTGCTCCGCAAAGGAACGCGGCTTCCTCCGCCCCGCCTACGCTTTCTCCTGCGTGACCAACGGCGCGGGCGACAGCCTGACCGCGGGCATCGCCATGGGCCTCGCGCGGGGGCTCGGCACCCTTGACGCGGCCGCGTGCGGCATGGACTCCTGCCGCGCTTTCCTTGAAAGAAAGAGCGGTCTGCAATAAACTTTCGCCGTGTTTTTACCTTGTATTAAAACTATTTATAGGTCTATATGATATAATTATAGTATTATCAGAATTTTCGCAAAGGACGCACTGCAATGAAAATCATCCTCACCGGCGGCGGCACCGCGGGACATGTGACGCCCCACCTCGCCATCCTGCCGACCCTCCTCGCCGACGGGCACGAAGTGCACTATATCGGCTCCGAGGAAGGCATTGAAAAGGACATCATCGGTTCTGTTGAGGGCGTGACTTATCATGCCGTCTCCACGGGCAAACTGCGCCGCTATCACGACAAAAAGAACATCAGCGACATCGCCCATGTGGCAAAGGGTATCCGTCAGGCCACGGAGATCATCCGTTCCCTGAAGCCCGACATCGTGTTCTCCAAGGGCGGTTATGTGGGTTATCCCGCGGTGGTCGGCGCGCACTTCAACCGCGTGCCCGTGCTCATCCACGAATCCGACATGACCAGCGGTCTTGCCAACAAACTGTGCAAGCCCTTTGCCAAGGCTGTCCTCTGCACTTTCCCGGAGACCGCAAAAAAAGAAGGCAAGAAGGGCATCTATGTCGGCGCGCCCATCCGCAGGGAACTGCTGGAAGGCAGCCGTGAAAAGGGTCTCAAAACCTTCGGTTTCAACGATTCCAAGCCCATCCTGCTGGTAATGGGCGGCTCCCTCGGCGCGCAGTCCATCAACCGCGCGGTCCGCGGTGCCATCGACGAGCTGACCCAGTGTTTCCAGGTGCTGCACATCTGCGGCAACGGCAATATGGAGTATGAATACGAGGGCACGCCCGGCTATGTCCAGACCCAGTATCTGAACAGCGAAATGGCGGACGCGCTCGCCTGCGCGGACATCGTCGTGAGCCGCGCCGGTTCCAACTCCATCTGTGAGCTGCTGGCGCTGCGCAAGCCCTCCCTCCTCATCCCCTACCCCAATGACGCTTCCCGCGGCGACCAGATCGTGAACGCGGAATCCTTCGAGCGCAGAGGCTTTGCCCGGGTGCTCGACCAGAAGGACCTGACCAAGGAGACGCTGGTCAAACGCATCATCGAGGTCTACCGCAACCGCGGCGAACTCATTGAGAGCATGAACCGCGAGCCGCGGCAGGACACGGCAAAGAAGATCGTGGAACTGATTTACCAGTACGCGAAAAAATAGACCGCATACATACGAATCCCCCGCACGACGGTGCGGGGGATTCCTTTTGCTTTACGCTTCTTCGTTTTGTTCGGGTTCCGCTTCGGGCTCTGCCGCGGCGGGCGCCACATCCTTACCGTAGCGCAGTGCTTCGGCGCGGGCGGCGTCATAGGGTCGGTCCTCCATATAGGACTCGAACTCCTCGCGGTTCAGGCGCTCTTTCTCCATGAGCAGTTTGACCAGACCGTCCAGTTTCTCGCGGTTTTCGGAAAGCAGACGGGTCGCGGTGGCCTTGCCTTCATCGAGGAACTTCCTCACGGCGGTGTCCACCTCGGCATTCAGTTTCTCGGACAGACCCGCGCTGGTCTGGGAGAAGGTCCTGCCCAGGAACACTTCGTGTTCGCCCGCCATGTAGATGGGGCCCAGTTCGCTCATGCCGTACTCGGTGACCATGGCGCGGGCAATGCCGGTGGCGCCCTTCAGATCGCTCTGGGCGCCCGTGGTAGCCTCGCCGTACACCAGTTCTTCCGCGCACAGACCGCCCATCGCGCTGGCGATATGTGCCTTCAGGCGGCTGGCAGAATAGTAGCGGGTCTTTTCATCGGGCAGATACTTGGTGTAGCCGCCCGCCATGCCGCGGGGGATGGTGGTGATCTCCTGCACCTTTTCGCACTCGGGGATCAGATATGCCACGATGGCGTGACCGCCTTCGTGATAGGCGACCATTTCCTTGTCCTTTTCGGGGATCACATGGGACTTCTTCTCAATGCCCATTTCGACGCGGTTGATGGCTTCCTCGATGTTCCTCATGGTGATCTTGTCCTCATTCTTGCGGGCGGTCAGAAGCGCCGCCTCATTGAGGATATTGGCAAGATCCGCGCCTGCGCAGCCGGGAGTCATCACGGCGACGGAGTGGAGGTCCACATCGGATGCAAGGGGCTTATTGCGGCTGTGCACCTTCAGGATCTCTTCGCGGCCCTTCACATCGGGGTAGTTGACCAGTACCTGGCGGTCAAAGCGGCCGGGGCGCAAAAGCGCCGGGTCGAGGATGTCGCTGCGGTTGGTCGCCGCCATGACGATGACGCCCTCATTGGGATTGAAGCCGTCCATCTCCACCAGCAACTGGTTGAGGGTCTGCTCTCTCTCATCGTGGCCGCCGCCGAGGCCCGCGCCTCTCTGGCGTCCGATGGCGTCGATCTCGTCGATGAATACGATGGAAGGCGCCGCTTTCTTTGCCTGATCGAACAGGTCGCGCACGCGGCTGGCGCCCACGCCCACATACATCTCCATGAATTCGGAGCCGGAGATGGTGTAGAAGGGCACGCCTGCTTCACCCGCCACAGCCTTGGCCAGCAGGGTCTTGCCGGTGCCGGGAGGGCCGATGAGCAGCACGCCCTTGGGGATCTTCGCGCCTACCTTGGTGTACTTTTCGGGAGCCTTCAGGAAGTCCACGACTTCCTTGAGTTCTTCTTTTTCCTCGTCCTCGCCCGCCACATCGGTATAGCGGATCTTGTTGTGGGCGGGATCGGTCAACTTGGTGCGCCCGCGGACAAAGCCGTTCATGCCGTTGTTCTGGCCTCTCTGCGCTCTGAGCATGAACCATACAAAGAAGACGAACAGGGCAAGGGACAGGATGGACGGCAGGATCTGCCAGAAGATGCCCGCATTGGGCTCTCTGGTCTCAAAGGTGAACGCATATCGAGACGGGCTCACCTTTTCACCGCTGACCGTCTCATAGATGGCGGCAATGTCCTCATAGAAACGGTTTGCGGAGGGCAGTACCGCGTGGAAGTCATAGTTCTTCGTGGAAAAAGCGCTGTCGGGGATGGTAGAACCGTCGCAGATACCGATCAGTTCGTTTTCCACCAGAATGACGCTGCGGACCGTTTTTTTGCTGTCTTCGACCGTCTCGCCCCGGGACGCGCGCAGATCGTTTTCCACATAGGTGAGCAGTTCGGAGTAGGTCAGTTCATCGGGTTCTTTCGCTTTGGTGGGCGAACCGATTGCAAACACGACAAAGCAGATGCACGCGATGATGACGGCGTACACCAGCAGGGTCTTTCCAAAGCCCGAACCTCTGTTTGGCATTTTCTGTTTTTCCAAAGGATATCCTCTTTCTCCGCCATAGAGCGGATCGTTATGCGCATACAGATAAATTATAGCATATCCCGCGCGGATTTTCAAACCCAAACCTTGACTTTATAAAGAAGCGTATAATAAGAATAGGTAAAGACAAAGCGGAAACCGTGAAAAAATCCGCGTCCGCCACTTGCGCGGCGAGTCCTTTTGTGATAAAATCAACCTAATCTCTCAAGGAGGTCGGAGCATGGACCGCAGATTATTGGACCTCATCTTATCCTATACGGATACCGCCCCGGAAGACATCAAGCCCGAAAGCGACATCATCGCGGATCTGGGCATCAGTTCCATCGACATGGTTTCCCTCATCATGGACTTTGAGGACGAATTCCATATGACCGTCAGCGACGGTCAACTGGCAAAGCTGCATACCGTCGCCGATGTGCAGGCGCTCATCAGCAAGTAACTTTATCCGGCAAAAGGTTTCTTTTTGCCGGATTTTCATTTCAAAGAATACAATCGGAAGGAAAGGCGGTTTATCACAATGAAGAAAGCATGGATCTTCCAGGGCGGCTGGGACGGACACGAGCCGAAACTCACGAGCAAGCGCTTCAAGGCGATGCTGGAAAAGCACGGCTATGAAGTGACCATACAGGATTCCCTCGAGGCAGCGGAAGACGCGGAGGCACTCATGGGGCTCGACCTCATCGTCGCCTGCTGGACCATGGGCACCATCACCCGGCAACAGTGCCAGAACATCAGCAAGGCCGTGGCGAACGGCACGGGTCTTGCGGGCTGCCACGGCGGCATGTGCGACTCCTTCCGCGAGGACACGGAATGGCAGTTCATGACCGGCGGCCAGTGGATCTCCCATCCCGGTGGAGACGGCATCAACTACACCGTCAACATCCGCCACGGCTCCAGTCCCATCATGGAAGGCATCGAGGACTTCCCCGTGTGCAGCGAGCACTACTACCTGCACATCGATCCCTCCATCGAAGTGCTGGCGACCACCCGTTTCCCCGTCGTCAATTACTATCACATTTCCAATAAGCCCGTGGACATGCCCGTGGCGTGGACGAAGTACTGGGGCAACGGCCGCGTGTTCTACACCTCCCTCGGCCATCACGACGATGTGTTCGACAAGTCGCCCAGCGCCGCCGTCATCATGGAGCGGGGACTGGTCTGGGCAGGCGAAGGCAAGCAGTATGCTATCGACAACGGTCTCACCACCGAGCGGTTCGAGAACAACGCCAAGATGTATTGAGGAGGAAACGCCATGAAGCCTGTCAATGTTGCCATGATCGGCGTGGGCTGCATCAGCGGCATCTATCTGGAAAACATCACGAAGACCTTCCGGGACATCCGCCTCATCGGCGTGTGCGACCTCGTCCGCGAACGGGCGGAGGAAGCCCGGAAAAAGTACAATGTGCCCAAAATCTACGAGACTATGCACGACGCCTTTGCCGATCCCGAAGTGGAACTCGTTCTGAACCTCACCCGTCCCTATGAGCATTTCAAGGTGAGCAAAGCGGCGCTCCTTGCGGGCAAGCATGTGTACAGCGAAAAGCCCCTGGGCGCGTCTTTTGAGGAAGGACTGGAGCTGGTGAGAATCGCCAAAGAGAAGGGGCTCATGCTGGGCGGCGCCCCCGACACCTTCCTGGGCGCGGGCATCCAGACCTGCCGCCGCCTCATCGATGACGGCTACATCGGCGACATCGTGGGCAGCGCCGCGTTCATGATCTGCCGCGGACACGAGAGTTGGCATCCCGACCCCGACTTCTATTATCAGCACGGCGGCGGTCCCATGTTCGACATGGGACCCTACTACCTGACCGCGCTCATCAACCTCTGCGGCGGTATCAGTTCCGTCATGAGCGCAAGCAAAAAATCCTTTGAAAAGCGTCTGATCACCAGTCAGCCTTTCGCGGGCACGGAGATCGATGTCAATGTGAACACCTATGTGGCGGGCACCATCAAGTACGATTCCGGCGCCATCGGCACCTTGTTCACCACCTTCGACGCCTATTATCCCTATCAGGCGCGTTTTGAGATCTACGGAAGCCGCGGAACGCTGTTCGTGCCCGACCCCAACACCTTCGGCGGTCCCGTGAAACTGTTCCGCCCCGAAGACGGCGAAGTGCGCGAAGTGCCGCTCCTGTACGATTATAAGGAAAACAGCCGCGGACTGGGACTTGACGACATGGCAGTTGCCATCCGCACCGGACGCCCCGCCCGCGCGGACTGGAACCAGACCTTCCATGTGCTCGACGCCATGACGGGCTTTGAACGGAGCGCCAAATCCGGCAGATGGGTGAAGATGAGCACAAAGTACAAGCGCCGCGCGCCCATGATAAAAGGAGATCTCAAAGGCAAACTGGACGAATGACAGGACGGACCGGAGCAAGCCTCCGGTCTTTTCTTACGCCATCGCGGCAATTGTTACGCCGGTATCTTTATTCTCAGGTAAAATATTTCAAATCTATGAAATTTTTCTTTCAAAAACATTGACTTTCCTCTCATCTTGGTGTATCATAGGCGTATAGTATGTACACATATTGATAGCCATGCTATGAATGTGAGGAGAGAATATGGCAAAGTTTGATTTTAATTCCCTGAAAGACAGCATCGCCAAGCACAATCCCTTCGTGAAAAAGGAAGAGGACTTCTCCGACGAGGAGGAGTTCATCGAGGAAGAAGAGGAGCAGTACGACGACGAATATCTCGCCGAGGATGAGTACGAGGAAGAAGACGCCGAGTACGAAGAGGACGGCGAAGAAACCGGGTACGAAGACGAAGAAGCGTACGACGACGCCGAAGAAGCGTACGACGGAGAAGTCGAGTATGAGGACGAAGACGCCGAATACGAAGACGACGCCGAGTATGACGAGGAAGGCGAAGATTCCGACGGGTACGATGAGTACGACGAGGAAGAGGACGCCTACGGCGACGAAGACGACGAAACCGAATACGAAGAGTACGACGAGGAAGAGGACGAGGACGAACTCGGCTATAACCCCGCCATCTTCGAAAACCTCGACGGCGAATATGAAGAAGAACCCGCCGAAGCGGAAGAATACGACGAATACGATGAAGAGTACGAGGACGAGGATTATGAGGACGAAAACACCTCCCCCGCCTGGCTCGAAACCGTAAAGGGCTGGATGGAGAACAAGTATATCCTGATCGGCGTCTGCGTCCTGCTGCCCATCGTTGCGCTCCTCTGGCTGTGGCTCGGAAAGAAATATGACAAAGAAACCCGCATCAAGTGGTCCATTGTCGCGGTCATCTGCCTGATCCTGTGGGCGATCATCCTCCTGCCCGGCAAAAAGAGCGATCCCGATCCGCTGGATCCCTATACTCCGTTCAATCCCGTCCCCACCGCCCAGAATGCCACGCCCGAGCCTGCCGATACGACCGAGCCCGATGAAGGCGTGACCCCCACTCCCACCGCACATGTGGGTGACGGCACCACCACTCCCGGCACCGTCCACAGCAACTCCTTCGTTTATGTCACCAATTCCGGCGTGTACTACCACACCGTCAGCGACTGCGGCGGCATGCAGAATGCCTCCAAGGTCACCCTCGACACCGCTGTTTCCCGCAACCTGACCGCTTGCCCCGACTGCGCGGGCGGCGTGAACAACTATGTGGACGGCGAATCCGTAATCGCCACCACCTTCTATGCCACCGCGAAGGGCACCTGGTATCACACCAATCCCACCTGCCAGAGCATGAGCAACGCGAGCACCGTGACCGAAGCCAACGCCATCGCGGCGGGCAAGACCGCCTGCCCCGTCTGCATCGGCTACTACGGCACGGCCGGCGGCAAGTACTACCACAGCATCAGCAACTGCACCGGCATGCAGAATGCCGTCACCAAGACCAAGGCCGAGTGGGAGAAGTCCGGCAAGAATCCCTGCCCCACCTGTATCGGCGGCAACGCGACCAACATCACCGGTAAGATCCCCACCGAGACTCAGGTCTACTACACCACCAACGGCACTTACTACCATGTCAAGAGCACCTGCTCCGGCATGAAGAACGCTACTCAGGGCAGCATCAGTTCCGCCATCAAACTGGGCAAGAAACTGTGCAAATCCTGCGTGACTAAGTCCAACACCTATGTGTTCGCCACCACCGACGGCAAGTACTACCACACCAAGCAGAACTGCTCCGGCATGAAGGGCGCGTCCTACATCACCGCAAAGAAGGCCATTTCCGCCGGCAAGGCCGCTTGCCCCACCTGCGCGAAGATGTTCGCCTCCGGCACCGCGGACAACGGCAGCGGCACGACCGCGACCGACAAGTACACCTATGTGTACTACACCGATAACGGCAAGTACTACCACGCCAAGGCGAACTGCTCCGGCATGGCCAACGCCAAGCACACCACCTACGCGCAGGCCGTAGCCGCGGGCAAGTCCCCCTGCACCACCTGCATGCAGGCCGGCAGCGTGACTGTGTTCGCCACCACCAGCGGCAAGTATTTCCACACCGACAGCACCTGCTCCAAGATGAGCGGCGCGCAGGCCGTCACCGCGGCGACCGCGCTCAAATACGGCAAGACCGCCTGCCCCTCCTGCGCCTACTCCCTGAATAAGGGCTTCAAGGCGACCGGCACCGACAAAGTCACCACGACCAACGGCGCCGGAACCACCAACACCACGAACAACGCCTCCGCTTCCGCGGAGAGCGTCGTGTACATCAAACTGGGCAACGGCGGCGGCAGTTACTACCACACCGCAGCCAAGTGCAGCGGACAGTCCTTCTCCGGCGGCACCACCGTCACCCTCGAGTATGCCCTGTCCCACGGCTACAAAGCCTGCCCCAGTTGCAAACCCGCCGGCAAGATCAAGACCTGATCCCCCGGGCTGACATTCAAACAAAGAACAACCGCGAGCCATCCGGTCCGCGGTTGTTCTCTGTCTGTATTTACATATTTCCCTGTCCGTAGTACGCGTTTTTGCCGTGTTTGCGGAGATAATGCTTGTCCAGCAGTTCCTGCTGCATTCTGCCGTGGCCGGGGTTGATGGTCATGGCATGCCAGTCCATGAAGGCGACTTCCTCCATGACGACCGCGTTGTGCACCGCTTCCATGGCGTCCTTGCCCCAGGCGAAGGGTCCGTGGCTCTGCACATTGACGGCAGGCACCATGGCGGGATCGATGCCCCGCTTTTCGAAGGTCTCGATGATGACCTTGCCGGTCTCCTTCTCATACGCGCCGCCGATCTCCTCCGGCGTCATGAGCCTCGTCACCGGGATGTCGCCGTAGAAATAGTCGCCCTGCGTGGTGCCCATGGCGGGGATGTCCAGACCCGCCTGCGCGAAAGTGGTCGCCCAGCGGGAATGGGTGTGCACGATGCCGCCGCATTCCGGGAACGCCTTGTACAGTTCCACATGGGTGGGCGTGTCGCTGCTGGGCTTCCATTTGCCCTCAACGACTTTGCCGTCAAGATCCACGACCACCATGTCCTCCGCGGTCATGCCGTCATAGGGCACGCCCGAAGGCTTGATGACCACGAGGCCGCTCTCGCGGTCGATGCCGCTCACATTGCCCCAGGTGAAGGTCACGAGGTTGTATTTCGGCAGGAGCAGGTTGGCTTCGAGCACCTGCTGCTTCAGTTTTTCCAGCATCAGAACACCTCCACGGCGGTCTTTTCCACGGGGAATGCCGCCTTGTAATTTGTCAGGAAGGCATTGAAGCCCGCGATGTCGCTCTCGTCCGCCATGAGCGTGGTGGAAACCGCACCCGCGAAAACTTTATTGTCCAGATAATCGGGCAGGGTCTCCCCTTCTTCCTTGTTCAGCATGTATGCCGCCAGCAGCGCCATACCGTAGGGGCCGCCTTCGCCCGCCGTCTCCATGCAGGAAACGGGCGCGTTCACCGCGGCGGAGAGCAGCATCTGTCCCACGCCGGGGGTCTTGAAGAAACCGCCATGACCGTAGAGCTTGTCGATGGCGACGCTCTCCTTTTTGGTCAGGATGTCCAGACCGATTTTGAGGGTGGCAAGCGCGGAGAGCAGATTCATGCGCATGAAGTTCGCAAGGGTCATCTTTGCGTCGGGCTTGCGCAGGACAAGGGGCCTGCCCTCGTTCAGATCGGTCACTCCCTCGCCGCTGAAATAATTGTAAGAGAGCAGTCCGCCGCAGTCCTTGTCGCCTTCCATCGCCTTTTTAAACAGCAGGGTATAGAGGTCGCCCTTGCCGATCTCCGCGCCGATGGCGGAAGCGAATTCACCGAAAAGCCCCACCCACGCATTGATGTCGGAGGTGCAGTTGTTGCAGTGGACCATGGCGACGGGTGCGCCCGCGGGCGTGGTCACCATATCGATCTCGCGGTGGACGCCCAGCGGATGGTCGGTGACGATCATCGCAAAATCGCTGGTGCCCGCGCTCACATTGCCGGTGCGCTCGCGCACGGAGTTGGTCGCCGCCATGCCGGTGCCCGCGTCGCCCTCGCAGGGAGCCACGGGGATACCGGGCAACAGATCACCCGCCTCATCGAGGAAAAGTGCACCCTCTTTGGTGAGGTATCCGCCGCAGGCGCCTGCGGGCAGGACTTTCGGCAGGATCTCCTTGAGTTTCCACGGCATACCGCTCACGGAATCGAATTTCCCGACCATCTCCGCGTCGTAGTCGATCTTCGCGCTGTCGATGGGGAACATGCCGCTGGCTTCGCCCACGCCCATCACCTTTTCGCCGGTAAGCAGATAGTGGATGTAGCCAGCGAGCGTGGTGAGGTAAGAGATGTCCTTCACATGCCCTTCCCCGTTCAGGATCGCCTGATACAGATGGGCGATGCTCCACCTCTGGGGGATATTGAAGCCGAGCAGGGCGGAAAGTTTCTCCGCGGCCTCGCCCGTAATGGTGTTGCGCCAGGTGCGGAATTCGGCCAGCTGCACCATGTCCTTGTCAAAGGGCAGATAGCCGTGCATCATGGCGGACACGCCGATGGCGCCCACCTTCGTGAGGACCACGCCGAACTTGTCCTTCACATCTTTTTTGAGGGCCGCGTAGCAGGCTTTGATGCCCGTCTTCACGGTATCCATGGAATAGGTCCAGATGCCGCTGACCAGTTGGTTTTCCCAGTCAAAGGCGCCCGATGCCACGGGAATATGGTGTTCATCGATGAGCACCGCCTTGATGCGGGTAGAGCCCAATTCGATGCCCAGAGAAGCGCGCTCAAAATTCATATCCGTCACCTCGTAAAAATACTTTGTTTCATTATAGCACAAGTGTTTTCTCATTTCAACCGCCTATTTGTGTTCCGGGCGAAGACTATATACGGCTATGACCAAAGAGCTGACACGGGGACACATTCCCGGTCTTGTATCATGCTTGAATCCATGTTATAATCAGTAATCATAGGAGGTGTCCCATGAAACATTCATCGCGATATATCGTTCTCGCCATATTGGCAATAGTCATCATTGCAGCAGCCGCTTCCGCAGAGATTGAATCCTGCTATGGCTCCGGTGATATCTATTACCATAGAGCTTTGAACTGCTGCGGGCGCACGGACCTTTCCCCCATTGATTCCATCGAGGGGCTCTTTCCCTGCACCATCTGTACGGATGAGATTTATCCCGGTCACGATATGCCGGAAGCATTTGACTTTGGAGATTACATCATCGTCCGTACTCCCGACAAATGGATGAACAATCGGGATGATATCGACGAGGTGTTTGCCCTTCCAAATGAAGATACATGGTACGGCATCGAGGCAGACATCGCCGCGGGAGATATTCTGCACGGCAAAGACTACAGAGAATTTCTCGCGGCGGACGAGATCATCTTTTCCGAACACGCTCCCGGTATATACTGTGATTACCAGGGCGGAGAGGACATCCTCTCTCAACGGCATCTCGGTGACAGTTGGTATACTGTTTTGTCCGAGCAGTCCGAACCCGGGGATGTCTGGGAGGGATATTACCGATTTTTCGGCGGCACCATTGAAAAGAAGGACGGCTTAACTCTGTTATACGAGCCCGATGAATGGGGCGATAGGGAGTTCCGGTTGGAATTGATCGAAGCAAAGGAAGAATCCGTGTTAATGTCGGTCGCTGACAACCTCACAACACAGGTCTACCGCATCGGTGATTTCAACTTCTGCCTGCTTACCACAACCGATGAATACGAGTATATCACCCTGCGTCAAAACGGTGAGACACTGCTTACCGGTGCGGAATCCGCAGACAGTTTCGGCAGGCGGGTCCTTGCCCTCGTTCTGACAGACGCGGAGCTGTATCTTTTGGAAAACGGCCGCCCCATTGAACTCGTTCACGGCCTGTGCGAAAATATCGATTTTGCGGGGACACCCTATGCGATCTGCTACACGGAGGATCCCGGTTGGTTCAGTTATACCGCAAATATCATCACCCGTGACGGGCGTGAACTGCTCGACCGTGTTTACTCCTATATGTATCGGAACGGCAATCTGTTTTTCATGAATGATGAAGACCGTCTTCTCGTATACGACGCGGACCGGGAGGATTTCATCCTGTCCATCGACGAGGCAGACAACAAATTTTTCCGGTACGAAACTTCGAACGGCAACATCGTGATCATCCTCGAAAGCCCGCAGAACAGCGATCATTACTACTCGATCTATGATCTTTCGACAGGCGCGTTTCTCGGCAGTGTTCTTGTGCCAAAGTCCCCGCGTTTCTTTTGCGATTACAATATTGAAAACGGGAGACCCGGAGCATTTGCATTTTGGCATGATCAAAAAATGTACCTCGCAGGCAATGACGGACACATTATCTCGGGTCCTTACAATAAACTGATTCCTCTCATTTGGTCAAACAGGAAAGGAGTATATCTGTTCGCGCAGCCGGCACCGGATCAGGACTACATCCATCTTCCTCAGGATTTCTCCACAGGCGTTATGGCTCTGCACGGATTCGATATCCGCGACTATGACGAAGAAGGCGCATTGCTCGGGCTCATTGACGAGAGCGGGACTGTACTTGCTCCCGCGGAGTATGTATACATCCATGTCCTGTCGGAAAACGAAATCGAATTGCGTGATCAAGACGGTGAGACCGTGTTGATCCGTGTTCCGTAAAATTGCGCCATCCGGCGCGGTACCCTTTGTGCGATTTTTGTCTCACTCTTTCATAAAAAAGTTCTTTACTATTTGATGAAAAGATGGTAAAATAAGTATATGGATCGCCGCCATGGCGGTCAGTCATGAATATCGTTATAAAGGAGAGGTTTACCATGGGCTTTCAGAATATCCCCGAAGTGAAACTCGGCATCATCGCGGTTTCCCGCGACTGCTTCCCCATCGCTCTGTCCATCGCGCGCCGTCAGGCGATCGTCAAGGCATTCGGCGAAGGTCTGTATGAGTGCCCCGTCACCGTTGAAAACGAAAAAGATGCCCTCAAGGCTCTGGAAGATGTCAAGAACGCCGGCGTGAACGCTCTGGTCGTGTACCTCGGCAACTTCGGTCCCGAAACTCCCGAAACTCTGCTCGTGCAGAAGTTTGACGGTCCCGCCATGTGCGTGGCTGCCGCTGAAGGCGACGGCGACATGATCAACGGACGCGGCGACGCGTACTGCGGCATGCTGAACTGCTCCTACAACCTGGGCATGCGCCATCTGAAGGCCGTCATCCCCGAGTATCCCGTGGGGACCGCCGCCGACATTGCCAAGATGATTAAGGACTTCGCGCCCGTGGCCCGCGCCATCATCGGTGTCCACAACCTCAAGATCATCACCTTCGGTCCCCGTCCTCAGGACTTCTTCGCCTGCAACGCCCCCATCAAGGGCCTGTATGAACTGGGCGTGGAAATCGAAGAGAACAGCGAACTGGATCTCCTCGTCTCCTACAAAGAGCACGCGGGCGACGCCCGTATCCCCGCCGTCTGCGCCGACATGAAGGCCGAGATGGGCGAAGGCAAGTATTATGAAGATCTGCTCGAGCGCATGGCTCAGTTCGAACTGACCCTGCTCGACTGGGCGGAAGCACACAAGGGCGCCCGCAAGTATGTGGCGTTCGCCGACAAGTGCTGGCCCGCATTCCCCTCCCAGTTCGGCTTTGAGCCCTGCTATGTGAACAGCCGTCTGGCTTCCCGCGGCATCCCCGTATCCTGCGAGGTGGATATCTACGGTGCTCTGTCCGAGTACATCGGCGCCTGCATCACCGGCGACGCGGTCACCCTGCTGGACATCAACAACTCCGTTCCCCAGTACATCTACGACGAGGACATCAAGGGCAAGTACGATGTGGACATCACCGACACCTTCATGGGATTCCACTGCGGCAACACCCCCTCCTGCAAGATGTGCGCTGACCGCGCGGTCAAGTATCAGCTCATCCAGAACCGTCTGCTCGAAAACGGCGGAACCCCCGATTTCACCCGCGGCACTCTGGAAGCCGATATCGCCGCTTCCCCCATCACCTTCTACCGCCTGCAGTGCGACAGCAACGGAGACCTCCGTTCCTACATCGCCGAGGGCGAAGTGCTTGATGTCAAGACCCGCTCCTTCGGCGGCATCGGCGTATTCGCCATCCCCGAGATGGGCCGCTTCTATCGCCATGTCCTCATCCAGAAGCGCTATCCGCACCACGGCGCCGTTGCCTTCGCGCATGTCGGCAAGACCCTGTTTGAAGTGCTGAAGTACTTCGGCATCGCGGACATCGCCTACAATCAGCCCAAATCCCTGCCCTATCCCACCGAGAATCCCTGGGCATAAGGCAGATCCGCTTCCGTCCCTTCCGGGCGGAGACAAGAAAAACCACCGGAGTATTTCTCCGGTGGTTTTTTATCGCAATTACGCAAGCGGAGCATCCTCCCTCATTGGGAGGATATGCCGTCCGGGCGTCCGATCCTGCCGGTTACCAGGTGCTTCCCCAGTCGTCCAGCGAGCCGTCATCAGCCCAGTTGTCCCAGTCGTCGCCGCCGGGAATCAGATCCTTCACTTCCTCGTGGTGGGATTTGGCGGTCTCTTCATCGGGCTGCTGCTCGGAAAGATAGCCGTTCCAGAGGAAGCCCTCGAAAACCTCGCCGTCCTTTTCAAAGCTGCAGAAACTGAAGAAATCGTCCACCATCTTCATGGTGACTTCCGTGCCGAAGGGCACCATGGCCACGGTTTCCGCTTCAAAACTGGCGGTCTTGCGCATGACAAGTCCGATGTAGGAGGTCACATACATGGTCTTCCAGTCCGCGCCCGTCAGGTCCTCTTCGGTGAGATACTGTCCCCAGACATAGCCGGTTTTGCCGTTGTAGATGACCTTCGTGAAGCCGTCGCCGGGGTTGCCGACGAGTTCCACCTTCGCGGTGAAGGGGATGAAGCAGATCTGGTCGGTATCCGCGGAAGGACCTTTCCTCAGGACAACGCCGGTCTCCTTATTGATGCAGCGGAATTCTCCCTCCGCAAGGCAGACGAACGCAAGCAGACATACCAGGATCAGAGCAATGACTTTTTTCATGAAAACACTTCCTTTCCGGTTTATTACACCATACACCGATATTATATCATAAAAGCACGGATTTTACCAGTACTTTTTAGACGCGCGGAACAGGCAGAAAGTTCCGTTTCTGTTCATCTTTATTAAATGTTCGTGTTTTTCGTCGTTAATGTTCGGATATTTTGCGGACTATCTGTTAATGATACGGTAATTACGAACATTAAAATGAACTTAACCGTATTCGTTCATATTATTCGCTTGCCGATATTCCGCTTTGGTGCTATACTTTTTCCATCCTATAGAAAAGAGGTGGCTATTTTGGGTTTCTTCTCAAAAATCGGCCCGTTCATCCTCGCGGTGATCGCCGTCATCATTAACGGCGTTCCCCAGTTGCTGTACGCCCAGACCCGCGGCTTCGCCCTGAAGCCTGCCGGATTCGCGTACCTCATCGGCGCTTTCGGTAACCTGTTTACCGGCTCCGTGACCCCCATCTCCGGTCAGGCGGAGACCATCACCGTTGCCAGCGTCAAGAAGAACCTGCGCAACAATGTGTCCTCCATCCTGCTGGCTGCTGTCCTCATGATCGTTCTGGGTCTGTGCGGCGGCGTCACCAAGATCGCCGAGTTCGCAGGCGACGCAGTCGTCAACGGCATGATGGCCGGTGTCGGTCTCATGCTCGCCAATGTCTGCCTGGATATGTTCGGTCAGGAAAAGCGCGTGACCATCGTTTCCGTGGTTTCCGCTTTCGCCGCGTACGCCATCTTCCGCAACAACGGCAACCGCCTTGTGTGGACCATCTTCATTTCCGTCGTCGTTTCCACTCTGGACTTCCTGCTGCTGCAGAAACGCCGCGTTGACATCTCCGCAATGGCGGAAGACGGACGCGATGCCGTGGAAGTTTCCACCGAATGGCGTTTCTGGAAGAAAGAATACTGGACTGACTTCAAGTTCATCAAGCCCTGCCTGAACCTCTCCGTCATCATGGGCGCGCTGAGCCTTGTCATGCTCAACATCGGTGCCAACATCTCCTTCGGCGGCATCACAGCTTCCATCGCCGGCACCACCCAGAACTTCGACCATCTTTCCATCATCAACTCCCTGGCAGATGTGCCCTCCGCCATCTTCGGCGGCCCGCCCATCGAGGCCATCATCTCCGGCACCGCGGCTGCACCCTGGCCCGTCGTGTGCGGCATCGTGTTCATGTTCGTCACCGGCATCCTGGTGCTGCTGGGCGTCATCGGCCGTCTGGGCAAGTATCTGCCCTCCCAGAGCATCGCAGGCTTCCTGTTCATCATCGGTCTCATCGTGACCTTCGTGCCCTCTCTGCAGACCGTCGTTGCCACTTCCGACAACACCATCGGCGGTTATGTCGCCATGGGCGTCACCGCGCTGACCAAGAACCCCTTCCTCGGCATGGTTGCCGGCGTTCTGGTCCGCTACATCGGCGCTTACATCGGTCTGGCATAACGGAGGCATCTCATGGATTTTCCCGAGACTTACACCGTCCGTCTGTCGGATGATTGCGAAGCCGAACTTCAGATGCTGGACATCGGCGGCGGCTTCCGCATCTACTCCTTCGACATGACCGGCGAAGCCAAATGGAACCGTGAAGCGGCGAAGAGCCTCAAAGAGAAACTCGCGCCCTACACCTTCGACGGTTTCATGACCGTTCAAACCAAGTCCTGCGGTCTGGCTCAGGCGGTCTGTTCCGCCTTCGGCTACGACAAATATCTGGAACTGCGCAAGAGCCGCAAGAGTTTCATGGTGGAACCCAAGGGCATTTCCGTGCAGTCCATCACCACGCAGGGCAAGCAGGAACTGTGGATCGGCAAAGAAAAGTACGGTCCCTTCGTGGGCAAGAAACTCTGCTTCCTCGATGATGTAGTCTCCACCGGCGGCACCATCGAAGCGGTATTCGCTCTTGCCAAGGAAATCGGCGTGGAAATCTCCGTGATTGCCTGCGCGCTCACCGAAGGTGAAAAGCGCACGGAATACAAGGGCATCCCGCTGGTCTCCCTCGACCACATCCCCCTGCCCGGCAAGAACTGATTGATCCAAACGAAACGGTACGGTCCGAATAGACCGTACCGTTATTCTGTACCGCGTAAGCCGGCAGGCAAATGCCCATATAAAAGCACGCTCCGTTTGGAGAGTGCTTTTATGTTTACTGCGTTTATCCCTTGATGCCGCCTCTGGCGACACCGCG
This sequence comes from Clostridia bacterium, assembly GCA_045598325.1. Taxonomy (GTDB): domain Bacteria; phylum Bacillota; class Clostridia; order Christensenellales; family Aristaeellaceae; genus RUG14130. The sequence goes on along the minus strand of JAZLLT010000001.1, from coordinate 11,002 downwards.
CACGATCTGCTTTCTCGCGAAGAGGAACAGGATCAGCATGGGCAGGACCACCAGCGTGGCACCGGACATGATGAGTTCGTAGTGGCTGCCGACCTCCGTGGTGAAGGTGATGAGCGCCCAGGGCAGGGTGCGCACCTCATCGCGGGAGATGACCAGTTTCGGCCACATGAAGGAGTTCCAGGACGCCATGGCGTTGAGCAGCAGGATCGTCACGAGGGACGGGCTGGCGATGGGCACCATGACCTTCCACAGATACTGCCAGTTGGTGGAGCCGTCCACCTGTGAGGAATAGTACAGGCTGTCGGGCACCGACATGAAGAAGTTCCTGAGGATGTAGGTGTAGAAGATGGAACTGGTGAAGGGGATGATGAGGGAAGTGAGCGTGTCGCGCAGGCCCAGTCGCGTGATGGTCTGGAAGTTGGTGATGACCAGCAGTTCAAAGGGCACCATCATCATGGACAGGAGCAGGGTGAAGATGAGGTCGCGTCCCGGGAAGGTGAGGCGGGAGAACGCGAATGCCGCCAGCACAGTCGTGAACATGACCACCGCCACCGAGCAGAAGCACACGAAGATGGAATTGAAGAAGTAGGTAGCGAATGGCGCGGTCTCCCACGCTTCGGCATAGTTGGCGAAATTCGTCCAACTCTTCGGCGTCATGGTGGGCGGGAACAGATTCATTTCGCCCGCCGTTTTGAAGGACGAGGCGATCATCCAGTAGAAGGGGAACACCATAAGCAGCGCGCCCACGGTCAGGAAGCAGTACTTGAGTTTCTTGAGCAGTCCCAGCAGCACCGCGTTCAGGATAACGAAGACATTGAACACGACAAAGCGGGTGATGAAGGAGTTCACCTTCGCGGACGCGTTCGTGTCAATGGCCTTCAGTTGCTGATACTCGCTGGAAGTCTCCATGACTTTCCACTCGATGATCTTTTCGGGCGTCTTGTCCAGGCTCCGCATGGCGGCCACAAGGGTCATGTCCTCGCCGTGGACCGCGGCGATCTTCTGGTAGGTCTCCGCGTAGGAAACCACATCCATGGAGAAGGGATAAGTGATGATGGTCATTGCCACGCTGATGACCAGCAGGGCGATGAGCACGATTTTCTTTTTCGTCATTGCTTACTCCCCCTTTTTCACTGGTACACCCATTTGCGCTGGATGAGTTTCTGAAGCATCGTGAACACGAAGATGATCACGAACAGCACCATGGCCGCGGCGGCGGCGATACCCAGAGAGTGCAGGCCGTCCGTGGTGGAGGTGATGTTATTGTAGATGTACCACGCCACAGTCTCCATCTGGTAATCCTCGGGCTTTCCGCTCCAAAGGACGAACACATCCGTGTAGACCTTGAAGGCGGAAATGGAGTTGATGATGAGCACAAGGCCGATGGTGGGCGAAAGGAGCGGCACGGTGATGCGGAAGAAGATGCGGGCGGGCTTGCTGCCGTCCACCTTCGCCACCGTGTAGAGGTTCTCGTCGATGTTCTGAAGGCCGGAAAGCAGCAGGATGATGGTGAAGGGCATGCTGCTCCAGATGCCGTAGATAATGAGCACCGTCATGGGGATCAGATGGTTCGTGGCGCCCGTCTGCAGCCAGTTGATGTTGGTCGGAGAGCCGAACAGATGGGTGAAGGAAGTGATGACGGCGTTGATGAGACCGGACTTCTGGTTGAACAGCCATCTCCACACAAGGCCGACCGCGGTCGCAGTGGTGACCATGGGCATGAAGTACGCGGTCTGGAACAGGGCGTTCAGTTTGGTCTTCTGATTGAGCAGATACGCAACGATGAGCGCGAGCGCTGCGGTGATGGGCACGGTGAAGAGCACATACAGGGCGGTGTTGCGCAGGGAACGGAGGAACTGCGCCCTGCCGTTGCCCTTCAGGATGAACAGGTAGTTGCCGATGCCCCAGCCGTCGCTGGCACCCAGGTTATTGCCGATCAGGTGGTAATTCTCCTGAAAACTCATGATCAGCACGCGGATCATGGGATACAGGGTGAACACGCCCACGCCGATCAAGAAAGGCAGGAGATAATCGTAAGGCTCGATGAAGGCACCCACGCGGGCGCGTCCGTCGCTGTCCTTGACGAGGAACAGGATGAGCAACAGAACCGCGAAAGCGAGGCATACGATGCCCATCACGAGCATCGCGTTGTCATAGTAGATGACGATGTAGTGCTTCGTGTTGCCGGCGTTCATTTTGCCCTTGACATCCCCGGCGGTGATGCTGCTTGCCGCTTCGTCCGCTTTGGAGATCAGGCTTTCGATGATAGCGGGAGCCGCTTCGTCAATGGCGGCTTTCATCCCTTCCGCCGCGGCGGCGTCGCTGTCGGAAAGCAGTTCCACCGCCTTGTCGCGGTATGCCGCGATGGCGTCCATAAGAATGAGGCTCTCATCCTCGCCCGCTTCGGCGCGGGACTGGATGGTGTTGTTGACGCCGCTCCGCTTGGCGGAGAGGACCTTGTTGTTGATGAGGGAAGCGTTGGTCGTGTGGGCAAGCATGATCTGCTTTAACTGCCCTTCGATGCCCCCCGTTTTGTCCTTGTACACGGCAGTGCGGGTGGAAACGGCGCTGCCGCGCAGGGCATCATCCGTGAGGGCTCTGCCCCACAGACCCAGCCCCGCAAACAGGGCGCCCAGCAGGAAGAACAGCACGATGTGCGTCAGCACACGCTTTTCTCCCCTGTGCGCCTTTTTGCGGCGCACGGTCGTAGATGTCATCATGTGTTTTACCTCCGCTTACAGCCGTTCGCCGGTTTCGGCGTTGAAGAGGAACACGCCCCGCTTTTTGAGGGCGACATTCACGGTCTCGCCTTTCCTGAGACCGTAATCAGCGGAAATATAGGCGCGGACCACGGTGGAGCCGATTTGGAACTGCGCCATTTCATCCTTGCCCAATTTATAGACGCTGGTGACGAGGGCAGGGAAAAACTCGGTATCGTCCGCATCCGCGATGGTGAAGGATTCGCTGCGGACGGCGAGGTTGACTTTTCCGCTGAACGCGGCATCCTTGAAGCGGGAAACGGCAAAGCCCTTCTCCGCGCCGTCGGGCGTGAAGACACCATTTTCGTAGGTACCGGGGATGTTGTTGATGGGCGGATTACCCAGGAAGTCAGCGACGAACTGGTTGACGGGCTCGTCGTACAGTTCCTGCGGCTCGTCATACTGCTGCAGGACGCCTGCCTTCATGAGCACGATGTGATCGGAAATGGACATGGCCTCTTCCTGATCGTGGGTGACGAAGATGGTGGTCACCTTGGTCTCCTGCTGGATGCGGCGGATCTCCTCGCGCATCTCCAGGCGCAGGCGGGCATCGAGGTTGGAAAGAGGCTCATCCAGCAGCAGCAGCCTGGGGCGCTTCACGAGAGCCCGGGCGATGGCGACGCGCTGCTGCTGTCCGCCGGAAAGCTGCTTGGGCTTGCGGGTGAGCATGCTGTCCACATGCACCAGTTTCGCCATCTCCTTGGCGCGCGCGATGCGCTCTTCCTTGGCAACTTTCTGGATCTCCAGCGGGAAGCAGATGTTCTTGAGCACGGACATGTGGGGGTACAGGGCGTAGTTCTGGAACACGAGGCCGATGCCGCGCTCCTCGGGCGGGAGGTCCGTCACATCATCGTCATCGAACCAGATCTTGCCGCCCGTCACGGGCAGGATGCCCGCCAGCATATTGAGGATGGTGGACTTTCCGCAGCCGGAAGGACCCAGCAGGCAGATCAGTTCGCCGTCGGCGAGTTCCACGGTGAAATCGTCTACGGCATTGAGCGTGCCGAAGGTCTTGGTGAGGTTTTGCAGTCTGACTTTCATTTTATCGTCTCCTTGGTTAGGTTTCGTGCACATTTCCGCGCCGCGTGACAGACGCGGTACGGAAACGGGCACGGACGGAAGCGGATGCTGCTTCCCGGCGTACCCGTTTACCGAAAAAGGCTTACGCACCGCGGGGGTGCGTAAGCCTTGCTTACCGGTTAATTAGTTGGCACCCTGAAGAGCGGCATTGCAGTTGGCAACGCACTGATTCCAGGCATCCTCAACGGTCATGCCGTTGAAGGCAACATTCTTGACGGCGGCAACGATCTCATTGCGGACGGTGGAGGCACCGGTGACAGCGGGCAGAGAGCCTGCGATGTCGAGGTGCGCGGCAACGGCGTTCAGAGCGTCGATGGCTGCGGTGTCCTGAGAGACATACTCTTCATACTCGGGAAGAGCCTGAGTCCAGGAGTAGGGAGCCAGAGCGTTGACGGCCTTGACCCAGCCGAGGTTGACTTCGGCGGAGATGAAGTACTTGATGAACTCGTAGGTGCCTTCGGCGCGGGCGTCATCGTTATAGTAGAAGGCGATGGGGCCGCGGTTCCAGGAAGGATACCAGTTGCCGGCGGGCATTGCCGCCATGCCGAACTCGAATCCGTCGGGAGCGATATAGGGGTAGCCGGCGCAGGAGCCGATGTAGGTGGCGCAGGTGCCCGCGTTGAAGTCGGTGGAGAAGTAGTCAACGGAAGCGGTGAGGAGGAAGTAGCCCTCGTTCACGCAGTCCACGAGCCACTGGATCTTCGCCTTCATTTCATCGGTGCCGAAAGTGACGCACTTGTTGGCAACATCGATGTAGCCGCAGCCGCTGTCCATGATGAACATCTGGACGCAGTCGGTGAGGGAGTCAAAGCCCAGACCGGGGATACCCTTCTGCTCTTTGATGACCTTGCAGTTGGCGACCATCTCGTCCCAGGTGGCGGGAACGGTGAGGTTCAGTTCATCGTACATGGTCTTGTTGTAGAAGAGGATGGGGCCGGTGGTGTAGGCGGGCAGGTAGTGGATGACGCCGTCGGAGAAGCCATTCACTTCGCCGTCCATGACGCCCTGAGACAGGGAGCCATCGAAGCCTTCGATGCCGTTTTCTTCGGAGTAGATGTACTGGGAGAGGTCAGCGACCAGACCGAGGTCCACATACTCAGCGGCTTCGGAAGCGTAGTTGAAGATGATGTCGGGGCCTTCGCCGGACTTGACAGCGTTCTTCACGGTGTCGGTGAATCCGGAATAAGCCTGAGAGAGAACTTCCACAGTGTACTTGTCCTGAAGAGCGTTGAAGTCTTCAGCGGCCTTGACCAGGTAAGCTTCCTGATCCTGGGTGAAGGTGTGCCAAATGGTAACGGTGGTCTTTTCTTCCGCGAAGGAAGTCATGGACAGCACGAATACCAGAGCCAGCACGATTGCAAGAACTTTCTTCATGAATGCGTCCTCCTTAAAACTTGCGGATGTTTATCCGTATGATAGTATTTTAGAACATTTCTGCGAAAAAAACAAGTTTTATTCGGTTCTTTTATGTTAATTATAGGTATGCCCGCCTTGACAGAGGCAAACGGCGGGGATAGAATTGACCCATAAAACAGCCGGAGGCGGAACATGGAATATCCCCGCGCGTTTACAGAAGAAATCGAGGCGATCCTGGGCGGCGAAAGCGGCGCTTTTTTTGAAGCGCTCGAAAAGGACGCCTACCGCTGCCTGCGCATCAATCCCCTCAAAAAAGGCTCCGCGGCGGCGGCGCGGGCATTTTCCGGAGATACCGTTCCGTGGGAAGAAAACGGGCGGTACATCACGGACGGCACCCGTCCCGGCGCCTCCGTTTTCCACGCCGCGGGCGCGTATTACCTGCAGGACGCTTCCGCCATGGCGCCCGTCGCAGCGCTTAATCCCAAGCCCGGCGAAACGGTGCTGGACCTGTGTGCCGCGCCCGGCGGCAAGAGCAGCCAGATTGCGGGCCGCATGGCGGGACAAGGAACCCTCGTTTCCAATGAGTATGTGAAAAGCCGCGCGCTCATTTTGTCCTCGAATCTCGAGCGGCTGGGCGTCAAAAATGTCCGCGTGACCAACGCTTCCCCCGAAAAATTCGCATCCGCCCTCCCCCGCTTTTTCGACGCGGTGCTGGTGGACGCCCCTTGCTCGGGCGAAGGCATGTTCCGGAGAGACCCCGACGCCCTTTCCGAATGGACGCCGGACTCCCCCGCCGCCTGCGCGGACCGTCAGGCCCATGTGCTGGACAGCGCCGCTGAAACGGTGAAAAAGGGCGGGCGCATGGTGTATTCCACCTGCACCTTCAACCGGCAGGAAAACGAGGAAACCATCGCGGCGTTCCTCGCGCGCCATCCCGATTTTCACGCGGTCGATTTTTCCCTGCCCGGGCTCGGAGAAAGCACGGGCGGTTGCCTGCGTCTGTGGCCCCATAAGATCAAGGGCGAAGGGCATTTTCTGTGCCTTGTGAAGCGGGACGGAGAAGAAACGGAAGGCTATCCCCTGCCCGTCAAGCCCGACAAAAACGCGGTGAAACTCGTTCCCGACCTCAAAAAACTGGTGGGCGATTTCGGCGAAGCGGCAAATCCCGTCCTGTACGGCGAGGAACTCGTGAGCGAAGTCTGTCCCCTGCCCCCGAAAAGCGGCATCTATACCGTCCGCGCGGGACTGCCCCTCTGCCGCGTCGGCAAAGGATATCTCGAGCCCTCCCATTCCCTCGCCATGGCGATGGGAGCGGATGAGGCGCTGCGGAGCGTGGATTTGGATGAAAAAAACGCCTCTCTCTACATGGAGGGAGAAGCGCTTACTCTGGATGCGCCCGATGGCTGGGTACTCATTACCTGCGGCGGACTGTCGCTGGGCTGGGGCAAATCCTCGGGCGGGGTCATCAAAAACCACCTGCCCAAGGGGCTCCGCCTGCGGGGCGGCCACGCGATCAAAATTTAGAACGCCATGCGGATGTGGGCGCCTTCCTCCGCGGGAGGCAAGCCCAGCAGTTCCCGGCCGTATTTCACATAAAATCTGTAATTTTCGATGGGCACTCCGTTGGGGATGCGGTGATCGAGAGCAAAAATCTCGCCGCCGCCCAACACCGGGGCGCTCATTTTGTATTCCAGTTCCTTTTTGACATCCTCGATGGTGCCGCGCAGGGCGAATTTGTCGATGCCGCCCTTGAACGCCACGCGGGTGCCGTATTTTTGACGCAGTTTCACGATGTCCATGCCCGCCTTGGGCTCGGCGGGATACATACAGTTGAGTCCTGTTTCCAGGAACGCGTCGATGACCGCTTCCATGTTTCCGTCGCTGTCCTGGGAGAAGAGTGTCGCGCCGCCCTGTTTGGCGGTCTCCCATACCGATTTATAATAGGTCGCGATGTACTGCTTCACATGCTTGGGACCGATAAGGGGACCGGAGATGCCCGCCATGTCCTCATGCACATGGACAAGGTCCACGCCCACATATTCCATGGTGCGCTCAAGACCTTCCTTTACGAGAGAGGTGAAGGTCGCCAGCATGTCCTCGATCATTTCGGGCTCATCCACCATGGCGTAGCAGAGGTTCTCTTCACCCATGAGGCAGCGGATCTCGTCAAAGCCGCCGGGCATGGAGAAGTTGATGAGGGTGCCTTCCTCTTTCAGTTTTTTGAGTCCCTTGATTGCCTCGATATCAAGGCGGTCATCGCTGAATTTGTACCAGTTTTTCACTCTGTCCCAGTCTTCCGGGGTCTGAACGGGGTAAGTGAAGGGCAGCGGGAGGGTGGAGCACTTGCGGGACAGGCGCATCTTGCGTCCCATGGCGTCGATGGAGATCTGCTCATCCTCGGTTTCGGAGAGGATGACGGGTATGATGCCGCTCCTCGCGCCGCAGTAGCAGGGCACGAAGCGGTATTTCACCGCGTCCCAGCCGAAGGCGGACAGGTCGATTTCCTTTTCCGTCGCGCCCTGACGCCGCCATTCCTCATCAAGCCCGATGAGGGGGCCGAACAGTTCTGTGAACATTTCGCGGGGCGAACCTTTGAAAGTCATGTGGCTGATGTATTCTTCCCGGTTCCAAAGCATGATTTTTCCCTCCGGAGCGAACTTTTCATTTTCCGCCGCGTCTATAAAGCATCTGAAAAACGGGAGGCAGCGGCATGAAAAAACTTCTGTCGATGATATTGATACTGGCGGTGATCCTCATTTCCTCCGCCGCATCGGCGGCGCAGTACGCCACCGTGGTCACTCCCACCTCCGACGGCACGGTCTATGTGCGCGCGGTGGCGGGCGCGGGTCAGCCGATCCTCGGCGTGGCGCGAAACGGCGACAGTCTGCAGATACTGAAAATGGGCAACACCTGGCACAAGGTGCGGGTCATGCGCACAGGGCTGGAAGGTTACATGTACGGCGCGTACATCTCCTTCGGCACCTACTACACCGAACCGCAGAGCGTGTATGAGGAGGACGGCGATTATGTCCCGGACGCGTCCGTGGCAGACACGGACACCGTGATCAACAAAACCGGCACCATCTACTCCTCGGACGGCTACGCCAACCTGCGCTGGGGGCCTTCCACCTCGTTTACCGCCATGGCGCGGCTGTATAACGGCGAAAGCGTGTGGATCCTCGAGCAGAACGGTACCTGGTACCGCGTCCGCGACAACAGCGGGCGGATCGGCTACGCGAGCCGCTCTCTGGTGCGGATGGGCAGCACCCTCTCCTCTTCCGCGGGCAAGCGGGTGGTCGTGCGTTCCTCGGACGGCTATGCTACCGTGCGCACGGGACCTTCCACATCCTACCCTTCATTATACACCCTGAACGCAGGTGAGTCAATCTCCGTGTACTCCGCCGTGGGCGACTGGCTCCGTGTGACGAGCGCTTCCGCGTGGACGGAAGCCTACATCTACCGCGGACTCGTTCGCTTTTATAACTCCGCCCGCACCACCGGCAATGTGAACCTGCGCACCGGCCCCTCCACCTCCTACGCGAGGAAGGGCGTGCTGTATACGGGCACGGGCGTCACCCTGCTGGCGACGGACGGCACCTTCTGCCGCGTGGACACGGGTTACTCCATCGGTTACGCCAGCGCGAAATATCTGAGTTACTGATATGAATTAACTTATACTTTACATATCATATGTGGAATGTCACAACGCTTTATGGCATAATGCAGCGTAGAATATTATATTCGGAGGTAAATACAATGAAGAAAATCCTTGCCATCGTGCTGTGCCTCGTGCTGGCTCTGTCCTGCATCGGCACCGCCGAATATTCCGCAGTTCAGCCCAATTACAAGGTGAGTGCGGAATTGAACGCCATGGGACAGCAGCTGCTTTCCGCTCTGCTCGGCTTCGGCACCGATGAAAACGGCAACTACGCCGCAGACATCAATGTGAACGGCGTCATCGATGCGTTCGCGCGCATCGCGCCCGACTTCACCGCCGTCACCGCCGGCTACAACGGCATGGCCTTCAAGGTCACCATGGCAGCCCTCATCGAAGCCGCTCAGAAACTGGGCGAAGCCTACATCAACTCCAACGAGGCGACCAAGCAGGCATTCGAGACCGGCAAAGTCATCGGCGAATACATCGCGACCGGCGCCTATGAAGCCGACCTTGAGATCGCCGAAGTCGTCGCCGACGGTGAGATCAACCGCATCATGCAGTGCGCCATGATGAACGGCATCGTAGCAATCGACGAAGCGGGCAATATGACCATCAACGCCAACGCCCAGAACATCACCGCCGCAGTCGGCATGTATCTGACCGCGCTGTCCAATGATTCCGCCGTGTTCACCGCCCTCGCCTCCGCCAAGATCTGGGGCATCCTGAATCTTCCCGATGCCATCACCTGCCAGGCGCTGGTCAAGGAAGCCGCCGCGAAGTTCATGGCCATTGATACCGCGGATGTGAACCTCAGCCTGTACCTTTACATCGGCGCGGACGGACGCATCGAAGGCACCCTCCTCGCAGACGGACTCACCGTTACCGCAAGTTACGAAGATCCCATACTGGTCATCACCGAGACCACCGATGATGCGTCCTTCTGCCTCACCTACGACGGAACCACCGCCACCGCCGTTCTGAAGCAGGACGGCATGACCACGACCGAGGTCGTTACCGAAACCGAGGACGGCTTCACCCTGAACGAGATCGTGCTCCGCGACGCGGACATGGCGGTGCTCTCCACCACCACCTTCGCTCTCACCGCCACCGGAATGATCCTGACCTCGAACTCCGACGCGGCTTACCTCGGCGAGGCATTCTCTCTCGATCTGACCGTTGACTTCACCACCTACTCCTTCACCGCGGACATCACCGAAGGCGAAGATACCTACAACCTGACCGGTGCACCCTCTGTCACCGAAACCGGCATCGCCTATGTCATCGCCCTCACCGCGAACGGCGAAACCAAAATCCTCTCCGCCGGTTACCAGATGAACGAGGACGGCTCCTTCACCGTCTACGCCACCGAGGGCGAGACTACCTATTATGTGACCGTCAGTTACGGCTACACCGAGGACGGCGCCGCGCAGCTCATCATCGATGTCAACAACATGTATCTGATCACCGCGGGCTACGGCTTCACCGAGGACGGCGGCCTTCAGGGCTATATCGATGTGAACGGCTTCACAATCACCGCGGGCTACGCAATGCAGGCAGACGGTTCAATCATGCTCTACGCCGATGTAGCCGGTCAGACCTACTATGTGCTCATCACCATGGGCTACGCGGAAGACGGCAGCATCACCGTGACTGCCAAGGCGTACATGGCGGGTGCCGAGGCCGATACGGAGCTGGGTTCCCTCATCGTGAACATCCTGCCCACCCTCGAGCCTCTCGCTGCCAAGGAAGGCGTCGAACTGACCGCCGATAACATCGTCGAACTGGTCAACGGCATCATCGAAAGCCTGACCTACTCCGGCTACGATTACGGCGATTACGGCTACGACTACGATTACTCCTACGCCTACGGCGCATAAAAAAACACAAAAAGTCCTCGCGGAACTATCCGCGAGGGCTTTTCATTTACTTGAAAGCAACCTATCCGCTGTACCCGTCACGCATTGCGAAGCAATCGTGAAGAATACCCCATCCCCGCTGTACCGTCACGCCGTTGCGAAGCAACAGTGACGCGCCCCCCGTCTCCTTCGTTCCCGTCACGCCGTTGCGAGGCAACAGTGACGCATCCCCCCGTCTCCTTCATTCCCGTCACGCCGTTGCGAAGCAACAGTGACGCATCCCCCCGTCTCCT